>NZ_CVSG01000101.1 GCF_001179945.1 Candidatus Pelagibacter communis | reverse complement strand
CAAAAAAGTACTTAAAATAATGAGAAAAAATAAAATTATTCATGATTATTACTCTGTAAAAGTAAATAAAAAAATCCCAGTCTTTGCAGGTCTTGGTGGAGGAACAGGTAATGCAGCGACTTTATTTAATCATTTTGCAAAAAAAAAATTTAATAAAAAGATTTTCGATAGAATTACTAAAGAGGTTGGATCTGATTTTAGACTTTTTTCTTACAATTTAGGTTTTCAAAAAGATTTAAAATCTGTGGTAAAAATTGATAAAAAACACAGGTTTTACTTTTTACTTGTTTTCCCAAAAATTAAAAGTTCTACCAAAAGTGTATACTTAAGATTAAAAAAGTACTCAAAATTAAAGATCTTTAAAAAAAGTAATTTTCACTCGAAAAAAGATTTTATTAATTATCTTAAAAATTCCAAAAATGACCTACAATTAGTTGTTGAAAAAAAACACCCAATCATAAAAAAATTATTAAAAAATATTAACAGTGTAAAAGGATGTCATTTATCAAGAATGACTGGATCAGGATCATTGTGTTATGGAATTTTTAATAATGAAAGAAACTCAAAATTTGCTTTGAGAGAGCTTAAAAAAAGATTTCCTAATTTTTTATATTTTACTGCTAAATCTATTTAAGTACTTTTTTTTTGGCTTTTTCAAATTCCTCTTTAGTCAAAGCACCAGATTTATAAAGTTCATTAAGCTTTATCAATTCTTTAGTAACACTACTTTTTGTACTTTTATTTTTTGATTTGTAATTTTGTGGCAGGATATCACTTAAATCTAACTTTTGATATTTTTTTACAGTTTGAAATTCTTCAAAATTTTTATGCAATTGAGCACTCTTTTTTAACCATTTTTCCATTACTTTTTTTGCTTCAGGAAAGTTTTCTATCTTGTCGGGATGAAACTCTGTTGTATCTCGAGAAGTAAATTTT
>NZ_CVSG01000100.1 GCF_001179945.1 Candidatus Pelagibacter communis | reverse complement strand
TAAGGGAATTTAATACACACATTAAGAAAGATAACAGAGTTGCAAAAAATATTATTCCAATAGGTGATGGACTTACAATTTGTATTAAAAAATAATGTATACAGTTTTTGGTTTTTATAAATTTAAAAAGATTAAATTTTTGAAAAAATATAAATCTCTATTTCAAAAAGAAATTTTAAAAAAAAATGTGAGGGGCACAATAATTTTATCGGCAGAGGGTATAAATGGAACAATTGCAGGCAAAAAAGATGATATTAGCAAAATAATAAAGATTATAAAAAGACAGTTTCGATTGAAAGATTTTGATAGTAAGAATATTTCTAAGAGTCTTTTTCAACCATTCCACAAAGGTAAAATAAAAATCAAAAATGAAGTTGTTCCATTGGGTTTAAAAATAAACCCGAAGAATAAAAAACTTAATAGATATGTTTCTGGAAAGTCATGGAATAAACTTATTTCAAATAAAGAAACTTTAGTTATAGATGCTAGAAAACCATTTGAATATGATGTGGGTACCTTTAAAAATTCTAAAAATCCAAATATTCAAAATTTTAGAGATTTTCCAAAATATCTAAAAAAAATCGATAAAACCAAACCTGTAGCAATGTTCTGCACTGGAGGAATTAGATGTGAAAAGGCCTCCATATTTTTAAAAAGAAAAGGTTTTAAAAATGTTTTTCAATTAAAAGGTGGAATACTTAATTATTTGAAAAAAACTGAGAGGAAAGACAGTCTATGGAAAGGAGAATGTTTTGTTTTTGATAATAGAGTATCTCTTAAACACAAATTAAAACATGGAACTTACTCTGTATGCAGTGGATGTCGAATGACTTTTTCAACAAAAGATAAAAAATCTTACAAATTTGAGGAGGGGGTCTCGTGCCCAAGGTGTTATGACACACTCTCAAATTCACAAAAAACAAGATTTCGCATGAGGCAAAATCAAATTGATCTTGCTAAAAAAGCTGGAAGAAAGCATAAATTTCAAAAGGAATATTAATTATGGATTTGACTAAAGGTTCAATTTGGCAACTTTTAAGAAAAGTGACTATACCTGCAAGCACAGGATCCCTTTTTCAAACTTTTTATAATCTAGTCGATACTTATTTTGCGGGTAGAATTTCACCAGAAGCGTTAGCAGCGATTGCAAAATCATGGCCAATATACTTCATAGCAATAGCTGTTGCAGTCGGTATTGGAGCCGGAACTAC
>NZ_CVSG01000099.1 GCF_001179945.1 Candidatus Pelagibacter communis | reverse complement strand
ATTTTAAAAAAACCAATGTTTTAATAAGTTTAAATAAAATATTTTTAAAATTGAAAGATAAGAAAATTGAAATTATTAATTCATAAAGAAATAACTTAAAATTGGTTTTAAAACTTCGTAGAAAATTCGTAGTAATCTTCGTAGAACATTTTAGATAAGATTTGTTGATATACAACAATTCTAAATTGAAAGAGGGGCGTTCTGTTGCCCGGTAACAGATTAGAAAATAGCATATTTGCTTACTTTATCAAACTACTTCATTGTAAACTTCGTTGTCAGAATGACTTATTTTCTTTTTATTTGGTTTTTTGATCTATTACTTCGTTGTAAAATTGGATAAAATTATTTAATGAAAAGATTATCTCTATACGTTTTTCTATTTTTGATGTTTTCTATTTTTACTTCGCATTCGTTTGCAGCAAAAAAACATAAAATTTATAAAACCTTACCCTGTAATTTTAATGGAGTTGAGGTTGGACCATCTGCACAAATACACGATGGTATAAAAGGTGGAAAGTGTTGTCCTAATTGTTCTGCTTACAAACGGAAAAGAGGAACATCTATGAATGTCAAAAGAGGAACACCTGTTGTAGCAATTACAGACATGAAAGTAGTTAGTATTGAAGATAGTGGTGCTGAACAAAAAAGTGCAAAAGGTTCAAAATCAATGGGCAAAAAACATGGAATAGATCATTATCAAACTGGATCTACCATGAAACCCTTTGATGATGTTAAAATATATTTTATAGATAAAAAAGGAAATTTAATTCTTTATTATCATTTAAAAGAAACAAACTTTGTAAAAGGATTTAACAAAGGAGATTGTAAACTTTCGAAAGAATATGAATGGGGTTGGAAAAAAAACAGACCCCAAGATTGTGGTGGTTATAGTGAAGATTTAATAAATAATAATTTTTGGGTTAAAAAAGGACAAGTTATAGGTTTATCTGGTGCAACAGGGATGCACAAAGGTGGTCAACATTTTAGTTTAGGTATTGCAATACCTAACAATGAAGAAGTTAAAAAAACTGTTTTAGATGTGATTAAAGATTTAAACTTAAAAGATTATATGATGACAAAAAAATCTTCTAATTGGGATGCATCAGGCGCTATGCCTATTTATGAATTTATTAAAGATCAATTGTTAAGAAAAACTTATCATTTATCGATGTCTGCATTCCGTTATACCGCCCCTCAAAAAGTATTTAAATGGGAAAACATACCAACGGACTCTGATGCTTATCTTTTTCCAGTTATGTCCAAGAAATATTTAAAAGAAATTGGATATTACGATTAAAAGGGGGCGTTCTGTTGCCAGGTGCCCCGGACCCCGTAACTTAATTAAACTAGTTAATTAAGCTGCAAGTGCAAATTTTTGATTTGCATTTATAAATTAGCCCGTTACGTCGGAAC
>NZ_CVSG01000098.1 GCF_001179945.1 Candidatus Pelagibacter communis | reverse complement strand
ATATTATTATAAATTCAGGTGACTTAGATAAAAAAAAATTCTTAGCGTATATTTGTGGAGATAATATTGCTTCAGACTTGGATTTAGAGCTACAAAAGGAAGGTTTTCAAATAGATAAAATTATCAATTATACTTCAGAAAAAATTAAAGAATTAAATGAGGATACTAATAATTTAATTAAAGATCATCCTCCTGACATAATTTTTGTTTACTCAAAGAGGAGCGCAGAAAGCTTTATTGATTTAGCGAAAAAGTACTCACTCAATGGACTGATGACAGGCTCAAGAGTAATGTGTATAAGTGAAAAAGTTATAAATGTTTTCAAAGAAGCTGGATGGAAAAATTTAGAAACCTTCGAAGCTGGAGATGAACTTATAAAAATTGGTAATTAGATGGAAGTATTGCAAAATTTTAAGATATTATTTTTAGATGTTTGGAATAAAGGTATTTCGGGAGTTAATATTTCTGAAATTATTATTGCTTTAATAATTTTTTTATTTTTTCTTTTTTTAAGAGGAATATTTTCAAAATTCGTAATAAAAAGGTTGGAGAACTACGTATCAAAAACCTCAAATAACTTTGATAATACCCTTGTAAAGTCTATGGAGGGGCCAGCTAAATTTTTTCCGATTGTATTAGGTTTTTTTGTAGCTACTAGTTATCTAACTATTGAAACTCAAGCTGCAGATTTTTTAGAAACTATTAATC
>NZ_CVSG01000097.1 GCF_001179945.1 Candidatus Pelagibacter communis | reverse complement strand
AATATGCTTTGCCTACTTACTATATTGTTGCTCCTGCAGAAGCTTCATCAAATCTAGCAAGATATGATGGTGTAAGATATGGCTACAGATCACAAAAAGGAAAAGATTTAATTGAAATGTATGAAAACACTAGATCAGAAGGATTTGGTGATGAAGTAAAGAGAAGAATATTAATAGGCACTTATGTTTTATCTTCTGGTTATTACGATGCCTATTATTTAAAAGCCCAAAAAGTAAGACAATTAATAAAAAAAGATTTTGATGATAGTTTTACAAAAGTTGATGCTATTTTAACACCTTCAACACCAAGCTCAGCATTTAAGATAGGAGAAAAAACTAATGATCCTGTATCAATGTATCTAAATGATATTTTTACGGTACCTGTAAATTTAGCTGGATTACCAGCCTTATCTCTACCTGCTGGATTAGATAAACAGGGCTACCCACTTGGTTTACAATTGATAGGTAAAGCTTTAGATGAGCAAAAAATTCTTAATATTGGTTACGCATTCGAGAAGAATTGTGGTTATAAAAATGAAATTAAAAAGTGGTGGTCATGAGCAAAGAAAAATTTGATTATTTTATAAATGGTGAGAAAGGGAAGTATGAAGTAGTTATAGGTTTAGAAGTTCATGCTCAAGTCCTTTCTAATTCAAAACTTTTTTCAGGCTCCTCAACTAAATTCGGAGCTGATCCTAACAAACAAGTAAGTTT
>NZ_CVSG01000096.1 GCF_001179945.1 Candidatus Pelagibacter communis | reverse complement strand
AAAAAATTTATAAATTCTTTTAAATTTTTTTTATCAAACAATGGTGATTTTCTTTTGAGAATTATTGAAAATAAGGAATTTAACAACTTGTATTTAAATGCAAATGAAATTGTTCAATTTGGGTGGAAAAAAGAGGCAGTGCCTATCATCTCAGAAAAAAAGTCAATATTAGCAAGATTATTCAATTACTTATTTGATTAAATTTTGTTTTTTTTAGAAACATTAGTTGTTTTAATGGAAACAGATTAGTTATGTATAACGTTGTGGATGTTAAACGTATACCAACAAACCATTACAAAACCAATCTCTTTTAGAGGCATAGGTCTGCATTCCGGGAAAAAAGCAGAAATGACAATTTATCCAGGGATAGAAGATCAAGGTATAATATTTAAGAGAGTAGACTTGCAAAAGGATAATGTAATTTTGGCAAATTATAAAAGTGTTTCATCCGCAAGATTGTGCACAACTTTAGAAAATAAATCTGGTACAAAAGTTTCAACAGTCGAACACTTACTTGCAGCTCTTTATGTTTCAGAAATTGATAATGCTGTAATCGAGATAGACAGTGAGGAAGTTCCGATCATGGATGGTTCAGCTAGAAATTTTGTAGAAATATTCAAAAAAACTGAACTTAAAACTTTAAACAAAAAAAGAAAATATCTTAAAGTTTTAAAGAAAATTTCTCTAAATGATGGTGAAAAAAATATTTCTATAGAGCCTAATAATCAGTCATTCGAAGTAAATTTTAAATTGAGTTATAAGAATAAAATTATCGGAAATCAAAGTAATAAAATAAATTTTCAAATTGATGATTTAAAAGAAATATGCGAGTCAAGAACCTTTTGTTTATTTGAAGACATCCAAAAAATTAAAAAAATTGGTTTGGCAAAAGGTGGTTCTTTGGAAAACGCACTCGTAGTTGATAATGATAAAGTGCTAAATGATCAAGGATTGAGAAATGAGAAGGAATTTGCAAATCATAAAATTTTAGACTTAGCTGGAGATTTTCTTTTGTCAGGTTACAGAGTTCTTGGTAAAGTAAATTGTTATCAAGGAGGCCATGCTCTTACAAATACGTTTTTAAAAAAACTATTAAATGAGAAACTATCTATATCAGTTCTTGAACTTAAAGATGATGTTGTCTCAAAAAAGATCGACAATTCGCAATCAATTAAATTAGCTGCAAGCGCCTAGAGAAAAATTTTAACATATTATTTTAATTTTAATCTGTTATTAATTCAATATGTTTAAAAAAATATCTATAATTGTATTTTATTTAATCATATTTAGCGCTTGTTCAAAAAATGATAAGGAAATTATTTATCAACCATTGGAAAAAAATAACCCATATGAGTTGTATAAAGAAGGCCTAGCTGCATTTGAAATTAACGATTTTTTTTTCGCAAATAAAAAATTTTCAGATGCGGAATTAAATTTTGAGCAAGTAGAGTTTGCAGCGAAATCTGCAATTATGTCTATTTTTTCACTTTACGGGTTGAACTTTTACGAAGAAGCTACTGAAAATTTAGACAGATATTTTAAAACATATCCTGCAGATAAAAATATAATATACGCGCATTTCCTTCAGGCAGTAATTTATTTTGAACAAATTAGTGATGAAAAAAAAGATTTAAAACCTTTATTACAAGCAGAAGAAAAAATAAATTTTTTTCTCGAAAATTATCCAAACACTGAGTATGCAATAGACCTAAAATTTAAAAAAGATTTAATTCAAAATCAAATTGCTGCTAAGGAACTTTATGTAGCAAAGTATTATATTTCTATAAAAAAATGGATACCTGCAATTCAAAGACTAAAAATTATTATAAATAAATATGACAAAACTATTTTCGTTGAGGAAGCTCTCCATCGTTTAGTAGAAATTCATTATCATCTTGGTTTAGAAAATGAGGCAAAAAAATATGCTAATATTTTAGGATATAATTACAATTCTAGTCAATGGTTCGAACAATCATACAAAATTTTAAATAAAAATTATGAATTTACTAATAATAAAGTAATTAAAAAAGATGATAGTTGGTATAAAAAAATTATAAAAAAAATTAGATAAACTAAATGATAAATAAAACCAATGTCACAAAAAATTTTAAAAAAAAAATTAATGAATTAAAAAAACATAATAAGCTCTATTTTAATAAAGATAATCCAATTATATCAGATAAAGAATACGATGAGCTTAAAAAAGAAATTATATATTTACAAGAGAAATATAAGTTTTTAAAAGATTTAAAATTAATTGAAAATTTAGTTGGATCCCCACCAGAAAATAAATTTAAAAAGATCAAACATTTAAAGCCAATGCTCTCACTATCCAACGCTTTCGATAAAAAGGATATGATTGATTTTATTAAAAAAATTAAAAACTATCTAAATTATTCTGAAAATCATATCGAGTTTTACTGTGAGCCAAAAATAGATGGAATTTCAGCAACATTGGTTTATGAAAACGGAAATTTAGTCAAAGGTCTTTCCAGAGGAGATGGGATCACTGGTGAGGATATTCTTGCAAATCTTAAGACAATTTCAGAAATACCAAAAAAAATAAAAGGCGATAACATTCCTAGACTGCTTGAAATTCGGTGTGAGATTTATATAGGTAAAAAGGATTTTTTTGAGATAAAGGAAAAATTTGCTAATCCAAGAAATGCTGCAGGAGGGTCCTTAAGACAAAAAGATCCACGAGAAACTTCAAAGATACCTCTTAAATATTTTGCCTATGGTTTCGGTGCGATTGAACCAATGGTATTTTCAAATCAATCAGAATTTTTATCTAAAATATCTAACTGGGGTTTTTCTGTAAACCCATTATCAGAAATCACTAGAAATATTGATGAAATAGAGAAAAAACATAATAAAATTGACTCACAAAGATCTTCTTTAGATTATGATATTGATGGATTAGTTTTTAAAGTAAATGATTTAAATTTACAAAAAAGATTGGGATCTACATCCAGTTCTCCAAGATGGGCTATCGCTTATAAATTTTCAGCAGAAAAAGCAGTAACAAAAATTAAAGATATTGTTATTCAAGTAGGTCGAACTGGTGCAATTACACCTGTAGCAAAAGTTGAACCAGTCACAGTAGGTGGTGTTGTTGTATCTAATGCAACATTACATAATGAAGAAGAAATTCAAAGAAAAGATATTAGATTAGGTGACACTGTGCTAATTCAAAGGGCAGGTGATGTCATTCCGCAAGTTTTAAATGTTGATACCTCAAAAAGAGGTAAAAGTAGTAAAAAATTTATTTTTCCCAATAAGTGTTTGTGTGGTTCAATTACAATTAAAGAAATAAGTAAAAGCACTCAAAAAGAAGATGCAGTAAGAAGATGTACAAAGGGATATGATTGTAAATTCACAGCAAGGGAAAAACTTAAACATATTGTATCTAAGGAAGCATTTAATATCGATGGTTTAGGGAAAAAAGTGATAGATCAGTTTTGGAATTTAGGTTTGATTAAAGAGCCTAGCGATATATTTCAATTAAATTACAAAAAAATAAGATCTTTGGAAGGTTGGGGCGAATTATCTGTAGAGAATTTAAAAAAAGCAATAAATAAATCAAATAATATAAGCTTAGACAGATTTATTTACTCAATAGGTATAAGACATATAGGCCAAGAGAATGCTAAAATTTTGGCGTCTTTTTTTGTTTCAATTGAACAATTTTCTAATTTGTTTAAATCCAAAAATAGAGAGTCAATTTTAAAAAATTTAGTTGATTTAGATGGAATAGGGCAAACACAAATAGAGTCAATTGAAAATTTCTTTTCTGATAGTAAAAATGTAAAGATAGTTTTAAACTTAATTAATCAATTAAGTATATCTAAAATTGAATTAAAAAAAAAATCAGGAATTTTTTCTGGTAAAAGACTGATGTTTACTGGAGGATTTAAAAAGATAAGTAGATCTGAGGCAAAAACGATCGCAGAAGACAAAGGAGGAAAAGTACTAGGCTCGATATCAAAAAAACTAGATTTTTTGATAGTAGGGGACTCTAAACCTACAAAAAAAAAAATAGATCAAGCCAAGAATTTAGGCATTAAAGTAATTACAGAAAAAGAATGGGAAAAAATTTTAAATAGCTGAGCAAGCATTTTTGAGATCTAATATTTCACTTTTATTCATCGCACCTTTTAGGCCATCAAATACTTTTTTATGATATTTGTTAATCCATTTCTTTTCCTTATAATTAAGAATTTCTTTATCGATTAGATCTTTATCTATTGGAGCAAGTGTCAAATTTTCAAAGTATTTTCGATTATTCTTTTTTTTTACATATATTAAATTTTCAATTCTGATACCAAATTTATTTTTTTCGTAATAACCTGGTTCGTTTGAAATGACCATACCTTCTTGAAGTTTAATTTTGTTGCTTTTAGAAATAGCATGTGGGCCTTCATGAACGTTAAGAAAATAACCAACACCGTGTCCGGTTCCATGAGAATAGTCTAGACCTATTTGTTTTAAAAATCTTCTCGCTTTAGTATCAATTATTGATCCAGATGTACCATTTTTAATCTTGAAATCAGCAACTGCAATATGACCTTTAAGAACTCTTGTAAAAATATTCTTTACTCTTTTATTTGAATTGTTGAGCGAAATTGTTCTAGTTACATCTGTTGTTCCAAATTCATATTGCCCACCAGAGTCTACTAGATAAATTTCACCATTTGAAAGAGTTCTATTTGTTTTTTTTGTGGCTTTGTAATGAATTATTGAACCATTCGGACCTGTTCCTGAAATGGTAGGAAAACTTAAAAATTTAAATTTTTTGTTTTTCTTCCTAAATTGGTAGAGCTTATCAGAGCCACTGATTTCAGTAATTTTTTTCTTTCTGAAATTTTTCTTAAGCCAAAAAAGATATTTTGTTAGGGCAGCTCCATCATACTTATGTGCCAATTTTATATTTTCTATTTCTTTTTTTGTTTTAATTGCTTTAAATGAATATATTGGATCTTGCAAATCTAACACTTTATTTCCTTTTAAAATTATATTTTCAAAGTATACGGAGCAAGTATTTTTATCGATTATAAATTTTTTTCTATTAATTCGAGAGAGAATCTCACTAGTAAATTTCAATTCTGTAAAGTTTATATTTTTAAATTTTCTTCTTAAAGATAAAGATATTTTTCTTAAATCACAAAAAAAATTCACTTTTTTGTATTTATCAATTAAGATATAGCTTTCTGGAATAGGGGAATAATCTGAGTCTTTTCCTCTTATATTAAGTAACCAAGCGTTGTTTTCACTCGCAGTAATAAAATGAAAATCCGCACCGTTATTTTTAAGATAAGAAGCCACTTTATTAATTTTAGACTTATAACTTTTACTAACTGAACTACCCGGAAGAATATAAAATTTTTTCTTATTTTTTTGAATTTTTCTTTTCCAAATCTCATCTACTAAATTTTTATTTAACGGTTTAAATTTACAATTTGTTCTTTCAAAAAATATTTGAATAGTTTTTTGCGTAAGCAATTTAGGATCAAATCCAATTAAGTATTTTTTATTTTTTAAAATGTCAAAAGGCATTTGTTTTGGAAAAGTTATTATTTTGAAAAAATCTCCACTTTGTTTTTTTGCTTGTAGTGAATATCTTCCGTCAATAAATAAATAATTCTTTTTTTTTAAAATTAAAGAAAAACCGTAAGAGCCCGAAAAGTTACTAATATAATTTAACCTATCATTGTAATCAGGAACGTACTCACCAAAAAACTCATTATTTTTTGGAATTAAGTAACCATCAATTTTTTCTCTATTTAAAATTTTTCTTAATTTACTTATTTTTTCCATTTCAGCATTTTATTTTTTTTATACCTGTCCCAGCCAGGGCTTCTATAGTCTTCATTTAAGTCTGAGAAATTGTCTTGATTAAACTCAAATTCATCGTTCTCAATTTCACTTATTTCATTTTTTTCAACACTTTCATCAGGTATTTCATTAACAAATCTTGATGGCAATGAGTCCATCCAATCCCCATGATATGATCTTTTCATTGCAAAAGATAAATAAGCTTCTTTTTTAGCTCTTGTAATCCCAACGTAAGCAAGTCTTCTCTCTTCCTCTAGAGCAAAGTCTCCTTTTTCCTCTAAAGATTTTTGATGAGGAAATAGCCCTTCTTCCCAACCTGGAAGAAATACAACATCGAACTCCAAACCTTTAGCCGCATGCATTGTCATCAAATTGATTTTAGCTCCTTCCCACTCTTGATCTATTGAGGTAGCCAAAGCAACATGCTCTAAGAAATCTTGTAAGGTGTCGTAATCTTGCATAGCTCGTAATAACTCTTTTAAATTTTCTAATCTATTTTCATTTTCTAAATCTTTTTTGTTTTTGAGCATTGATGAATATCCTGACTCATCTAATATTAATTTGAGTAAATCAGTATGCTTCATACTAAGCGAGTCTTTACGCCATTTTTGAATCATCTTGATAAGTTGATTAAGTGTAGTTTTAATCTTTGGCTTAAATTCTCCTTTTTCAATAATTTTAATTATAGAGTCCTCTAAACATAATTTATTTTTTTTCCCAAAATTGTAGATTAGATTAAGTGTGCTTTCTCCAACCCCCTTTTTTGGTGAGCCAATAACTCTTTCTAAAGCCAAATCATCAAATTTTTGATTAACGATTCTTAAATATGAAACTGCATCTTTTATTTCTGCCCTTTCATAAAATTTTATACCTCCTAAAACTCGGTAACCAATACCGACTTGAAGAAATCTTTCCTCAAATTCCCTTGTTTGATAGATTGCTCTGACTAAAATCGCTGTATCGTTTAATGAATATTTATTTTTAATTTTTTTTTCAATTATATCGCTTATACCCTGCGCCTCATCTTTTCCTGTTCTATAACAATTCAGTTTTACCAGCTCACCCTGAGTTGTCGACGACCATAATTTTTTACCGACCCTATTTGAATTGTTTGATATTAAATTCGAAGCGGTTTCCAATATATTTTTTGTTGACCTATAATTTTGTTCTAATTTAAAAACTTTACAGTTTTTATAAATCTGATCAAAAGTGAGAAAATTTTTAATTTCAGCACCTCTCCAGCTGTAAATTGACTGGTCATCATCTCCTACACAGCAAATATTTTCTTTTTCATTGACCAGTAAATTTAACCATTTGTTTTGAATAAAGTTGGTATCTTGAAATTCGTCAACTAATATATATTTAAAGTTATTATTATAAATTTCTTTAATATCCTTATGATCTTCAAAAAGTTTCACACAAAATAAAATTAAATCTCCAAAATCAAAAGCGTTTAAATCTTTTGTTTTATTTTGATATATTTCATAAATTTTTAGTATTGATTTTAAAATTGAGCTTGATTTTTCAAGTTTTACATCTTTAGGCAATAAACCTTTATTTTTCCATTGATCTATATGATATAAGATTAATTGAGGAGAAAATTTCTTAGCATCCAGATCCTCAGCCTTAGTTATATTCCTTAAAAGCTTTTTTTGATCGTCTGTATCTAAAATAGTAAAATTACTTTTATAACCAAGAGCCTCAGCATGTCTTCTTAAAATCTTTACACTTATTGAATGAAATGTTCCAAGCCAAG
>NZ_CVSG01000095.1 GCF_001179945.1 Candidatus Pelagibacter communis | reverse complement strand
CCAAGCGGTAAGGCAGCGGGTTTTTGATACCGCCATCCTAGGTTCGAATCCTAGTGCCCCAGCCATAGATTTATGTTTAATCTAAATTTAAATTTTTTAAAAAGTATCAAAAGCTTTATTTTTCCATTTTACAGAAACAAAGATTTAAAATTTATTTTCAAAAAATTACAAGAGGGTATTCCTGAAGATAAAGTAGCTGCGAGATTTGTAGGTGGATGTGTAAGGAGGCATCTCTCAAATGAAAAAATAGATGATATTGATGTTGCAACAATTTTAGCAACAGACCAGATCAAAGAAAAATTTAAAGACACAAATTTAAAAGTTATTGACACTGGTGTTAAACATGGAACCGTCACTATTGTTTCTGAAAACCGCAAAGTTGAATTAACAACATTAAGAAAAGACATCAAAACAGATGGAAGACATGCAGAGGTAGAATATACTGATAGTTGGCAACAAGATTCTGAAAGAAGAGATTTTACAATTAATGCAATTTACATGGATATTAATGGAAAACTTTATGATCCACAAATGGGTACAGTTGATCTTAAAAATAAAAATATCAAGTTTATTGGAGATCCACAAAAAAGAATAGAAGAGGATTATTTAAGAATTGTCAGATTTATTAGATTTAAAGTTATGTATGATATTATTGTTGAACCAACAACTAGTGATGCGATTAAACAAAATCTAGACGGTATACAAAAAATCTCTAAAGAGAGAATTTTGATTGAATTACTCAAAATTTTAAGTCTAGAAAACTTTTTAACAATTAATCAAAGTAGCAATTTGAGGGAAATATTTTCAATGATATTTCCTGAATTCTTATATTTAAACAGACTAGAAAGACTTAAAAAGGTATATCAATACTCAAAAGTAAACGTAGATATTTTGTTGGCTGTAATGCTAATTGATGACAAAGAAAATCATGAATATTTCATTCATAAGTATAACGTATCTAATAAGACCAAAGAGACCCTAGAACAATTTTATAAAAATTTAATAAAACTCAAAAATGATAAAGAATTTTTTGAAAAAAATTTAATTAAAAATGTTTACTTAAATGGAAAAAATCATTTAATAGCTCTAAATTTGATAAATTTTTCAATAAATTCAAAAGTGAAAATAAACGACTTTACTAAAACTTTTAATAAAATTTTAAAAATTAAAGTACCTATATTTCCAATAGATGGAGAGATCCTTAAGCAAAAAGGGATGCAAGAGGGACAGAGTTTAGGAAATGTTTTAAAAACTTTAGAGAAAGAGTGGATAAACAATAATTTTAAAATTTCAAATGAAAAGGTCGAAGAGATAATAAAAGTAAATTCAAATTAAATGTATTCAACATCAAGAATTTCAAAGTTTCTCTCTCCAGATGGTGTTGTGACACTTATCATTTCACCCTTATTTTTACCTATAAGAGCTTTCCCTATTGGACTTTTAAAAAAAATTAAATTCCTTTTAATATCTGCTTCATCCTGGCCTACTAATCTATAAGAAATCTTTTTATCTGTTTCTAAATCTTGAACTTTTACGGTTGATCCAAAAATAACTTTTCCGTCGTTTTCTATTTTAGTAACATCAATTACATTCGCTCTCGCAATAATATCATTAATTGCAATTACCCGGCTTTCGATTAATGCTTGTTGTTCTTTTGCTGCATGATATTCAGCATTCTCTTTTAAATCTCCATGAGATCTTGCTTCAGCTATTGCCTCTACAATTTTTGGCCTCTGAATATTTTTTAGATCTTCTAATTCTGCTTTTAAATTTTGAAGACCACTGACTGTAATTGGTTCTTTTTCCATAACTATTTCCACTTTGCTTCAGGAGGAAGTGACATTAGTATTGAATCTATATTTCCTCCCGAGTTTAGTCCAAACCTTGTGCCTCTATCATATAAAAGATTAAACTCTACATATCTTCCCCGTTTGAAGAGTTGTTTTTCTTTATCTTTGTTTGTCCATTTAATTTTTTCTTTTCTCTTTATAATCTTTTTTGAAATGTCGATAAAAGAAAGACCAAGTTCTCTTACAAATTTAAAGTTTTTAATCCAATCTTTAGTTTCATAGTCAAAAAAAATACCACCAATGCCTCTAGCTTCTTTTCTGTGCGGTAAATAAAAATATTCGTCACACCATTTTTTGTATTTTTTATAATTTTTTTTATTGTGGACACATATTTTTTTTAATTCATTATGTATCATTCTTTTTTCTTTTAGATCTTCATAACTTGGTGTTACATCCATCCCTCCACCAAACCACTCTTTAGAAGTTACTATAAACCTAGTGTTGAAATGTATTGCAGGCATTTTGGGGTTTCTCATATGAGCAACCACTGAAACTCCTGAAGCCCAGTATTTACCTTTTCTTTCAGCTCCTAATATTTTTGATCTAAATTGTTTAGGAAAAATTCCTGAAACGGTAGATTTATTAACTCCAACTTTATCAAATATTTTCCCATTTGATAACAGAAATGAAGTTCCTCCACCTTCATTTTTTTTATTTTTATTCCAATCTCTTTTTGAAAATTTTACTTTATTATTTTCAATATATTCAAATTCTTTACAAATCTGAGTTTGTAAATATGAAAACCAGCTATCAGCCATTTTTTTTCTAAATTCAGGTGTAATCATTTAAGTAAATTATTTTGTCTTAAAGCCTCAGAAGCTACTATCGCAACACTCATTGCAACATTTAGAGATCTAGTTTTTTTGTTCATAGGAATCTTTATTTTATTTTTGACCATTTTATGTATCTCTTCTGGAACCCCAGCACTTTCTTTTCCAAATAAAAGCATATCATTCTTTTTAAATTTAAACTTATGATATAATTTTTTTGCCTTAGTTGTCATTAAAACTATTCTTGATTTCTTATATTTATTTTTAAATGCCTCAAAGCTATTGTGCCGAACAATGTTACTTAAGCCAGCATAATCCATAACGACTCTTTTAAATCTGCTATCGTTTAAATTAAAGCCACATGGTTCTATCAAGTGAATATTCAAACTTAGACAGGCTCCAAGTCTAATTATTGCTGCAGTATTTTGTGGGATATCAGGTTTGTAAAGAACTATGTGCATTATTTAAGCTTAATTTATGTGTCATTCTGACCCTAGAAATCTTTAAAATATGGTTTTATTTAATAATTACATTATAAGCACTTACATAAATGAGCAAAGAGGAAAAAAAAGTTAATAGAAGAGATTTTTTATTTACGGCTAGCTATACAGTCGGAGCAGTGGGTGTTGGAGCAGTTATTTGGCCAATGATTGACCAAATGAATCCTGATAAAGCTCAGCAAGCCTTAGCTACGACAGAAGTTGACATTAGTAATATAGAACCTGGTAAATCTATTACTGTTTTGTGGAGAGGAAAACCAGTATTCTTAAAAAGAAGGACTTCAGAGGAAATAGCTGAGGCCAGAGCAGTAAAGTTGGACGATTTGCCTGATCCCCAAAAAGATGAAGATAGAGTAAAAGAGGGTAAAGACGAATGGTTAGTCATGTTAGGCGTTTGTACACATCTAGGATGTGTGCCTCTAAAAGACAAAGGTGATTTTAATGGTTGGTTTTGTCCTTGTCATGGTTCACACTATGATGTATCAGGCAGAATAAGAAAAGGACCAGCGCCAACAAACATGGAGATACCGAAGTTCGAATTTGTTGACAGTAATACAATAAAGATTGGTTAAGAAATTATGAGTGAACACGAATACGTACCAAAATCTAAAGCAGCTAAATGGTTTAACGACCGTTTGCCATTACTTACTCTTGGAGCACACCTTACCGATTATCCTACTCCAAAAAATTTAAATTATTGGTGGACCTTTGGTGGAATTTTAACTTTTTGTTTAATCACTCAAATCGTTACAGGAATTGTTTTAGCAATGCATTACGTCGCTCATGCAGATTTAGCTTTTGCGAGTGTAGAACATATAATGAGAGATGTAAATTATGGTTGGCTAATCAGATATATTCATAGCAATGGCGCATCTATGTTTTTCCTAGCAGTTTATATTCACATTTTTAGATCTTTATTTTATGGATCATATAAATCACCAAGAGAAGTAATTTGGATAATTGGTCTGATGATTTATTTATTAATGATGGCAGCAGCTTTCATGGGTTATGTTTTGCCTTGGGGTCAAATGAGTTTCTGGGGCGCTACAGTAATAACTAATTTATTTAGTGCGATCCCTTTAGTTGGAGATAGTATAACAACTTGGTTATGGGGAGCATATTCTGTAGATAATCCAACACTAAACAGATTCTTTAGTTTACATTATTTAATCCCATTTTTAATTTTAGGATTAGTGGTTTTACACATTTGGGCTTTACATATTCCAGGAAATAATAACCCTGTAGGTATTGATATAAAGAAACCGTCTAAAGATACAGTTCCATTTCATCCTTATATAACAATTAAAGACGCTTTCGCACTTTTAGTTTTTATGATCATATTTGCTGGATTTGTATTCTTCACGCCTAATGTTTTGGGACACTCAGACAATTATATACCTGCTAATCCGTTAGTTACACCTGCTCACATAGTACCTGAATGGTATTTGTTACCATTTTACGCAATTTTAAGATCTGTCCCTGATAAATTAGGTGGAGTGATTTTAATGTTCAGTGCAATTTTTATTTTATTTGTACTACCTTGGTTAGACACATCAAAAGTTAGATCGGCTGTTTTTAGACCGATTTATAGACAATTCTTTTGGATATTAGTAATAGACGTTCTAATGCTTGGTTATGTCGGTGCAATGCCAGCTGAAGGAATTTACTTAGTATTAGCTAGAGTGGGAACTATTTATTATTTCTTACATTTTATAGTAGTTATGCCTGTTGTCGGTTATTTGGAAAAAACGGATCCAATTCCTATGAGTATCTCCGAGCCAGTATTAACCGGAGGAGCAGAACCATCTTTAGCTAGGAAGGGTAATGATAAAGTCTAATATAAAACTACTCGTTTTATCTTTTTTACTACTTATCTCATTTAGACCAATTCATAGTGCTGAAATGGTTGATCCAATTAAAGTGGATTGGAGTTTTAAAGGTTTAACAGGAACCTTCGATAGAGCTTCACTACAAAGAGGTTTTCAAGTTTATAAAGAAGTCTGTGCTTCTTGCCATTCAATGCAATATCTTAGCTATAGAAATCTAGGAGAACCTGGTGGACCTGAGTTTTCAGAACAAGAGGTAAAAGCGATTGCAGCTAGTTTTGAAATAGAGGATGGTCCAGACTCTCAAGGAGAAATGTTTACTCGACCAGGAAAACCTTCAGATAAATTTAAGAGCCCATACCCTAATGTTCAGGCAGCAACAGCTGCAAATGGTGGGGCATACCCGCCTGATATGTCAGTTTTAGTCAAAGCAAGAAAAGGAGGAGCTAATTACATTTATTCAGTTCTTGTTGGCTACGAAGACCCACCTCCAGGTGTAACTCTTGATGACGGTGTTTATTACAATAAATATATGGCCGGTAATAAAATTAAAATGCCAAATAATTTAATGGATGGTCTAGTTGAATATGCTGATGGCACGGAGTCTACTGTTGATCAAATGGCCAAAGATGTAACAACTTTTTTGGCTTGGGCTGCTGAACCAGAACTTGAAGAGAGACATAAAACCGGTGTTAAGGTAATTATTTACCTAGTACTTTTAACAATTCTTGTTTATTTAAGCATGAAAAAAATATGGTCAAGGATTGACTCTGAAGTATAAAACATCACCATCTTTTACAATATAATCTTTCCCTTCAATTCTTAATTTCCCATTTTCTTTACATTTTTCTGCACTACCATATTTTATAAAATCTTCACAAGATACAGCCTCCGCCCTAATAAAGTTTTTTTCAAAATCGGTATGAATGACACTAGCTGCTTTTGGAGCAATAGTATTTTTTCTTACTGTCCAAGCTCTACTTTCCTCAGGACCTGAAGTAAAAAAAGTATCTAATTTTAAAAGATCATATCCTTCTTTAATCAATTGATTTAATCCAGTTTTATTTAAACCTATATCCTGCATAAAAGCCTCTTTTTCATTCTTATCTAAACCCGAAAGCTGGTCTTCTATGTCAGCACAGATTTTTATTATTTTTTCATTAGGATATTTGTTTTGTATTTCCTCAGTATATTGATTTCCTTTAGACAAATTCTCTTCATCCACATTGCACACAATTATTTTAGGTTTAATACTCAATAGACCTATATTGGATAAAAATTTATTTTCTTCTTCATTATTAATCTTTACCTCTTGGTTTTTATCAAGCTGATTTAATTTTTCTTCTAAAATCTTTATTTCTTTATTCTCAAGAAGTTTCTTTTTACCCTTTTCAAGTTTTTTTTGAACAATATCAAGGTCAGACAAAACTATTTCTGTCTTAATAGTTTCTAAATCGCTTGAAGGGCTTATTTTTGAGTTTACGTGGGTAATTTTTTCTGAGTCGAAGCATCTCACTAAATGTATTATCGCATCTACTTCTCTAATATGTGAAAGAAATTTATTGCCAAGACCCTCACCTTTTGATGCACCCTTAACCAAGCCAGCTATGTCAACAAAAGTTATGTTTGTATAAATCTTTTTTTTTGAACTAGAAAGCTTAGCTAATTGATCTAATCTCTTATCGATTACGTCAACAATGCCAATATTGGGATCAATTGTGCAGAAAGGAAAATTTGCTGCTTCAGCATTTTTAGAGGCAGTTAAAGCGTTAAATAATGTTGATTTACCAACATTTGGCAATCCAACTATTCCGCACTTAAATCCCATTTAGGTTTTGATTAATTTTGCTAGAAAATAAATCCAATTTTTTATCAATGAGTGTAGGTATCTGCTTTACAATATTTTCAGTAATTTCTTTGATTTTTTCTTCCTCATCCTCTTTAAAATCTTCGAGTACGTGATTATTAACTTTCTTCTTTTGTTTTGGGTGACCTATACCAATACGAACTCTTGAATATTCTTTTCCTATAAATTTGTCTATTGACTCTATACCGTTGTGACCAGCGCTACTTCCACCAAATTTTGCTTTAATTTTACCAAAATCAATATCCATATCATCATGAAAAACAATCACATCTTTTGCATCAATTTTAAAATAATCTATTAACTCCTTTATAGCAGTTCCAGAATTATTCATAAAAGTTAATGGCTTAATGGCATAAATTTTTTTCTCCTCAATATTTCCAGTTGTAAGCAAACCTTTAAATTTTGGTTTTTGCTTTGATAATTTAAAATGTAAATTTATGGCATCAATAATTTTAAAGCCAATGTTGTGTCTAGTGTTAGTATAGTCAGAGCCTGGATTTCCTAATCCAACAAGTAAAAGCATATTAATTATTTCTTTTCAGCAGGTTTTTTTTCTTCAGGTTTCTTATCAGTAGATTTTTTGTCAGCAGAGCCCTCTTTAACTTTATCATCTTTTTTAGTTGTATCTCCCTCTTTGGCTGCTGCCTCTGCTCCTTCAGCAGGCGCTTCACCCTCTGCACCTTCAGCTGAAGTTTCTTCTGCAGGTTTTTCTGGTTCTTTGATTACAGTCGGAGCTGCTACTGTCGCAACTACGAAATCACGATCTGTGATAGTTGGTATTACATTATCGGGAAGTTTAACTGATGAAATTTTAACACTTGTTCCAATTTCTGTTCCAGCTAAATCTACGATTATTTCATCTGGAATATTTTCAGCAGGACACTTTAACTCAACTTTTCTTCTTACAATATTTAATACTCCTCCTCTTTTTAACCCAGGGGAGTCAGGGTGATTGATGAACTTCACTGGAATCTCAAGTATAATTTTTTTTCCTGAAACTATTCTCATAAAGTCGATGTGTATTGGCTCTTCGGAGACCACATTATAAGATACATCTCTAGGTATTACTTTTTCTTTTTTACCATCTAAATCCAACTCTAAAACTTTTGATAGAAATGTTTCAGAATTAATAATATTAGAAATTTCTTTTTTACTAACAGAAATATTCTGATTTGGATCTTTTCCTCCATACAGTATCGCAGGTATAAAACCTTTTGCTCTCAATTTGTTATTAGAGCCAGAGGATAAATTTTCTCTTTTTGTTGCTTTCAAATTACTCATAAATTTATTGAAA
>NZ_CVSG01000094.1 GCF_001179945.1 Candidatus Pelagibacter communis | reverse complement strand
ATCACCATCTTTATTTTCCTCATCCTGTAAATTTTCTAAAAGAATTCTTCTTTTTTCAATATCTTCACAAATTGAGTGAGTTGCACTTATGTATCTAGGAAATGCTTTGACATGCTGATAATATTGCTCAGCGTAATCTTTGATAATTTCTCTGTTTAACTTACCTTCATTCCAATAAATTTGATAAAATGGATGTTTTAATAAATGATATTTATCTAATTTTTTTCCTAGCTCAGTTGAAAACATTTTTGCTCCTTTGTTATTTAAAGCATATAAAAAAGATCTTAATGATTAAATAAAAAAATTATCCACAATTTGAAGTTGTGACCTTTAAAATGTTCACGTTTTGATTCACTTTTGATTCACTTTGAGACTCAAAATACAACCTTAGATAGTTTTATCCACAGCCGCTATCGGTCTTTCATCAATTGGTAAATGTAAAGCCGTGGCTATAAAAGATAGGACTATTGCTAGGTACCAAGCATAATCAAAACTTCCGAACTGATCATAGAAATAACCGCCTAAATACGCACCCAAAAATGATCCAAATTGATGGTTTAAAAATACTATTCCAAACAGGAGTGATAAATTTTTTGTTCCAAAAATTTGAGCAACTATTCCATTAGTTGCGGGAACAGTTGCAAGCCACAACAATCCAAAAGAAGTTCCAAATAAGACTGCAGATAAATTTGAGGCTGGTAGGAAAATAAATAGTATTAAAGCTATTCCTCTTAAAAAATATAATCCACTCAAAAGTATCTTTTTGCTATATTTATCTCCTAAATAGCCCATCACAAGTGTTCCTATAATATTAAAAAAACCTATCAAAGCCAAAATTGCCATTCCCGTCCAGTCTGCTAAACCTTTATCTTGAACATATCTCGGAACATGAGTTGCTATTAAAGTAATTTGAAAACCGCACACAAAAAATCCAAGAATTAATAATCTAAAACCTCTATGTGCAAATGACTCTTTTAAGACTTCACCTAAGCTTCGATTGTCTATATTCGAATTAATTGTTGTTATTTTATTTTGAGGTAATTTTACAAAAAGACCAGGTATACACATCAAAAATAAAATTACAGAAAATATTATAAAAGACATCTGCCAGGTAGAAATATTTTTAAACAAAGTAGATAATATTGGAAAAATAAACATACCTAAGCCACCGCATGCAGTAACAAGACCCGCGGCTTTACTTCTATTTTCATTTGGAAAATGTTTTGAGATCATTGGAGTTAGGATGGTTCC
>NZ_CVSG01000093.1 GCF_001179945.1 Candidatus Pelagibacter communis | reverse complement strand
GTAACAATGCAAAGTTTTCTATAGGAGAAATAGTCAAGCATCGTCATTTTGATTTTAGAGGAGTAATTTACGATGTGGATTTTGAATTTAATAATTCTGAGGAATGGTATCAATCAATACCTAAAGAAGTTCGCCCAAGAAAAGACCAGCCATTTTATCATTTATTAGCTGAGAGCAATGACGTAACTTACGAGGCTTATGTTTCAGAGCAGAATTTATTAATCGATAATTCAAAAGAGCCTGTGAAGCATCCACTTATAGAGGAAATTTTTTCGGGCAAAAAAGGCTCAAGTTACTTTAAAATATCTAATTAATTATTTCCCGCCATAAATAAAACAACATTTATTCAAATCTGGAACACAGAGATTACGTACATTCTTCGTGTTTTAGCTCAATTGAGAATAAACTTCTTATATTACTCCCTCCAATTCTCAATTGGGCTTATAATAGATCTTCACAAAAAAAAATTATTATAGTAGTTAAAACAAATGTTTAATTTTTTTTATAATAGTAATATTTTTATTTGGATAGAAAAATTAATAAATTTTATAAATTCTATCTTCTTTGTTTTGCTTTTGGTTGCTCTTTCGTTTGCTTTAATATTTTCTCCTCCAGATTATTTACAAGGAGATAGTGTAAGAATAATGTATGTGCATGTTCCCGCTGCCTGGATAGGTCTGGCTTCTTTTACGGTTATTGCTTTTCTATCGATAATAAATTTTATTTTCAAAATTAAAAATTTGACATTAATAGCAAAGAGTATAGCTCCGATAGGATTATTGTTCACTTGTATCGCTATTGTCACAGGATCTATTTGGGGCCAACCTACTTGGGGAACTTTCTGGGCTTGGGATGCAAGGATAACTTCAATGGTTATTCTGGCGATTTTCTATTTACTTTTTATTCTTACACATAAATATTTTTTGGAAGAAAGCAAAGCTAATAATGTTTCAAGTTTAATAGCTATTGTTGGCTTGATTAATATACCAATAGTCAAATATTCGGTAGAATGGTGGGCAACTCTTCACCAACCAGCTAGTATTAAAATTAGTGGAACAAGTTCAATACACTCATCAATGTTAATGCCTCTATTACTAATGTTTTTTGTATTGATTTTGTATTGTGCGTTAATTTTTCTAATGAAATATAAGACAGAAATCATTAGAATTAAGAAAAAAAATTTAAAAAGAATATGATAAATAATTTAATGTCAATGGGCGGTTACGGAATTTTTGTTTGGTCGTCGTTTGTGATTACTTTTTTAGTTTGTGGAGTTTTTTACTACAAAACTCGCAAGACTTTGAAAAAGTATGAAAAAGAATTTGCAAAAGAGATTGAAAATTTATCTGCTGAGCAGAAAAAAATTGTTTTAGAAAATTCTAAAATTGCTTCAAAAATTTTATCAACTTATAATAAAACAATTTAAAGCATTTAATGCTTCCAAAAAAAGTAAAAAAAAGAGCCTCTCTTTTAGCAATTTTTCTTTTAGCTTCTATACTAGGTGTTTTTCTAATTTTAAATACCTTGAATAAAAATATTTTATATTTTAATTCACCTACAGATATAAAAATAAGTCAGGACTTAAATTATAATAAAAAGATAAGAATAGGGGGTATGGTTAAAAAAAATACTTTAGAAATTAATAATCAAGAAATAAAATTTATTATTACAGATTTCAAAAATGAAATTAGCGTAAGCTTTAAAGGAACAATCCCAAATTTATTTGCCGAAGGCAAAGGTGTGGTGGCCGAGGGAATGTTGAAAGATAAAAGATTTTTTGAAGCCGATAGAATTTTAGCCAAACATGATGAAAATTATATGCCTCCAGAATTAAAGAATATTTTAAGTGACAATGTTAAGTAATACTGGAAACTTTTTACTATCTCTAAATATCTTATTAAGTGCTTTAATTATTTATTACTCTTACAATAATCTAAAAACAGCAGATAATTTAATTTCTAAAAAAATATTTAAAGCTAGCATACTACAAAGTACGTCGATTTTAACATGCTTCTTTACTCTTGTGTCTGCATTTTTAGTCTCTGATTTTTCATTAATCACTGTTTACCAAAACTCTCACACGCTTAAGCCAATTTTTTATAAAATTTCAGGAACTTGGGGAAATCATGAAGGGAGCTTGTTGTTATGGGTAATAATTTTAACATTATTCTCTTTTTTATTTTTAATTTACAATAAAAATCATCCGAAAAATTATAGACTTTATACTTTAATAATACAAAATTTTCTCATCTTAGGTTTTTTATTTTTTATATTATTTAATTCAAATCCATTCAGTTTTATTAGCCCTCCACCAAGTGAAGGATTAGGATTAAATCCAATTTTACAGGATCCTGCTTTGGCAATACATCCACCTTTGCTTTATGTAGGATTTGTAGGATCTTCAATTTATTTCTCAGCCGCTATAGCATCAATGATTACAAATTATTCTGATAAATCATTTGCAAGGTCTATTAAAAGCTGGGTTTTAATTTCTTGGACCTTTCAAACTCTTGGAATCTTAGTCGGTTCTATTTGGGCTTATTATGAATTAGGCTGGGGCGGCTTTTGGTTTTGGGATCCAGTAGAAAATGCTTCGCTCCTACCATGGTTCGCAATGACAGCTCTTTTACATTCTTTATTAGTTTTAGAGAAAAGAAATGTATTATATTTTTGGTCTATCATACTTTGCTTACTAACTTTTGTTTTAAGTGTTACGGGAACCTTTTTAGTAAGATCTGGAATACTTAATTCAGTTCATACTTTTGCTAATGATCCAACAAGAGGTATTTACATCTTAGTTTTCTTAAGCCTAATGATTTTAGCATCTGTTTACATTTTATTTTCAAAATATAAACCAGCGAGAATTGAAATAAATTTAAATAGTAAGGAAACTTTTGTTTTAGTAAATAATTGGTTTATGATGTTTTACCTTATTACAGTATTGCTTGGAACCCTATACCCAATATTTACAGATGCAATTTCAAATAACAAAATTTCAGTTGGTCCTCCTTTTTACAATTCAGTAATTATACCAGTTGTTATTGTATTTTT
>NZ_CVSG01000092.1 GCF_001179945.1 Candidatus Pelagibacter communis | reverse complement strand
AGAAATTGTAAGCACCCAAATTTCCAAAACCCAAATCAATAGGGCCAAATTTTTTTCCTAATTCCTTGTAAAATGGTGCTGGTCCAGTATCACAAGCAAAAAAGATTTTTTTACCTTTGTATTCAATTAAAAAGCTCCCCCAAAGTGATCTATTCGTATTTCCATCTCCCCAGATCCACCGTTTGGACCAATGTTGACTTGGAAGCATTGTAACTGTGATTTCATCATTAATTTTAATTTTATCAAACCAATCCATTTCTTTGACAGTACTTTTTTTATATCCATTTTTCGTGAAATATTTCCCAAGTTTAAGAGGCACAAGAACTTTAGTATTCTTATAAGGAAAGTTTTTTATAGTACGAATACTCATGTGATCATAATGATTGTGTGTCAACAAAAATAAATCTATCCTAGGAAGTTCTTTTAGAGTTAAAGGGGACTCTATGTATTTCTTTGGACCAAATATCATAGGTCCATAATTTTTTTCAAAAACTGGATCAGTAATAATTGTAGTATCCCCAAGTTTAATTATAAAGCTCGCGTGATCAAGCCACATTACATATGAGTCAGATTTATGCTTTTCAAGATTTTTTAAAACTAACTGTTTATCTATTACATGTTCAGGTGGATAATCAATCTTAAGTTTCTTTTTTTCCTCCCTAAAAACTTTCCAATCCCATTTAAAATTAGGGTCTCTTTTTGGACCCCCTTCAAGGTTTCTAAAAGCATATAATTTTCCGT
>NZ_CVSG01000091.1 GCF_001179945.1 Candidatus Pelagibacter communis | reverse complement strand
CCCTATACTGTCAAATTCTATTCTGTATTTCATCTTTGATTCTTTGCTATAATACACTTTAATAAGATAATTATAAAACATAAAGGACAAGAAATGAGTAATTTTGAAAGTGTTAAAAAATTCATGAAAGTGTTTGGTCAAGAAGTAAAAGAAAAAGCTGAATTTCCAAGCGACAAAATCACTTCATTAAGATACGATTTAATTAGTGAAGAATTATCAGAGTTAAAAGATGCCATCAATAACAAGGATATTAAAGAGGTTGCAGACGCACTTACAGATATTCTTTATGTAACTTATGGAGCTGGACACGCATTCGGGATCAATTTAGATAAATGTTTTGCAGAAGTTCAAAGTTCAAATATGAGTAAGTTAGGTGAGGATGGTAAACCAATTTATAATGATAAGGGTAAAGTTATGAAAGGACCAAATTATTTCAAACCAGATCTAAATAAATTCGTTGCATGATGAAAAACAACTATCATTGGATCCTACTAGGAATAGCAGCTGGTATATTCATTTATATAGTAGATAAATATATCTTTTAAACTAACGCAATTTAATGAGAAAATTGAAACCAAAACCACATCAATTTTGGGCGTGGTGCTCAACTTTAACAATTTTAGCAGGAGCTATTGCAGCAGCTTTAGGATTTTATCCTTTGTATTGTTATATCTTTCTTTTAGGTAATGGTGG
>NZ_CVSG01000090.1 GCF_001179945.1 Candidatus Pelagibacter communis | reverse complement strand
TTTTTTAATTAATTTCAATGATTTTGCAAATTTTGAAAATTCAAATTCTCCATCCAAAAATATTGAATTCGATATTGTCTCATTTCTGTGGACTAAAAAAGACAATTTATTGTTTTCATAATAGAAAAAATTGCCTTTATTCTTGTAAAATTTATGAAACGCTATTCTTACGGCTTTATTCAAAAATGAATTTTGTGAAATTATTTTAATAATAAATTTTAGGATAATTACTATTTTTCTCAAATGATTTCCTTTTAATGATAGATAACATTAAAAAGATAAATAACCACATAAATTTCTAGGCTTTCGCCCAGAAATTTAGTAGTTTTGGCTCGTCGTTTTAGGCGCTACCGCCAAGCCTTCCCGATGAACTATTCTAGCGCTACTAGGTTCACCTTTCTGCCCTTTAAGCTTGAACCTCTCGGTTTTTCCCTAAATGGCCAGTTAAGAGTTGCCTCTTAATTAAGAATATATAACCATAGAGAATGTATTTAATTAAACACTTAATGCGTGTTTTATTTTACCTTGTTAACTTCGTGGATAAATAATTATTGTATGTCTTATGAATCCAACCACCTCCTAAAACCTTATCCCCAATTTCATCCTTAGAGTAAAAAACACAAGCTTGTCCTGGAGAAATTCCTGTTTCTTTATCAATAATATGTACTCTAACGTAATCATTTGAGAAATTTATTTTTGCGTTTAAAAGTCTGCCAGTTGATCTCACTTTAATTTTTATAATTTCTTTGAACTCTTTTTGGGAGGCCAAAATATTTAAGTCTCTTAATTGAATTTCTGTAATTTCTAAATTTTCTTTATGGCCAACTACAATAGTATTATTTTCTGCATCAATATTTACTACGTAAAGAGGTTCTTTATTTGAAATTTTAATACCTTTTCTTTGTCCTATAGTATAATTAATAATTCCTTCATGATCACCAATTTGATTTCCATTTAAATCGATGATCTTTCCTTTTTGAAAAGACTCTGGTCTATATTTTTTAATTACAGAACTATAGTCACCATTAGGAACGAAGCAGATGTCTTGACTGTCTGGTTTATCTGCAACGTTTAAATCAAGTTTTTTTGCTATGTTTCTTGTTTCAGATTTATCAATTTGACCTAATGGAAATCTTAAGTAATCAAGTTGTTCCTGAGTGGTATTAAACAAAAAGTAACTTTGATCTCTATTATAATCTTTAGCTCTATACATGTTTGCATGCCCATTTTTTTGAACTCTTGAAACATAATGACCAGTAATTAATGCATCTGCTCCTAAATCTTTGGCATATTTAAAAAGATCCCTAAATTTAACTGTTTGATTACATTGAACACATGGTATTGGGGTTTCACCTGATGAATAACTATCTATAAAAGAGTCGATTACTTCTTTTTTAAATTTTTTTTGATAATATAAGATTTCATGATTGATATTTATTTTTTCTGATACTCTTTTTGCATCCATAATATCTTGACCTGCGCAACATTGTCGTCCCTCTTTTGTTTTTTTTGCATCATCATAAAGTTTTAGAGTTATTCCTGTAACATCATATCCTTCTTCTTTCATCAGTGCTGCTACAACAGAAGAGTCAACTCCTCCCGACATTGCGACAACAACCTTAGTTTCTTTTTTTGCTTTATTAATTCCTAGAGAATTCATATTTTAATGTGTATAGTATATTTATTAATTTTTTTCCATAATGCATATTGATTTTGAACCAGGTGATTATGTCGAAAATCCTGCAAATAAAGAGTGGGGCATAGGTCAAGTTCAGTCAATTGCGGGAAATAAAGTTACAGTAAATTTTGAAAATTTTGGCAAAAAAGTAATAAATATCAATAATGTAAAGTTAGAAAAAATAGAAAATGAATAAAGAAGAGTTAAAAAAAATAGCTGAAGGATTAATTGAAACTTTTGACTTTGCAGGGAAAGAATCAATTAGAATATTCAAAGAAGGCTTAAAAATTGAAATTAAAGATGACAAATCTCCAGTCAGCAACGGAGACTTAAGAGTAAATGATTTAATAACAAAAAATATTTTAAAATTAACACCAAATATTCCGATTGTTTCAGAAGAGACAGTTGATTTAAGTAAAAAAAATAAATCAAAAATTTTTTGGCTTATAGATCCAATAGATGGAACAAAAGAGTACATTGCTGGTAAAGATGAATATACATTGAATGCAGCTCTTGTAATCGATACAGTGCCTGTTGTTGGGCTTGTAGGAGTTCCTAAAAAAAATAGACTATTTTTTACTTACGGTCTAGGAGAAAGCTATCTAATAGAAGATAATAAGACAAAAAAAATAAGTTGTAAAAAAAAACAACCCAAGGATCAGATAGTTGCATTGTCAAGTGTAGTAAAGCCGTCTGATATAATTTTGAATAAACTTAAAGAGTACAATGTCACCTCAATTGTCAAGATGGCTAGCTCTTATAAATTTTGTGTAATAGCAACAGGTGAATATGACATTTATGCTGCTCGAGAGAGAGCCAATGAATGGGATTATGCTGCTGGACATGCCGTTGCTCAAAATGCAGGAGCCATAATAAAAACATTAGACGAAAAGCCTTTTCTGTACGGCAAAGAGGATTATAGGAATCCAAGTCTTTTGATAAAACGTTCAAAAAATTTAAATGATTAAAACTATTTTAATAATTATTCTGTCTGTAACTTTTTTTGGAGTCTTATTTTTTATACTTGTAAGAAATGCTTTGAGAAAAAAGCTTGAAATTTTAGTAGAGGAAGAAAAAAAACGAAAATTAGATAAGCTTGATTAATTTATTAAACTCTACCACATCAAGATCTAAAACTCTTTTTGAAAGATCAAAACTAAATCCTCCTCTAGCCAAAATTCCCATATCTTTTTTATAAAATAATTCTCGATTACTTTCAGGCCTTAAAGGTCCTATTCTTCTTCTTTTACAAAGCTTCAAGGCGGAGACAAAATCAGGTTCAATTTCATTTTCTTTTATTTTATCAATACTTTTTTTAACATACTCATCTTGAATTCCCTTATTTCTTAAGGACTGATTTATCTTGTTTAATGAATAACCTCTTCTTAAAAACATCCTGGCTTTTGAGTCAGCATACATTTCATCATTCAAAAACTTATTTTTTTCTAAGTTAGAAATTATTTGATCAATTATTGAGGTAACTTCTTTTTTCGATTTAGTACCTTTTATTTTTGTTAAATACTTCTTAAGCAAATAGACTTTGAGTTGTTGTTTTGAAGGACTATATTTCTCCAAGTAAGAATATGCTAAATCTTTTAAATTTGTAGTTAGATCCTCAAAATCACTTTTATTTGATGTGGGATTCATTATGTATATATACTATATTATTTTAAATGATAAATAATCTAATAGAATTAATAAATTCTGAAACTATTTATTTAGTAGCAAATTGGGGTGTAATACCTTTTTGGTTATTATTAATATTTATTCCTAATCATGGTTTAACAAATTTTCTTGCTCAATCAATCGTTGCACCATTACTTTTAGCAATCTGCTATACTTTTTTTTCTTATAATCTGTACTTAGAAAATAATATTTTTGATGGTTTTGAACTATATAGTGGTCTAGATGGACTTTATTCAATGTTTGCAAATGAAACTCTATTATTAATTTTTTGGCTGCATTTCCTTGCGATTAGTTTGTTTGCCGGAGCATGGATTGTAAGAGATTCTAAAAGACATCTCATTCCAAGAATTTTAACAATACCATCTCTAATTTTGACTTATTTTACAGGTCCTGTAGGTCTAATGTTTTATTGGTTTATAAGAATATTTTTTGCTAAAAAAATTAGCTTTAATGATTAAACCATTTGATTTTTATTTTGACTTTGTAAGTCCTTATTCTTTTCTTGCGCACAAAGAGATTAAAAAAATTGAGAACAAAGCTTCAATCAAAGTTAGATACAAACCAATTTTGCTTGGTGGTTTACACAATCTACATGGCATAAAAGCTCCCGCTTTTATACCCGCAAAAGCTAAACATATGATAAGAGATTGTAAATTAATTGCAGAAAGAAATAATGTTAAATTTAAATTTAATTCTTATTTTCCAATAAGAAGTTTAAACTTGATGCGTGGAGTTTTTGTAGCTGAAGAGGATAATTATAAGAGTTATTACATAGATAATATTTTTGATGCTATATGGCAAGATGGATTAAATATGAATGATGACGTAATTATACAGAAGGTATTAAAAAACCTAAATGTGAATCCTAAAACTTTCGCTTTAAGAGCTACATCCTCATCAATTAAAGACAGCTTAAAAAAATGCACAAGCGAAGCCTATGAAAAAGGTGTTTTTGGTGCACCTACATTTGTCTCAAATAACAAAATTTTTTGGGGTCAAGATAGAATTGAGTTTGTTTTAAAAGAAGCAAGTAAATAAATTATTTTTTTTCTTTTGGAATAACTTTAAGTCCTGCGTTTTTTAATGCATCAAATCCACCGCTAGCATTAGCAACATTTTTAAAACCCATATCATTAAGAGCTTTAGTTGCTAGTGCTGATCTAAAACCTAAAGCACAGAACAGAACTATTTTTTTCAAATCTTTTATTTTATTCTCTTGATAGTATGAACTATTAGGATCAAGCCAAAATTCTAACATGCCTCTTGGTATATGTTTTGAATTTTCAATTGTACCCTCTTTCCAAAGCTCTCTTATGTCTCTTACATCTATTAAAGAAACCTCGTTTTTTTCAACTAGATCTTTTACTTCATTAGCACTTAATGTCTCAATGTTTTCATTAGCTTCTTGCACCAGCTGTTGTGAAGATTTAATACTCATAGATCAAACATTTAAACTATTATATATATTTTACCAGTATGAAAAACATTAAAAATTCAAAAAAAAACAGTTTTTTAAAAAGAATTTTTATTAAAATTTTTAGAAAATTTGGCTTTGAGATTATTGATCAAAATACTTTTGAAATCATAACACTTGATAAAAAGATTAATGAAGAAATCAGCACGATCGGAAAAAGTTCAATCAGTCTTCCTCTTGGAATAGTAAAAATAACAAGGCCGGTCAAAGCTTTAGATATAATTATGCGAACTTGTGCTAGTGTAAATATGTTAACGCAAAATAAAAAAAGACTTTTTGAAAAAGAAAAAATTGAATATACGTTAAGAACAACACGTTCTATTTTAAATTCAATTAAAAATAATTCACAGCTTGAGAAAATTAAAATTAATTTCAAAGTGATTGATCATAACTCATCGCGATCAAATTTAGAAAAAATTAAGAACATATTTCAAAGTTTTAAAACAGATTATGAATTGATAAACTTAGATGTTTCAAATTTTGAAGATGAAATTCAAAAAGTAAATGATCGTGGACAAAAAGTTTCATCAAATCAAATGTCAAATATGGCTAATATCAATCAGTCGCTTTTGGAGGCTAAGAAATCGGAGGATTTAATTTACTTTGTTGAAGATGATTATCTGCACAAAAAGGATTCAATCAGTGAAATGATATTTACATATGAGAGACTAGCTTCTCAATTAAATAAAGAAATAATTATATGTCCTACTGACTATCCGTATTTGTATGCTAAAGCAGAATTAACTCAAAATTTTTTGGGAAAAAATTATCATTGGAGAAAAGTGGGTGAGTCTCTATGTACTTTTCTTACAAGTAAAAAAATTATAGAAAAATATTGGGAAAAATATTTAAGTATGTGTAAAAAAGAACACGCCCCTTTTGAAAAACCTCTTCATGAAATTTATAAGAAAGAATTATGTATTTCGCCGATACCGTCTCTGGCAGTGCATTTTACTAATATTAACTCTATTTTTGGACTATCGCCAAACGTAGATTGGGAGAAAATTTGGGAAGAAAACAGTTAGTAAAAGGCCCGATTTCTCGAGCCTTTTATAAATTATGTTAATCTCTTATAGAATAAGCTGTTACGCCTACTTCGGCTTTGTCAGTTCCTAATTTCTCAGCAGCCTTACTAATTCTTAAACCAACTGTTGATTTAAGTATCGTAAATGTTGCCCAAGATAATCCAAAGCTAAAGATACATACAGAAGCAGTACCTATGAATTGAGTACCAAAAGATGTATCTGGATTTGTAAGTGGAACTACTAATGTACCAAAAATTCCTGCAAACATGTGTACTGGAATTGCTCCAACTACATCATCTAAACCGTAACTCTCTAACATTTTTGTACCGAAATACATTATTATTGCTCCAATAGAACCAATAAACATAGCTGTAATTGGACCAGGCGTTAAAGGTTCTGCTGTAATAGCTACTAGTCCAGCTAATGCACCGTTAAGCATCATCACGATGTCAGTTTTTCCTCCGATTAGTCTTGTAATTGCGGCTCCAGTAAAAGTACCTGCGGCTCCTGCTAAATGAGTATTAACTGCAATTTTTGAAATTGCATTTACGTCATCAAAAGTTCCCATAGCTAATTGGCTGAATCCATTAAATCCGAACCAACCAAACCATAGTAAAAATGTTCCTAAAGTTACTAAAGGAATACTTGAAGCAGCAAAAGGTTGCATAGATTTCTTTTCACCCTTTCTACCAAATCTTCCTTCTCTCGCACCTAATACGATCACTCCTGCTAGTGCTGCTGCACCTCCACACCCATGAACAAGGGTTGATCCAGCAAAATCTGAAAAGCCACCACTAGCTAACCAACCGCCTCCCCATTGCCATCCCATAGAAATTGGATAGATAATTCCTGCCATGACAGCTGCAAAAATGAAGAATGGCCAGATCTTAATTCTCTCTGCTACTGCTCCTGATACAATAGAAGCTGTTGCACAAACGAACATTGTTTGAAAGAACCAGTCAGAATATCCTGAATAACCAGTTTCAGCATCAGATGAGTCTGTCCAAATAGTAAATGAGCCTACGTAACCACCCTCTGGCACTCCGTAAGCTAAATTGTAACCTACTAAAAAGAATACGAGCGAGCATATAGCGAATTTACCTATATTTTTCGCGGCAATTGTCGATACACTTTTTGTAGTCACTAATCCACTCTCTAACATACAGAAACCTGCTGCCATGAAAGCAACTAGCACTCCACCCAAATAAAATCCTAGTGAGTTAAAAATATATTGTCCTTCTTGTGACATTGTAGTTTCTGCGTAACTTTGAGAGCTAATTATTAAAGCAGAAATACAACCTAATAAAATGAAAGTTAATTTTTTCATGTTTCCCCCTTTTTTTGATGCCTTGATATCAAATTTAAGAGTTTTGAAGCATGAATTTAATGCATACGAGGTTTGTAAAATAAATAAGGCCTGGACGGGGGAACCGAACCAGGCCTTATAATTTTTCCCAACTAACGAGGGAGGGAACTTTTAATTAGTCTCTTATACCGTAAGCTATAACACCGACTTCTGCTTTGTCAGTTCCTAGTCTTTCAGCTTCTTTACTAATTCTTAATCCAACTGTATTTTTGATTATTTGGAAAACAATTAGTGAGACTATGAATACGAATACAACAACAGAGATAGTTCCTAAGAACTGTGCTCCGAAAGTAACATCTCCATTTGTTAATGGCACTGCTAATGTACCCCATACTCCAGCTACTAAGTGTGCTGGGATGGCTCCAACTACGTCATCAATTTTCATTTTAAACAATAGTTTTGTTGAGAAGTACATTAATACCCCTGCTATTGCTCCAATGAATA
>NZ_CVSG01000089.1 GCF_001179945.1 Candidatus Pelagibacter communis | reverse complement strand
ACTTATGCAGGGTATCAATGCAAAAGTAAGAAAGAATCCAAAAAGAGTAATATTCGCCGAAGGAGAAGATGAAAATATGTTAAAGGCAGCTATTGAATTTGGTCGTAATAAATTAGGAACTCCAATTTTGATTGGTGCAGAAAAAAGAATTAAAGAACAACTTAAAAATATTGGTCTTGATGAAAATTATAAGATTGAGATTGTAAATTCTACAGATAAAGAAAAAAGAGAGAAATATGTAAAGCATTTATACAAAAAACTTCAACGAGAAGGTCAATTAGAAAGAGATGTAGACCGATTAGTAAGGAACGAGCGTATTGCCTGGGGTGCATCCATGATTGCATGTAAAGATGCGGATGCAATGGTAACAGGAAACATTAGACATTATGCTGCTTCCATTGAAAAGCTAAAAAAAGTTACAGATCCGAGGCCTGGAGAAGAAATATTTGGCATGACCATGATAACTCTAAAAGGGAAAACAATTTTAGTAGCTGATACAAACGTTCAGGATTTTCCATCTCCAGAGAGGCTGGTTAAAGTATCTAAATCTTGTGTCAGGGTTGCGAGGTTATTTGGATTCGATCCAAAAGTTGCCTTTTTATCTCATTCTACTTTTGGAAAACCAATATCAAAAAATACGAAGCATGTGAGAGACGCAATAGAATTGTTGAAAAAAGAAAAAGTTGATTTTGATTTTGACGGAGAAATGCAGCCAGATGTAGCATTAAATCCAATTTATCAAGATGTTTATCCTTTTTCAAAAATAGTTGGCAATGCAAATATTTTAATCATGCCAGCTTTACATAGCGCTGCAATATCAACAAAATTAATGAAAGTATTTGGTGGAGGAAAATTAATTGGACCTTTATTAATTGGATTGGGATCACCTATAGAGGTTGCACCTTTGAGAGCTAGCACTTCTGAGATTTTAAACCTAGCCTCTATAGCTGCTTATTCTTCAGACGTTATAGATTATTCAAGCTAAAGCTTACTTCGACTTAATTCACTAGCTAGATAAATTGAAGGAATAACTTTATTTACATCGTAAATTTTATTTGCTTCGTTAACTACCTCTTTTTTTTCATCTTGGTCCATAGCTATACCGAAAATATAAATGTTTTTATTTATAGTTTCTAAAGTATAGTTTCTTGCCTTTGTTTTTTTGTTTAAAATTAAAGCTGTCCTTAGTTGGCTTGTAATTAAAATATCTTTTGCAGTACTTTTAAAATTAGATTGGCCTTTTATAGTAATTGCATTTTTAACAGATCTTACGCCTTTAGTTTCCCAAGCCATTTTTGTAATTTTAATTTTTTCTTCTGGTTCCTCTACTTTTCCAGACAGAAAGATATTTCCATCTCTCACTTCAGATTGAATAAATAAAAAATATTTTTTTTCTGTCAGCGCAAGTCTAGCTGATAAATTTTTTTGCATTATAGTATCATCAATTTGCATACCGATAGTCCTAGGATCAAAAGTTATATCTACTCCCGCTCCGAATCTACTTACAGATGAGCACGATATAAGTGTTAAAATAATTAGAATACTAAGAAGTTTTTTCATTCTTAATTTTTAAACATAATTGATATATTTTTTTTTTATTAATTTTTTCACTTTTAAAAATC
>NZ_CVSG01000088.1 GCF_001179945.1 Candidatus Pelagibacter communis | reverse complement strand
ATTTAAAGGCATTTCCCATAAAGGTGCCTCGTTTATCTTTATGATTGTCTAAATCGTTTTTTAGCTTTGATTTTGCAATCTTTAGGCGAGTCTTAAAATCATCTGGAATTTTCATTATAATTTTAAGCTACTAATTCCTCTGCTCTTTGTAAATCAACAGAAACAAGTTGACTTACTCCCTGTTCTGCCATCGTTACTCCATAAAGTCTATCCATTCGAGACATTGTTAAAGCGTGATGAGTAATTATTATGAATTTAGTATTAGTAATTTTAGTCAGATCATCAAGCAATCCACAAAATCTTGTTACATTTGCATCATCTAAGGGAGCATCAACTTCATCTAAGACACAAATTGGAGATGGGTTAACTAAAAAAACAGCAAAAACTAAAGATAAAGCAGTTAAAGCTTGTTCGCCACCAGAAAGCAATGTTATTGATTGAAGCCTTTTACCAGGTGGGGAAACAAACATTTCTAAACCTGCCTCCAATGGATCATCAGAGTCTACCAATTCAATTTTTGCAGTCCCACCATTAAAAAGTTTTGTATAAACTTCATTAAACTTTCTATTAACTTTAGTATAAGCCTCAAGTAAGCGCTCTCTACCTTTTTGGTTTAACTCATCGATACTTGTTTTTAGTTTGACGATAGCTGAATATAGATCTGCTCTATCATCTTCCATCTTTTTAATCTCTATCTCATATTTTTTTGTTTCTTCGTCAGCTCTTAAATTGACAGAACCGAGAGACTCTCTTTGTTTTTTTTGTTTGTTCAATTTTTTCACTTTG
>NZ_CVSG01000087.1 GCF_001179945.1 Candidatus Pelagibacter communis | reverse complement strand
ATAACCAATAATAACAAATATTGGTAAAATAATTTCTAAAACTATTGTGGGATAAAGTAAAAAGCCTGGCACACCATAACCTTCCATCCATGATATAGAATTATCTATATTGAATATTTTATTGTAAGCTGAGATTAAAAACAAAGCCGAAATAAAAATTCGTCCTAAAAAATCTAAAATATTTACCATATTAAGAATTTAAATAACTTCAAAGTAATGTCAAAAAACGATCTGTTTAAAACAGGTTTTTTTAGCTAGAATGTTAAAGCTCTATAGATCATTACAGCGCCCCCAAGCACTACACAGACTTCAATAATGATTGTATGCATCTTAACTCCAAGTTTATCTGCTATTTTTTTTGCTGTATAAGATCCAAAAATAGAAACTAAACCAATTAGAGATCCGACATATAAAGCATCTAAGTTTAACAAACCTAAATTCCAAAATGATATAAGTCTTATTGTGCAATTAATTAATGTTACAAAAGCATCAGTACCGATAATCTGTCCTCCGACCAAACCATTTGCAGCTAGAGCTGTAAGCAAAACAGAACCTGGACCTAA
>NZ_CVSG01000086.1 GCF_001179945.1 Candidatus Pelagibacter communis | reverse complement strand
TTATCGTCAATTGCTGTTACCCTTTTGTGAAGCTCGTCAACATCGGGATGATCCTTTGATCCATAAATTTCTTTAGACTCAGAAAGAATTTTAGCAATAACTTTTCTTTGGTCTGTTAACCTCACACCTTTTTGCTTACACTTTTCCTCTATTATACTCATAAGTTAATTTAACTTAAATAAATAGGTTTTATCAATTTTTTTTCAATTAAATTTTTTTTTAACAAATTCTCTATATTTTCTTGATCAAATTCCTTTAAATCAGTGTCTTTATATCCAAATAATTGGATTTTTTTTGAAATTTTCAGTCCTTTTGCAATAGCCAAAGATACTCTTATTCCAGAAAAGCTGCCTGGACCCTGATTAACTATTATACTAAAATTTTCACTTAGTTTAACATTATGGAATTCGAGAAATTTCTTTATTTTTAAAACCAGTTGCTCATTTTGATTTATTTCAAAATCGTGAATAAAAAATTCTTTATTTATTCTCAAACCTAATTTATCATTACTTCCAATGCTCTTAATAATTAAAAAATTATTGATCATATTTACTTTTATTATAGCCTCTGAAACTAATC
>NZ_CVSG01000085.1 GCF_001179945.1 Candidatus Pelagibacter communis | reverse complement strand
CGGTAAATTTGGTTTCATTCTAGTAAAACCGCAACTAGGTGAAAACATAGGCGCATGTGCCAGAGCAATGAAAAATTTTGGTTTCTCAAAACTTTACATTGTAGAGCCTAAAATTAATTTCCCAAATCATAAAGCTAAAGCAACATCCGTAGGAGCGTATGATATAATAAATAAAGCGAAAGTATTCAATAATATTCAAGATGCAATAGAACCTTTTAATTTGGTCGTATCTTTAAGTGCAAGACGTAGAGACATAAATAAAAAGAATATTTCACTTAAAGAATTTCAAAAAATAATCAAAAGAAGAAATCTTAACTTGGGTTTAATGTTCGGTCCAGAAGCATCCGGTTTATCAAATAAAGATTTGTCATTTTCTAATTATATTTTACAAATTCCAACTTCACCTAAATTTAAATCTTTAAACTTATCTCATTCTTTGACTATAATTTGTTATGAGATCTTTAAATCACTTAATGATAAAAAAATAAAGAATAATGAACTGAATTTAAAAGTTTCATCTAAATCAAAAATAACTTCTTTATTAGCTCATTTAATTGCCCTTTTAGAAAAAAAAAACTTTTTTATTCCTAAAGAGAAAAGGCACTCAATGATATTAAATATAAATAATTTAATTTATAGATTAGAACCAAACGATAAAGAATTAAGGATTTTAGCTAGTATTATAAGCACATTGAGTAAAAAATAACATTAAAGCTTAATTGACAAATCATTAGTAAAGCTTATAAAACACATTTATTTAATATGACTAAAAGACTTAAATCTAAACATAAAGTTGATCGAAGACTTAAGGCAAATATTTGGGGTAGACCAAAAAGTCCCTTTAACTCTAGAGCATACCCACCAGGTCAACACGGGC
>NZ_CVSG01000084.1 GCF_001179945.1 Candidatus Pelagibacter communis | reverse complement strand
GAAGAGATAAAAGAAAAAACTGGAAAGAATGAGTCACAAGTCATTAAAATAATGCGGAAAAATTTAAAACCAGGCTCCTTCCGTTTGTGGAGGAAAAGAGTACACAATACTAGCATTAAACACAGGAAAAAGTTTCAGTTAGGTAGAAAAAAACTTAGAGAAAAAATTAAATTAACTGATATATATTAATTATGAAAAAAGTCACAATGTATACTGGCAATCCTTGCTCATTTTGTGCGGCAGCTAAAGCGTTATTAAAAACAAAAAATGTTGAGATAGAGGAAATAGATATTTGGGCAGATCCAGCTAATGCAAAAGAAATGTTACAAAGAACCAATGGCGTAAGAACTATTCCTCAAATTTTTATTGGGGATCATTACATTGGTGGTAATGATAAGCTTCAGGAAGCGAACAGAAACGGTGAATTAGATAAGATTTTAAAAGGAGAATGAGGAGAAATTTTTTAAAATATTTAAGCTTAACAATTTTTTCATCTTTTATTTTTCCATTAAACTCACTATTTGCGAATACAAAAAAAATTATCAATAAAAATCTTACAAAAAAACAAAAAGAAATAATGTTTAACGAGGGTACTGAAAGACCTTTTTCTAGCAATTTACTTAAAGAAAGTAGAAAGGGTTTTTATCATTGCGCTAATTGTGGAAATAAACTTTTTGCTTCTACTAGTAAATTCGATAGTGGTACTGGTTGGCCATCATTTTCTGAGGCTTTGCCTGGAGCATTTAAAACTAAGATAGATTATAAATTTGGAATGAAAAGAACAGAATATCATTGTGCTAAATGCGGCGCGCATCATGGACATGTCTTTAACGATGGACCAACTAAAAGTGGTAAAAGATTTTGTAATAATGGTCTTTGTTTAATTTTTAGACCTGAATAGAGTTACTTTATATTTTGGATAAAAGGCATAGCATCTCCTGCTCCAAGTTTAGTTGTAGATATCCCAGCAACTTTATTTGCTAATTCTAAACACTCTTTAATAGGTTTTTCCTTTGATAAACCAAAAGCTAAACCTCCATTAAATGCATCTCCTGCTCCAGTAGTATCAATGGCTTTAACGGCGTTAGCTTTTAAACTAATTTCCTCTTTTCCATCAGAATAAAATATACCTTTTTCTCCAAGTGTTATTATTACTTTTTTAATTCCTAAATTTAACAGTTTTTCTGCTGCCTGTTTGGCTTCTTGATCGTTCGTAATCTTTATTCCAGTATAAAATTCGGCCTCGGTTTCATTAGGCGTAAAAAAATCGATATTATTATAAAACTCTTTTGAAATTTCAGATGCCGGTGCAGGATTTAAAATAGTAATGCATCCATTTTCTTTAGCAGTTTTCAAACAATGTAAGGTAACGTCTTTTGGAACCTCTAATTGAGTTAAAAAAATTTTTGATCTTTTTATTAAATTAATTTGTTTTTCAATTTCATTTATTCGCAAAGAACTTGGGGCGCCTACAATTACATTGATTGCATTTTTTCCAGTATTTTGATCAACTAAAATTCCAGCTACACCAGTTTGTTGGCTACCGTCTTGAATTATATTTTCTGTAGAAATTTTATTTTTTTCAAGAGTTTTAAGAGCTAACTCTCCGTATGCGTCTTTACCAATTTTACTTATAAAGTTTGTATTTCCGCCAAGTCTTGCAATTGCTATGGCTTGATTGCAACCTTTTCCTCCTGGACCCACATTATATTTTTTCCCCAAAATAGTTTCACCTATTGATGGGATTTTAGGTCCAGAAAAACTTATGTCAGCAACAAAAATTCCTAGGACTGTTATTTCGCTCATTAACCAACTTTAGCGAGAATTGGAAAGGTCGTCAAAATATAATAGCTTATAACTTGAATATAATTTGTAGTAATCAAGATGCCAGTAATTAAAAGAATAACTCCGCCAGATTTTGTAATAGTTCCATAATATTTTCCAAAACCTTTTTTAGAATTTAAAAATCTACTCATGTAATAACCAGATA
>NZ_CVSG01000083.1 GCF_001179945.1 Candidatus Pelagibacter communis | reverse complement strand
AACTCATAGTATATAATTACAATATTTAGTAATTATTAAAAACTTAGGACATAATATTGGGGTTTAAAACATTAAAACGCATCAAAGCTGTGAGTAGATTTAGTTTTGCACAGTTTTTTTAATAACAGGTTATAAGACTATCAATGGTTGAAATTTCGAAAAAATATAAAATTGGAAAAAGAAGATTTGGATTAGTTAATTGGTACGGAACATGGACTTTATATAAAAAAGAAGTTCTAAGATTCTTAATTGTGTGGATACAAACTATTTTTTCTCCACTAATTTCATCTTTACTCTTTTTACTTGTTTTATCTTTAGCCATTGGTGCTGATAGAGGAGATGTTCTTGGTGTACCTTTTATTACTTTTTTAGCGCCAGGGTTGATTTCTATGCAGGTAATTCAACAATCTTTTTCTCATTCTTCTTCATCTTTTATGATTAAAAAAATTGATGGAACTATAGTTGATTTATTATTTGCTCCCTTATCTGCAGGAGAAGTTACCATTTCAGTTTCACTTGCAGCTGTAACAAGAAGCGTCGTAATTGGAATAGTTTCGATTATTGTATTTCATTTAATAATTGATATTGAAATTAAAAATTATTTAACGCTTATAGCATTCACCTTACTTTCTTCTTTTATTTTAGGAAATATAGGAATAATTGCTGGACTATGGGCTGAAAAATTCGATCATATGGCAACAGTCACCAATTTTGTAATAGTTCCATTATCTTTCTTATCAGGCACTTTTTATTCAATAGAGAGACTCCCTGACTTTCTGCAAGCAGTAAGTAAAGTAAATCCATTTTTTTATATGATTGATGGTTTTAGATATAGTTTTATTGGCACTTCAGACGGCTCAATCTCTGTTGGTTTAGTATATTTAACTGCCTTAAGCTTTGTTAGCTGGCTTGTTTGTTATTTATTGTATAAAAAAGGCTATAAAATAAAATCATGAGTAAAATTTTAAATACTTATAACAGAAAGAAAATCTCTTTTTCTAAAGGAAAAGGAAGTTTCTTATATACAACGAATGGAAAGAAATATTTAGATTTCGTTCAAGGAATTGCTGTAAATTGCCTTGGTCATGCTAATGACTATTTAATAAGATCAATTAATAAACAATCTAAAAAATTATGGCATGTTTCAAACGTATTTACCATCCCTGAGCAAGAGAGACTGGCAAAAAGACTAGCCCAAAAAACATTTGCGGATTATGTAACTTTTCAAAATTCTGGCGCTGAAGCAACAGAAGCAGCTATCAAATTTGCTAGAAGATATTTTTATTCAAAAGGTCAACCAAGAAAAAATAGAGTTCTCTGTATTAATAATAGTTTCCATGGAAGAACTATCGCAGCTATTTTTGCTAGTAACAGCAAAAAAGCTATTGAAGGTTTTAAACCTAAAGTAGATGGTTTTGATCACTTTAACTTTGGTGATCACAAAGGTTTAGAAAAAGCGATAACCAGCAGAACTGCCGCTATTATGGTTGAGACAATTATGGGAGAAGGGGGCATTAAAGTTATTCCAGATTTTTGCCTCAAAGGCTTAAGAAAACTATGTAATAAGAAAAAAATTTTATTAATTCTTGATGAAGTTCAATGCGGCATCGGAAGAAGTGGCAAATTTTTTGCTTTTGAATATGCGAAAATAAAACCTG
>NZ_CVSG01000082.1 GCF_001179945.1 Candidatus Pelagibacter communis | reverse complement strand
ATAGACGCAGATGAAAAATCTATTAAAGAATTTCAAAATTTAAGAAAAAAAGACTATAATGTCAGTGCTTTAATAAGCAATAAAAAAGATAAAATAAAATATTATTTTTATCATGAAAGATCAGCTCTTAATACAGTAGATGCAAAGTTAGTAAAAAGAAGAAAAGCAAAACCTAAAAGAATTATTGTAAGAGAGACGACAACTTTAAATAATATAATAGAAAATTCTCCTTATAAAAAATCTAAATTAAATTTGCTTAGTATAGATATAGAAAATCATGAATATGAAGCATTAAAAAATTTTAAATTTAAGAAATATGATATAGATTGTATTGTAATCGAAATCTTAAATACTTCGAATAAAGTAATAGAAACACAAAATCAAACTTTAGATTTTATACTTAAGAGCAATGTTTTTAAACTTTTAAAAAAAAACAATTATAAATTAATTAATTGGGTTAACTCCGACCTTGTTTTTGTGAATAAAAAATTTCAAATTTAAACTAATTGTAAGATATTTTTTGACAATATAGTAAAATCTTCTCTATACAAATATTTATAATTTCTTAGGTGATGAGTATAGAATTTGTAAAATTCTTCATTTTTTTTGTCAAAAATATCTATTATTTTAGTA
>NZ_CVSG01000081.1 GCF_001179945.1 Candidatus Pelagibacter communis | reverse complement strand
TAATCTTTTCATTCAAAAATATATTTTTCCAGGAGGGGTTTGTCCTTCGTTGAGTCAAATTATCAATCCAATAGAAAAAACCGGATTAATCGTGAACGATATAGAGACTTTAATTAGGCACTACGATAAAACCCTCGAAAGTTGGTTAAAACGTTTCTTGGCTAATAAAAATAAAGTAAAAGATCTATTCGATGAAAAATTTGTAAAATGCTATGAATACTATATGGCATCTTGTGAAGCGGCTTTCAAATATAGGGACCTAGTTGTTTTTCAATTACAAATTGTGAAAAACTTTAATAACGCCAAAAGAACAAGAAACTACCTTTATTCCTGAAAACTGTTATTAAATAAGTAACAGTATGAAAAGAAAAAAAAAGAAACTTAAGAAAATCAAGTCGATAAAATCAAAAAGAACAAAATCTAAAAAAAGCAATAAAAGACCCAGAAAAATTACGAAAAGAAAATCAAAAAAAAAAAGATCAATCAAAAGCAAAAGAAGAAAAATAAAATTTAAAAAAAATAAACTTAAATTCCGAAGATCGAAAAGAAAAAAACAACAAAAAACAAGAGCAGTTATATCAAGCCTTTTAAGTTTAAGTGACAAAGTAAAATCAATGCTTAGATTCAATTTAAACCTTGATCAATCTTTGCAGAATTTTTTTAAAGGTATTTCTAATCGAGTTTCAAATATTAAAAAAGTTATTCAAGAAGAAAGGGCAAAACAAAAAGAGAAAAAAATAAAAGAAATGGAAAGAGAAAAAATAGAAGCAAGAAAACGGTTTATACAACAAGAGGAAATAGCACTTAAAGCCAAAGCATTACAGCTTAAAGAAGAAAAAGAATTAAGCCGTCAATTATCAATTGATCTAAAAAGATTTTTAAGAGAGGATCAAGCCGAACTCAGAAGAGAGCGAGCTGAAAAGCAAAGAAAATTTTTAGAACAAATTAAACTTGAAAAGAAAATTGAGAGTTTTGTACGTAGAGAGGAAAAAGAAGTTCAAGCTCTTTCAAAATATGTTCTAAGCCAACAAAGGGAGTCTTACGAAGAAGTCAAACTGCGTATAGATAAAATCAAAGAGAAATACAAAGCTTTAAGACAGCAAAAAGTTGAAGAAGCAATTAGAGAACGACTAACTCAATTTGGTGTTGAAGTAAAAGACAGTGATACTAAAGAAATATTATTAGAGAAAGAGAGAATTTATAACGAAGAGAGAGAGAAGGTAGAGTATGCACTTGAATCTTTTTATAGAGCCTCCCATTCACTTTGTTTCATGATCTCAAAAAGGTATTTAAGTAAACATCTTCCAATTATGAGGTGTATTGATAAAAGAATAGAAGAGAGTGCAATATATATCAAATGGGATGATACACCTGAAAATGAATGGCTCATTTGTATTTATTTGAAAGACGGTTCTCCTTCTCATGGGATAGTTATTGAGGATAAAACTGACCCAGAAAAAAATATATTTAAAGAATTTAAGAGAGATCAGATCTTTGATGCCTCAGATTTTATGGTGGACTCTCTGACGGCTTTATTAGACAAAGAAAGAAATAAAAGAAAAGCTAGTTGATAAGATCATTTAATTTTTTAATCTCACCAATTTTAAATATAATTGCCTCTTCTTTTTTGTAGCCAAACTTTTCAGCATTTTCTTTAAATCTTACAGGAGGTTCCCAAATTGGTTCCAAACTCAATATCGCTGTTCCCCAATGCATTCCTATAACCTTTTTTACTTTTAAGTCTTTCATTAAAGATAAAAGCTCCTCAGGATTTGCGTGAGCTGTAGATTTGTCCTTGACTGGAATAATTGGATAGAAATTGTAAGCACCCAAATTTCCAAAACCCAAATCAATAGGGCCAAATTTTTTTCCTAA
>NZ_CVSG01000080.1 GCF_001179945.1 Candidatus Pelagibacter communis | reverse complement strand
AGCTAATAAGCGAAATAACTTTTGGATTAGACTCAAAACCAATAGAATACTCAAATTCAATTAAGAAAAATTATCAGAGAGTAAGCGCTAAAGGAAAATTTAATTTCGATAAGCAAATTTACCTTTATAGCTTGAACGACAGTGGAAAACCTGGATACGATGTAATTACTCCTTTTAGAACAGACAAAAATCAAAATGTTTTAATTAATAGAGGTTGGATTCAAAAAGAATTAAAAAACAATCCAGGCATAAACATCAAAGCAGAAAATGATGAAGAGATAATTGGCCTTTTAAGAGAAATATATAAACCAAGCATATTTAAACCAGACAATGATATTAAAAACAATATTTGGTTTTCACTAAATTTAGAAGATTTAAAAGAAGCTACAGGAGAGCAATTTAATAAATTTGTAATTTTTTTAGAAGATAATCAAGTTAAGTTACCTACACCTAAAAAGATTAGTATAGATGTGCCAAATAATCACCTTAAATATGCTATAACGTGGTATGCAATATCAATTTCAATAATTTTTTATTATTTATATTTTAGAAGAAAAAAATGAATTATTTTAGCACAAGGGACAAATCTTTAAAATTTAGTTTTAAAGATATTTTCTTAAGAGGTCTCGCACCAGGTGGTGGGCTGTTTTTGCCTAATGAAATAAAGAAGTATAACCAAGAAGAACTTAATTATTTAAGTAAGTTAAGTTATAATGATCTTGCAACAGAAATTATCTTTAATTTTTGTTCAGATGAAATTAAAAAAAAAGAACTTAACTCACTAATACAAAAATCTTATAGTAGTTTTAAAGAAAAAGAAGTCGTAAATATAAAAAAAATCGGAAATATAAATCTTCTTGAACTTTATCATGGACCTACTTTAGCTTTTAAAGATATTGCAATGCAACTAATTGGAAATATGTATGACCATTTAGAAGTCGCAAAAGATAAAACTGTAAATATCGTTGTTGCTACTTCAGGTGACACTGGTTCAGCAGCTATAGCAGCATTAAGTAATAAAAAAAATATCAATCTTTTTGTTCTGCATCCGCATAATAAAATTTCAAGTATTCAAAGAAAAATTATGACAACAATCGGTGGAGCCAATATTTATAATATTGCTATTGAGGGTTCATTTGATGATTGTCAAAAAATTGTAAAAGAACTTTTTAATGAAAATAGTTTTAGATCAAAAATAAATATGTCAGGCGTAAATTCTATCAATTGGGCGAGAATTGTTTGTCAAATTGTTTATTATTTTTATTCTTTTTTTAAATTAAAAAAAAACAATATTAGCTTTTCTGTGCCAACTGGTAATTTTGGAGATATTTATGCTGGATATGTTGCAAAAAAAATGGGTTTACCAATAAATAAACTTATAGTTGCTACAAATAAAAATGATATTTTACAAAGAGTCATTAATACAGGTGAATATAAACCTGGTATAGTGAAAGCGACTATTACACCAAGTATGGATATTCAAGTTGCCAGTAATTTTGAGAGGCTGCTTTATTACATATTAGATGAAAACGATAGTAAGGTGGGGTCATTGATGAGCGATTTGTCATCAAAAAATTTATTTAATTTAGAAAGAAGAGAAATTGATAAAATAAAAAAAGATTTTGAGGCAGTAAAAGTTACAGATGAAGAGACAGTATCTATAATCGATGAAATATATAAAGAACATAAATTTATAATTGATCCTCATACTGCTACTGGAGTAGGTGCAGCAAAAAGTTTTAAAAATTTAGGAGATATAATTGTTCTTGGCACAGCTCATCCTTTCAAATTCAGTGATACTATAAAAAAAGCTATAGGAAAAAATTTAGACTCACCTGAACATCTAAAATTGAATATGGATAAAAAAGAAACATTTGATATTATTGGTAATTCAAATTCAGAAGTTAAAAATTATATTTTGGGTAAAATACAATGAGAATAAATATAGGAGATAAATTACCTAACTCTGAATTATTTTATCTTGACCAAAATAATGATGTTAAAAAAATTGATGTTTTAGATCTATGCAAAGGCAAGACTATAATTTTAGGTATGCCTGGAGCTTTTACTAAAACTTGTTCGGCTCTTCATCTTCCTGGGTATATAAAAAATTATGAACTAGCTATTAAAAAAGGAATTTCAAAAATTATATGTATCGCTGTGAATGATCCAAATGTTATGAAGGCTTGGGGCGAAAATCAAAATGCTGGAAGTAAAATATTCATGGCTGGTGATCCTTTTCTTAAATTTACAAAAGCTATCGGAGCAGAAGTAGATAAATCCGAAAAAGGATTAGGAATTAGATCAAATCGTTACACTATGTTAGTGGAAAATGGTGAAATTAAAAAAGTAGAAGAAGAAAAAGAAACAGCTAGTTGTGAATTATCTTCAGCTGAAAGCTTTTTAAAATCTATTTAGTTTTCAAAACTGCTAATTCATCAACAAGATTATTATATTTGTTACCAGCATGTGCCTTAACCCATTTCCAAGTAACTTTATGCTTTAGACAAGCATTATCCAATTTAATCCAAAGATCTCTATTTTTAACTGGTTTCTTATTTGAACTTTTCCAATTATTAACTTTCCACTTTTTAATCCAATCGGTTATTCCATCTTTTACATACTTCGAGTCAGTAAAAATTATAATCTCTGATTTCTTTTTTATTTTTTTTAATGCCATAATTGGAGCCATTAACTCCATCCTATTATTAGTTGTATTACTCTCACTTCCAGAAATACTTGATTGATTAGAATCATTTAATATGATTGCCGCCCAACCTCCTTTCCCAGGATTTCCAGAGCAAGCACCATCAGTATAAATTTTTAATTTCATTAAAAGAAATAATCCTCATGATTTTTTGCATTCTTGTGAAATTCTAATCTTTTTAAATATTCCATTGGATCTTTTACTTTGACTATTGCTCCTTCTACTTTATTTAATGCATCAAATACTCGAGTTAGCAAGAATCTTAAAGCAGCACCTTGAGATAAAACTTTAATATTTTTTAATTCATCGTGAGATAATTTTCTTACAGATGTATATCCATCTATAAATTTCTTTGCTTTAGTAACGTTGAAACTTAAATTACTTTTTAAACCGTCAAAACACAAAGCGTTAAAACAAATAGCGATTTCAAAGGCAAAAAAATCCTCACATGAAAAATAAAAGTCAATTATACCACTTAACTTATCTTGAATAAAAAAAATATTATCTTGAAATAAATCTGCATGGATTATTCCTCTTGGCAAATTTTTTGGCCAATTTTTTTCAACATCATCAAGATTTTCCTCAATTAATCTTGGCAGATCTTCATGTATATTTTCACACTTATCTTTGACTGAATTAAATAATTTTCTCCATGAATTTACGGATAGGTCATTTTGTCGTTTTAATTTTAAATTTTTTGTGAGCTCATGCATTTTAGCTATTTCACATCCGATTGATTTACAATTAGCTGGAGATAGATTTTTTTTTGCCTTTCCCTCAAGAAATGAAACGATCATTAATTTTTTCCCCTCAAAATTTGTAATAGTGTCATTATTATTATTGGAAATAGGAGCAGGGCATTTGAAGCTAGCTTTATTTAAAGATGACATAAGATCAGAAAAAAAAGGAAGATCAGGAGATTTAACTCTTTTTTCGTAAATAGTTAATATAAATTTTTTTTTATTAACCGATAAAAAATAGTTTGTATTTTCAATACCTTCTTCAATTCCTTTGAACGAGTCCAATTTACCTAAATTATAGTAAGATAAAATTTCCTCAATATTTTTTTGATTTAACTTTGTATAGACAGCCATTAATTGAGTTCTTTCGGCAATTTAAATACAACCTTTTCTTCCGCAACTATTACTTCTTCAATAGAAACATTTCTATCTCTTTTTAAACTGTTCAACAAAGTTTGAACAAGCTTTTCTGGTGCAGATGCTCCAGAGGATATCCCAATAATTTCAGAATTTTCTATTTCATTAAAAGGAATTTCTTTTTCAGAATGCATTAAATGAGATTTATTACATCCCGCTTTTTTTGCAACTTCAACTAATCTAACAGAATTTGACGAATTACGGCTACCCACTACAAAAAACATATCACACTTGGAAGCTATCTCTTTTACTGCGGACTGTCTGTTAGTAGTTGCGTAACATATATCCTCTTTAATGGGCCCTTTAATTTTTGGAAACTTATTTTTAAGAGCTTCAATTATTTCAGCTGTATCATCTACAGACAAGGTTGTTTGAGTAATATATGCAAGAGGTTTTTTAAAATCATTTTCTTTTAGCAGATCAACATCATTTTTTGTCTCGATTAATTTAATTGATCCTTTTGGGAGCTGACCCATTGTACCAATAACTTCAGGGTGATTTTTATGTCCGATTAATAATATATCGAAACCATTTTTATTTAATTGTTCGGACTCTCTGTGAACTTTTGAAACTAATGGACAAGTTGCATCTACAAAGGATAAATTTTTTAATTTAGCTTCTTCTGGAACTGACTTTGGAACTCCATGAGCTGAGAAAATTACAGGCCTACTTGCGTCATCTATGTCAGATAATTCATCAACAAAAATTGCACCTTTTTCTTTTAACTCTTCAACAACCTGTTTATTGTGAACTATTTCATGACGAACATATACCGGTGCTCCAAACTTGCTGATAGATTTTTCAACTATTTCAATTGCTCTTTTAACTCCAGCACAAAATCCTCTTGGTGACGCTAAATAAATTTTAAGTTCTTTTTTCATTTTTTTCTAAAAGATATTCTAACAATATATGCGGAAAAGTAAGTGACGCCAAACCAATAAATATTACCTTATAAATAGCCTCATCAAGCTTATAAAAATTATTTAAAAAATATATTGTAAATAAAAATATTACTGCAGTAACAAAAGTTAAAGGAATAGCTTTAACTATAAATTTTTTAAAACCTGTCTTAAAAGATCTATCCAACTCAAAAATAAGAGTAATCGAATGCCTGATTGAGTGAAGAAAACAAAAATAAATAGTGAAAGCTAAAATAGGCGACAAAAAAAGATTTAGTATTATTAAAGAAAAGAAGTCCATGATCATGACGCCTTTTAGATTTGCATTTTCATTCTTTGCAATATACATAGATGATAAAAAACCAAGACATAACATTCCAATTAAAAATTCATTACTAAAAAATCCTGCTTCAAAAACTTTGAAATTTAGAATCCTAAATATTTCAATAGTTTCCTCTCTCTTTAATAATAATGGAGCCATAATCACTGTTGATCCTTTTAAGAAGAATAAAATCTCAGATATGAAAAACTTTTTTCTAAAAAAAAATACTGTATCTTCTTTTCCAAAATGGTAGGCGGCTACAATCAAAAATACAAATAAAATTGTATTAGGAAATATCAACCATAATATTATTATCAATGATGAGATCAATACATAGGCAAGATAAAAGAATACATTTTGTTTGTATCCAAATAATTTTAAAAGCTTTTTTCCTTTGATATTATCTAATGCACCGTGAGAAATTCCTAAAATTAGAATTAAAAATAAGCAAAATATAACTGGTTCAAAATTAAGCAATATATAAAGAGGGCTTATCAAAATACAAAAATTAAAAAATATAATTGAGTGCTTAGAGTTAATATTTTCCATTAATTAAACAATGCTTTTAAAAATATTAATTTTGGCATTTTGCTAATAATATTTATATCCTCAATAATATTACTTTTATTTGATAAAAATTTTATAATTGTATTTGAAGACGTTTTAAACATATTAAAAAAAATTTTAGGCATCTTTTCTGGATAATTTTCTAATACTCTCAGAAATACTTTATCTAAAAATAGATATTTTTTTCCTATGGAGAACATTTTTGCCTTATTAATATTTTCAATATTTTTTACAATATAACGACTATGTTCTTGAATGTTCAAAAAAGTATAACCTGTACTTAACCGAGTCATCCCTCCAGCTGATCCAATATTAATTATTTTGTTATTATTTCTTAGTGTCGGAGAAAATAGTGGTATAGCTCCTTTTTCAGTAAAATTTATTTTATAGTTTTTTATACCCAGATTATTCTTAATATAATTTTCTAATTGAAGGTCATAATCTCTGAGGCTCTGATCCTCTAAATCTGATAACCAAGTAGTTTCAATCAAAGCTTTATTTTTGCTGAATGGCAATGTGTAGAAAAAATGTACATCTTTTCTCTGATCACAATTAAAATCCATTAAGTTTATTATTTCCTCATCAAAAATGTTCTTAGGTGTCTCTATCTCAACACCTTGAAAGTGTTGCCACAACCCAGATTTATTAAGTTCTTTTTCAAAAATACTATTAAAAATTATAGAATTTTCTGAATTGACCTCATTTAGATTTCTAAAAAAACTAACATTAGAATTTGTGGAGAGTTTTGAATTAATCTTTTTATAAAATTTTCCGCTATCGATACTTTGATAAGGAAATTTTTTATTTGTTAGTTCATTAGAGTTTTCAGCAGTATTTATTGTAAAATTATTCCAACTTTTAATTACACAATCTTCAAAATTATGATTAAATACTTTCCAGAATGACCAAGTTTTGTCTCTCTTATACTCTTCACGGGTTTCAATTATTGCTAAAGTTTTCTCCTTTAACTTATCATTTATTTCAAGCTCATAGGCCAAAGATAAACCCGCGCACCCACCTCCAACAATAATATAATCAAATTCTCTCATTTAAATTAATCTCTTGTTCTAAAATATTATGATTTAATTGATTGTCGTAATTATAATTTTTTATGAATAATAACTTAATAAAGTCAATAATAGATAACAAAGTCTGAATTATCTTTTCAAATACCGGGACATAGATTTTGCCGGCCTTATTGTAATTATCTATGTTATTTTGTTTAAGAATGTAGTCACCTATTTTTCTATAAACCCGTCTTGCGACAATAACTGAAAACCTATTTTTAACTGGTATACTGCTAATAGATGTAAATGATTTTTCGTAAAATGTTTGAGACTCATCTATAATAGCTCGTATTGATGAAAAATCGTGTTTAACATATTGTCTATTACGCGCTTTATCTTCACAAACATCTCTAGCAATATTAGTAAGTTGCATGGCTATCCCTAAATCAATCGCGCCTCTTAGAGCCTCTTTATTTTCTACTTTCATTATTTTTGACATCATTAATCCGACTGTTCCTGCTACTCTATAAGAGTAAACAAGCAACTCTTTTTTTGAATTAATCACCACTTTCTCCTTTAAGTCTGTTTCAACTCCATCAAATAAATCTATTATTACTTTTTTAGATATATTTTCACTATCAATAACTGACCACATATCTTTTATAATTTCATTATCTAGATTTTTACCCTCAAAATCTTTTTTAAATTTTGAGAAAATTTCTCTCTTTGAGTAAAGATTATTATTAGTATCTACTATATCGTCTAATGTTCTACAGAAATTATATACAGATGAACATTTGTCTAATGTATTTCTTGAAAGAAAAAAACTTGCCCAATAAAAAGATTTAGCATGTTTTTTTAATAAATTACTTTTCATTAAAATAATTTGTCTAAAACTTTTGCTGATGAAAGAACACCGGGCATTCCAGCACCTGGATGTGTACCCGCACCAACAAAGTATAAGTTTTTATATATTTCAGATTGATTATGAAATCTAAAATAAGCTGACTGAGAAAATTTAGGCTGAATTGAAAATCCAGATCCATAAAGAGTTGCTAGATCTATTTCGAAGTAATCAGGTGTTAAATAAAAATCACTTACCACATTATCTTTAATACCAGGCAGAACAGATTTATCCATTTTTTCTAAAACTAAATTTTTAAATTTATTGCCTTCTTCGATCCAATTTACTTTAGACAAATTATTTGGCACTGGAACTAATACATAAAAAGCATCTTGCCCTTCTGGAGCCATATTAGGATCTGTTGCTGATGGTCGATGTAAATAATAGCTTATATCATCAGAAAGTATTTTCTTTTCAAAGATTTTATCAAGATGTTTTTCATAAGACTCACCAAAATAAATTGTATGATGTGCGACATCATTATATTTTTTTTTAGAGCCGAAATAATAAACAAATAATCCCATTGAATAATCCATTCTTTTCATTTTTTGCTTAAATAAAAAATCATAATCATCTTTTGATTTTATCAAGTTATTATAAACATTAGGCGGATCTGAGTTACAAATTACATAATCACTATTAATTATTTTTGAATTGTTAATTTTAATACCTTTAACCTTTTTGTTTTCTGTAATTATTTCTGTAACTTCAGCGTTTTTAATAATTTTTATATTTTCCTCAATCATTAGTTTTTCTAAAGCTTTCACAACACTTCCGGTCCCTCCCATTGAGTAGTGAATACCCCACTTTTTCTCTAAAAATAAAATCAATGTATATATCGAAGTAGTGCTGAAAGGATTACCACCTACCAAAAGTGGGTGCATACTAAATACTCTTCTTAATTTTTCATTAGATATATAGTTCGAAACCAAACTATAGACTGACTTATAACTTTTTAACTTTAATAGAGATGGAATTTGTTTCATCATAAATACTAAATTATTAAAAGGTTTATCAGATAAATCTGTAAAACCTTTATCAAAAATTTTCTCGGTAAAATTTACTAAATTTTTATATCC
>NZ_CVSG01000079.1 GCF_001179945.1 Candidatus Pelagibacter communis | reverse complement strand
AGAAGGTTTGAAAAAGAAATCAAAGATGCTTTTGAATTTGGCTCTTTTAATTTCGCAAGAGAAAGTTTGTCAATTTTAGACAACTTGCAACGAGCAAAAGACGCAATTAAAAACGATACTGCATTAAAAGATAACAAAGATTTAGATAAGTTTCTTGAAAATATCGATATTATAGAGAAAGATTTAGTATCAATTTTTGAAAAAAATAACATTAAGAGAATAGAAGCTAAAGGCAAAAAATTTGACCCCAATCTTCATCAAGCAATGACTGAAATAGAGGATGAGAAAAATGAAGCTGGATCAGTTATTCAAGAAATACAAACAGGCTATATGTTAGGACAAAGATTGTTAAGACCGGCTTTAGTAGGCGTCGCTAAGAAAAAAAATGCAAAAAGCACAGAAAAAACGTAAAAAAAGGGTGAAAATAAGCTTGTAGTAAGAAAAAAAGCACCCATATAAATCTAACATGAGGAACAATAATTATGAGTAAAGTAATTGGAATAGACTTAGGTACTACAAATTCTTGCGTAGCAATAATGGATGGTAGCCAGGCAAAAGTTTTAGAAAACGTAGAGGGTGCTAGAACGACCCCATCAGTGGTTGCATTCTTAGATAAAGAGGAAAAATTGGTAGGACAACCTGCAAAAAGACAGGCTGTAACTAATGCTGGTGATACAATTTTTGCAGTTAAAAGACTAATTGGTAGAAAATTCGATGGTCCATCTGTGCAAAAAGATATTTCTAAAGTCCCATACAAAATAATTAAATCTGATAATGGCGACGCTTGGGTTGAAGGAAGAGGAAAAAAGTATTCTCCAGCACAAATTTCTGCTTTTGTTTTGCAAAAAATGAAAGAGACAGCTGAAAAATATTTAGGTCAAGCTGTAACTAAAGCAGTAATAACTGTGCCAGCTTATTTTAATGACTCTCAAAGACAAGCAACCAAGGATGCAGGAAAAATTGCAGGTTTAGAAGTTTTAAGAATTATAAATGAACCTACCGCTGCTTCACTTGCGTATGGTCTTGACAAAAAAGGTGGAAAAAAAATTGCTGTATATGATTTAGGAGGCGGTACATTTGATATATCTATTTTAGAAATTGGTGATGGAGTTTTTGAAGTAAAGTCTACTAATGGGGACACCTTTTTAGGGGGAGAAGATTTTGACGACTCGATTGTAGAATATCTTGCTACTGAGTTTAAAAAAGATAACGGCATTGACTTAAAAACAGATAAGCTTGCACTACAAAGACTAAAAGAGGCGGCCGAAAAAGCAAAGATTGAACTTTCCTCTGCAGCACAAACTGAAATAAATTTACCTTTTATTACTGCTGACAAAACTGGACCGAAACATCTTAATTTAAAATTCACCAGAGCAAAACTTGAAGCTTTAGTACAAAGTTTAGTCGATAGAACTTTAGAACCTTGTAAAACCGCTTTAAAAGACTCTGGTTTTTCTGCAGCTGAAATTAACGAAGTAGTGCTTGTAGGCGGAATGACAAGAATGCCTAAAATTATAGAAACAGTAAAAAATTTCTTCGGTAAAGAACCAAATAAAAGTGTAAATCCTGATGAAGTGGTTGCGATGGGGGCTGCTATCCAAGGAGGAGTATTGCAAGGCGATGTTAAGGATGTGTTACTATTGGACGTTACACCTCTCTCATTGGGAATCGAAACTCTTGGAGGAGTGTCTACTAAATTAATTGAAAAAAATACTACGATACCAACTAAAAAAAGTCAGGTATTTTCCACAGCTGAAGATAATCAGCCCGCTGTGTCAATAAGAGTACTTCAAGGAGAAAGGGAGATGGCAGCAGATAATAAAATCCTTGGAAACTTCGAGTTAGTAGGAATAGCTCCAGCACCTAGAGGAACGCCACAAATTGAAGTTACATTTGACATTGATGCTAACGGTATAGTTAGTGTATCTGCGAAAGATAAAGGAACTGGAAAAGAACAAAAGATTCAAATTCAAGCCTCAGGTGGTTTATCTGATGAAGAAATTCAAAAAATGGTTAAAGATGCCGAAGCTAACAAAGAAGCTGATAAGAAGAAAAGAGAGACAGTTGATGCAAGAAACCAAGCCGATAGTTTAGTCTTTTCTACAGAAAAAAGTTTGAAAGAACATGGTGATAAGGTTTCTGCTGAAGAGAAAAAAGCGATAGAAAATGGAATAACTGATCTTAAAAAATCTTTAGAGGGAACAGACATTGAAGACATAAAGAAAAAAACACAAAGTTTAATACAGGTTTCTATGAAATTGGGTGAAGCTGTATATAAAAGCCAACAAAAACCAAATAAAGATGACAAATCTGATAGTGGGCCAAAAGATACTAAGCCTGGTGAAAAAGATAATGTTGTAGATGCTGATTTTGAAGACGTAAAAGAAGACAAAGAGAAAAGCGCCTAAGATAAAAAATAAGGAGACGTCCTGTGGCTAAAAGAGATTGTTATGATGTCTTAGGTATTCCGAAAGGTGCATCTAAAGACGATATTAAAAAAGCTTATAGAAAACTAGCCCTTAAATATCATCCAGACAAAACTAAAGGTGACAAAGCTTCTGAGGAAAAATTTAAAGAGGCAAGCGAAGCTTATCACATACTCTCTGATGACAAGCGAAAAGCTAATTACGATCAATTTGGTCACGCAGCTTTTGAAGGTGCAGGTGGAGGTGGTGGATTTCAAGGGTTTGGTGGATTTGATAGTTCATCTTTTTCAGATATTTTTGAAGATTTTTTTAGTGATTTTGGAGGAGGCGGTTCTTCAAGAAGATCAAGTAATAGAGGAAATGATTTAAGGTACGATGTCAGTATAAGTTTAGAAGAAGCATACGATGGGACTGAAAAAAATGTCAGATACACGACATATAAATCTTGTAAATCTTGCTCTGGAAGTGGTGCAGCGAAAGGTTCTAAGCCTATCAGATGTGATTACTGTTCAGGAAGAGGTAAAGTAAGAACTAATCAAGGTTTTTTTACTGTTCAACAAACTTGTCCGCAGTGTAGTGGATATGGTGAAATGATAGGAACACCTTGTAACAATTGTAGTGGAAACGGAAAAGTACAAGCCAATGAAAATGTAACAGTTAAAATTCCAAAGGGAGTTGATGATGGAACAAGAATAAGGCTTTCTGGCAAAGGTGAAGCTGGTTCGAAGGGAGGTTCTAGTGGAGATTTATATCTTTTTGTTTCAATAGATAATCATAATATATTTAAAAGATCAGATGAAAATTTGTATTATGAACTTCCAATTTCTTTTTCTGATGCAGCCTTAGGAACATCAGTTGAAGTACCTTCAATTGATGGGGGTAAGTCAAAAATTAAAATTCCTGCAGGGACACAACACGGAAAACAATTTAGATTAAAAGGCAAAGGTATGCCTGTCTTAAGAAGAAATATATTCGGTGATCTTTATATAAGAGTCGTCACCCAAGTACCAAGTTCACTTTCTAAAAGACAGAGAGAAATACTAGAAGAATTTAATGAAATTGAATCTAACAAGCCAGATCCAGCGATTAAGAGCTTTTTTGAAAAGGCTAAAAAGTTCTGGAAAAAAACATAATTAAAATGGAAACTGATCAAATAATGTCTGCAATATTTCTTATTGCAGTTCTTATTTTAATCTTACCTGGTTTTTTATCTACGAATAGTAAAATAAAACAATTTTTAAATAATTTATCAATATGGACTATAATTGTTCTAGCGATTATTATAATAATTTATTTAATTAAATAATGAAAAAAATTAATTTAACTATAACAGGTTGTATGGGTAGAATGGGACAGCAACTTGTAAAATCTGCAAATAAGAATAAAATTTTTAAACTCGTTTCTCTCACTGAAAATAGAAAAATAAATAAAAAAATTTCTGGAATGAAGCCTGAAATAAATTCACCTGCAGCTTTTGAAAAAACAAACGTAATAATAGATTTTACAGTTCCTGACTGTACGTTGGAAATTCTTAAAATGGCAGCAAAACAAAAAAAAAGAGTAGTTATTGGTACAACAGGGTTTACAAAAAAACAGGAAATTTTAATCAAAAATTTTTCAAAGAAAATTCCCATTCTTAAAGCTGGTAATATGAGCCTTGGGGTAAACTTGCTTATGTATTTGACAGAAATTACCTCAAAATCTTTAGGTAATAATTTTTTAAGTAAGGTACATGAAGTTCATCATAAACATAAAATTGATTACCCTTCTGGGACAGCTTTAATGTTAGGAAGAGGAATAGCGAACGGGAAAAATAAAAATTTTTATAGATTAATAGGTAAAAAATATTTAAATAAAAAAACTTTTCCTTACTCTCAAAAAATAAATTTTAACTCTATTCGTAAAGGTGAAGTAATTGGAGAACATGAAGTTAGATTTTCTAGTGGAAAAGAAATATTACGGCTTAACCACGAATCTTTTGATAGAGCCCTATATTCTGAAGGTGCCTTAACAGCAGCTACTTGGTTAATGTCTAAAAAAGCGGGTCTTTACTCTATGAGAGACCTACTTAACTTTAAGTGAACAATAAAAAAAAAGCTAATATTATTTTAAGGATATTAAATAAAACATATCCAAAAGTGCCTATACCTTTGAAATATAAAAACACTTTTACTCTTTTAGTTTCAGTTCTTCTCTCTGCCCAGTGTACTGATATAAATGTCAATAATGTTACAAAAAATATTTACCCAAATTATAATAAACCTCATCATTTTGTAAAACTAGGCAGAAAGAAAATTGAGAGATTAATAAAAAGAATTGGAATATTTAGAGTTAAAGCTAAAAGCATATTCTACTTATCAAAAACATTAGTTGAAAAGTATAAAGGTAAAGTTCCGAAAACTTACGAAGAGTTAGAACAACTTCCAGGTGTCGGTCATAAAACTGCAAGCGTTGTCATGTCTCAAGGTTTTGGGTTTCCTGCTTTTCCAGTCGATACACATATCCATAGATTAGCTCAAAGATGGGGTTTAACAAATGGAAAAAGTGTTGTTCAGACAGAAGAGGATTTAAAAAAAATTTTTCCTAAAAAATACTGGAATAAACTTCATTTACAAATAATTTGGTACGGAAGAGAATATTGCAAGGCCCGGGATTGTTATGGAATAACTTGTAAAATTTGTAAAAGCTGTTATCCAAATAGATCAAAACCTATTAAAACAAAAAAAGCTTAAATGAAAATCCTAGGAATTGGCAATGCAATTGTGGATGTAATTTGTAAAGTTGATGACAAATTTATTTCTCAGAATAACTTAATAAAAAGCACAATGAAACTTGTGGATGAGGCTGAATTTAAAAAACTATTATCAAGTCTTAAAATAGAAGACACCGTCTCAGGAGGATCAGTTGCGAACTCAATAGTAGGTCTCTCACAACTTGGAAATAAAGTTGGTTTTATAGGCAAAGTAAGTGATGATGATTTAGGTAATAAATATGAAGAAGGCTTAAAAAAAGAAAATGTGCAATATTTCTACTCAAAGAAAAAAGAAGAAGTTCCAACTGGAACTTGCTTGATATTAATCACGCCTGACTCTGAAAGAACTATGGTAACTTTTCTTGGTACTGCAGGAAGAATTAATGAGCAAGATATTGATAAAAATGCAGTCAAAGATAGTGAAATCTTATTTTTAGAGGGGTATCTTTGGGACGAAGGTGAACCCAAGAAAGCATTTGAAAAAGCAATTAATAATTCAAAAAAAGTTGCAATGTCATTATCTGATTTATTTTGTGTGGAAAGACATAAGCCACATTTTTTAGAGTTGGTAAAAAATAAATTAGATATTACTTTTGCAAATGAGCAAGAAATTATGTCACTTATTGATGTGAAAAAATTCGATGATGTAATCAATTTTGCCAAAAAAATAAATAAGTTAATAGTTATCACGCGGGGTGATAAGGGTGCAATTGCAATAAATAAAAATGAAGTTGTAGAGTGTCCTGCAAAAAAGAATCTTCAAATAAAAGATTTAACAGGTGCAGGAGATTTATTTGCAGGTGGTTTTTTGCATGGTTTGATAAACAATAAATCTACTAAAGAAAGTTTGGAAACTGGCACAGAAATGTCATCTAAAGTAATTCAAATAATAGGGGCTAGACTTAATTGATTAATTAAGGGATTTTTTATCTTTTTTTTCTTTTGAAACTTCCTTTTCCTTTTTTGGGTTTTACAACCCTTTTTCTATACTTTTTAGTAAATAAATCTAAAGCATATTTATTTCTTTTTTTCATAAGTGATAACCATCTTTACTGTTTAATATAAATTCATCGTCCATAAATTCGTCATTTATTTTTTTTCTCAATCTATAAATATGAGTTTCTACTGTATGAGTATCTGCTTCTGCAGAATAATTCCAAACAGATGACAAGATATCATTTTTAGATAATGGACTATTGTCATTTAATAGCAATTCTATGAGCTGTATCTCTTTTTCAGTCAAAATAATTGAGTTATTGTTTTTAATTAATTTTTTTGTATTTTTATTTAGTAGATAACTCTTAACTTTTATTGAAGAATTTTTTATAAATTTTTTTTTAGCAAAAATATTTTCTAATGTATTATTGATTTCATTTAAAGTTGTTGGAAGCTGTATAATGGCATCGCATTTAAGAGCTTGGTTTTTTTGAGTCGATAAGCATACTTTTAAAAAATCGCTTTTATTTATGATGTTTTTAATTTTTTTGTCTTTTAAGATTTCATCGTGAAATAATATTATATCATAACTAGCACTTGGAGCTGATATAAAATGATTAAACTTTAAAAAAGGCTTAAGTTCATTTAATGTAGAAACAAATGAATTAGAAGCATAAATCAAAACATTTAAACGATGCATATTAAGATAAATAAAAAATTTCTTACGTATAATAAATATAAAGTAAAATGTGCTTTAGGTAAAAGGGGAATTGGTGCAAAAAAGAAAGAAGGTGATAAAATTACTCCAAAAGGTCAATATAACATTAAATTTCTCTTATACAGAAAAGATAGAATTAAAAAAATCAAAACTGAATTAAAAAAGATTATAATAAAGAAAAATATGGGTTGGTGCGATGACCCAAGTTCAAAGAATTATAATAAATTAATACGCCTACCTGCAAAGAATAGTCATGAGAAACTTTATAAGTACGATAATTCGTATGATATTATTCTTGTTTTAAATTATAATATGAATCCAGTTAGAAATGGTAAGGGCAGTGCAATTTTTATTCATGTTGCGAAAAAAAATTATAAAAAAACTTTAGGATGTATTGCGATTAGTAAAATTGCTCTTTTAAAAATTATTTCAAAAATTAAAAAAAATACTATTGTTAAGATCTCGGACCAAAAATAGAACTTCCAATTCTTACAAAAGTAGATCCATGTAGAATTGCTTCTGGGTAATCTGCAGACATACCCATGCTTAATTCATTTAATGCTAATGATTTATTAAGTTCGTTTATTGATTGAAAATATTTTTTAGTTTGTTGATCGTTGGGCGGAATGATCATTAGACCAATGACATTAAGCTTTGCGCTGTTAATACAATAGTTATAAAAAGAGTCGATTTCATTAACAGGGACTCCAGATTTTTGAATTTCGTTTCCTATATTGACTTGAATAAAATATTTAAGTTCTTTACCCAAATTTATTTGATTCTTTGCTAAAGTATCTGCAAGTTTTTGGTTATCTAAAGAATGTATGTAATCAAATAGCTTAACTGCATCTTTAGCTTTATTGCTCTGCAATTTACCTACCATATGCAATTTAATATTATCATTATCTTTTTTAATAACTGTCCATTTAGAAATTGCTTCTTGAACTTTATTTTCTCCAAAATGTAAATGTCCGTAGTCTAATAAAGGTTGAATGTGTGTTATAGGAAATTTTTTACTTACAGCGATAACATTTACTTTTTTATCAGAACTAATCTTGTTAATATTGAGTTGTATTTTCTTAAAACTTTCAACTATGTTAGTCATATGTTTGCATATAAAAAAAAATATTTTTTAATTATTAAAAATATAAAAGATATTAATTTAAATAAAATAAAAAAAATTAACAAATTTGTCATAATTTATAGAAACGAAAAACCAAGTGAAAACTTAAGCTCCCTCATCAGATTTAGAAAAAAATGCAAAATAAAAGGTGTAGAGTTTTACGTAGCTAATAATACAAGGCTTGCTATTTTATTAAAATCTGATGGTTTATACATATCAGCATTTAATAAAAGTTTTAAACAATTAAATCTCATGAAACTTAACAAAAAAATTCTAGGATCAGCCCACAATTTCAAAGAGATTAGTGAAAAAAGAAAACAAGGTTGCTCTTACATAATATTATCAAAATTATTTAGTGTTGATTACGCTCCTTCAGAAAAATTTTACGGTGTTGTTAGGTTTAATTTAATTGGAAATCAAAAGAATTTGATACCCTTAGGAGGAATTAAACTTATTAATTTAAATAAAACTAAATTGTTAAATTCTGAGGGAATAGCAATTATGTCTGAGATAAAAAAAAAGCCGGCTATTTCTAGCCGGCTCTTTTAAATCAAGTATCTAACTTAATTAAAACGCTACTTTTACAGATAAAGTTCTTGTGTCATCATTACCTGTTGCGTAAGCTGCATTATCAGTTTGTGCATCTGTGAAACCAATACTCATTCCACCGATAGCATAACCAATGCTTATTGCAGTTGACTCTTGTCTTAAGTTAGCTGCTGCTGGATTGTGTCTTTGTGACTCATAATTGTTGTATGAGATCGAAAGATCATCATTTATTGCATAAGCAACACCAATGATTGTGTCTTTGTAGAACACAGCGTCAACTAATGCAGTAGCACCAGTTTCACCTTCATTGTGTACTTTCTTTTGCACACCAAAGCTAAATGGACCAGATGAGTAGTTTAATGCCGCTGTTACGTCAAACGCGTCATCAATATTAGCTACTGTGTTGTGGTCGTGTTCTGCAAAACCAGTTGTTAAAGTTGCACCGTCAAGGTACGAACCTAACACCGGTATGTCAGCTAAATTTGTTTTAATTGTTATTTCTGACATTGAACCTACTGCAGCATTTGTATCTGCTGAAGCTTCTTTTTCATTGTTCAAGTTTCCGTCCATTTTTGGCACGTACTTGTAGTTTACTGTACCTAAAACTGGAAGCGAGAACTTAGCACCAATACCTGTGTCACCTGCTGCGTCACCGATATCGTTGTATGTTCCTGAACCACTACCATTCGCTTCTTCAAAAGCAGTTGGTGTGATATCATCAATCGCGTCCATTGGACTTCCGTCAGATCCGATATTGATATCTACTAAACCACCTACGTTTCCGAAAGTAATTAAAGAGTTACCAAAATCTAAATCGTCACCAGTATCTTGCATTACAGAAACTGTCACACCGTTATCCAACTCTGTAGAAGCTGAGAATTTTAATTCTCTGTCCATACCAAGTGGGTTACCAGTAGTCGCGTCAGTTTCAGACTGGTAAGTTGCTTGAATACTACCTGTTACAGCTAATTCACCAGCGTTAGCTGTTGAAACTGCAAATAGGAAAGATAAAGCAACTAATATTTTTGATATTTTCATATTATTTCCTTTGTTTTATAAATTATTAATAATTTATTTATTAACTCCCGATTTATATATGAGTGAGGCTTTAAATTGCTTTTAATACTTAATAAAATGACCTTTTTTTTTGTATGTGTGGTATTTTTGCAACCCTTTAAAAATCTATATAATATTGGCTTTTTGAGCTATATAAGTAATATTATATTTAAATGAATTTCAGATATCTTACATCCTTAAAGTCAATCAAAAGTAGTATTAAATTTATAGTCTTATTATCATTAATTAGTGTTTTTCTGGCTAACTGTTCAGTACCAAATGCACTCAAACCAAAAAAAGTAGCTAAAGATAGACCTATCGGTGCTTTAGAGAGAGCTCGGCAGAATATTGAGCAAGGTAGAGGAATAAGTTTAAAAGATATGGCGGGGAAAAAATCGACTACTTATGAATTTAGTACTTCTAACCCTCTTTGGAGGGCTTCGCTTGAGACGATAGATTTTATGCCTTTAGCTACCGTAGATTACTCTGGCGGAATTATAATAACAGATTGGTATAGTGATACATCTAGTAACGATGACTCAATAAAGATTACTGTTAGATTTTTATCTAACCAGATTCAATCGAATAGTTTAAAAATAATTGTTCATAATAAAAAATGTAAGATAAATGAAAATTGTACTATAAGAGAAATTGACTCTAAAATTAAGTTTGAATTACAAAAATCAATTTTAGCAAAAGCAGTTTTAATAGAACAAGATTCAAAAAAATCTAAAAAGAATTAATTTAGAGCTTTGATGGAAAGATATAGCTTTAAAAATATAGAAAAAAAATGGCGCAATAATAATGCATTATTATCAGTTGTTAATCCCAAGTCAGATAAAAAGTATTATTGCTTAGAAATGTTTCCATACCCATCAGGAAAAATCCACATGGGCCATGTCAGAAATTATACAATAGGCGACGTCATAGCACGATATAAATTTTTAAATGGATATAACGTATTACACCCTATGGGATGGGATGCATTTGGTTTACCTGCAGAGAACGCTTCCAAATTAAATAAACTTCATCCAAGAAAATGGACAAATGAAAATATAGATACTATGCGATCTCAACTTAAACTTTTAGGGCTTTCGATAGATTGGGGTAGAGAAATATCAACTTGTGATAAAAGTTACTACAAACATCAACAAGAGCTATTTATTGATTTTTATAATCAAGGATTAGTCTCAAGAAAAGAGACATATGTAAATTGGGATCCAAAAGAGAAAACTGTACTAGCAAACGAACAAGTAATTAATGGCAGAGGTTGGCGGTCAAATGCAATTGTTGAAAGAAAAAAATTGTCTCAATGGTTTTTTAATATCACAAAATTTTCTAATGAACTTTTAAAAGATTTAGAGACACTTAATGGTTGGCCTGAAAAAGTAAAACTTATGCAAAAAAACTGGATTGGTAAATCTATTGGTTGTGAAATAGATTTTTTAATGAACAATAAAAAAAAATTAAGAGTCTTCACAACTAGACCTGATACAATATTTGGCGCTACTTTCATTGCTTTATCAGCCGACCATGAGCTTAGTAAAGAATTTGAAAATGATAAAAACTTTATAAATTTTAAAAAAGAATGCAATAAATCTGGCACTACTGAAGAAGCTTTATCTAGTGCTGAAAAGCTTGGTTTTAAAACTAATTTTTTTGTCCATCACCCATTTATTAATGGAAAAAAATTACCAGTCTATTTTGCTAACTTCGTATTAATGGATTACGGGAGCGGAGCAATATTTGGTTGCCCAGGTCATGATCATAGAGATTTTGAATTCGCCAAAAAATATAATCTTGAAATAATAAGAGTAGTCAGCGATGAAACAAAAAAAGACGATCTTAATGAAGCATACACTGGTAATGGAAAAATGATTAATTCAAGTTTTCTAGACGGTTTAGAAATTGAAAAAGCAAAGGCAAAGATAATTCAAGAAATAGAAAAAAAATCTATTGGGCAAAAAAAAATTCAATACAGGTTAAAAGATTGGGGAGTTTCTAGGCAGCGGTATTGGGGATGTCCTATACCCATGATTTATCTGGATGATGGTTCAGTTGTGCCTGTCGATAAAAGTGAATTGCCAATAGAATTACCAGAAGATGTTGATTTAAATGCAAATGGAAATCCTTTAGAAAATCACCCTAATTGGAAAAATACTATCCAAAAATCTACTGGAAAAAAAGCAATAAGGGAAACTGATACTTTAGATACATTTGTAGATTCATCATGGTATTTTTTGCGATTTTGTTCGCCTAAGTATGACTCATCTCCATTTGATGAAGAAAAAATAAAATATTGGATGCCTGTAGATCAATATATTGGAGGTATAGAGCATGCAATATTACACTTATTATATTCTCGTTTTTTTACAAAGGGGATTGCTAGATTTAATAAAGATATAGACATCTCGGAACCTTTTCAAAATTTATTTACTCAAGGGATGGTTTGTCATGAGACATACAAGGATAAAAATGGAAATTTTTTGTATCCTGATGAAATCGAAAAAATTGATAAAAATATTTTTAAAAAGTCGGACAAATCAAAGGTTTTAGTAGGTCCTTCCGAGTCGATGTCAAAATCAAAGAAAAATACCGTTGATCCTGAAGCTATGATTGATCAGTATGGTGCAGATGCGGTAAGGTGGTTTATTTTATCAGATAGTCCACCAGAAAAGGATGTTCAATGGTCTGATACAGGGGTAAATTCTGCTAATAAATTTTTGCAAAAATTTTATAATTTAATTCATCTTATACTAAATAAAAAGAACCAAAAAATTAATAAAGAAATTGATAATAAATTTAACTTGGAAATAAATAGCTTTGTTAACAAAATTGACAATTCAATTAAAGAATTTAGGTTTAACGTCTCGATTGCTCATTTTTATGAAGTTTATAATCTATTTAAAAAATCAGTCCAAACTGACTTAAGCCAATCCATTCTTAAAAAGAATGTTATAAAGATTCTAAAATTATTAATTCCTTTCACCCCCCATTTAGCTTATGAGTGTTTGGAGTTAGTAGAATGTAAAACAATAAATAAATGGCCCGAAATAGGTAATGAGATTGAAGAACAAGTCAAGTTAGCCGTTCAAATTAATGGTAAAACAAGGGATATAATTAATATAAAAACTAATTCTTCGGAAAAAGAAATTAACGAAATAATCCACAATTCGTCAAAAGCTAAAAAATATATAGATAAATCTAAAGTTATAAAAACTATCTTTGTAAAAAATAGAATACTGAATTACATTATTAAAAATAATAAATGAAAAAAAAATTACTATTTTTAGTCTTTTTGACGTTTCTTCTAACTAATAATTGCGGTTTCAAAATAGTAAATAAAAGTGAAATTTATAACTTTGATATAAACGAAATTATCACTTCTGGCGACAATAGAATAAACTTCAAAATTAAAAATAGCCTAATATTCAATTCTAAGAAAAGTGAAAAGAAATTAGTAGACATTTATTTAGAAACCAAAAAATCTAAAGAGGTAAAAGAAAAGAATATTAATAATGAAATAACAAAATATCAAATTACAATTACTTCTACGGTCAAAGTGAAAGAGCTAATTAATGAGAAGGTATTTACTTTTACAATCGCAAAAACTGGAGACTATTCTGTAGCAAGTCAGTATTCGCAAACACTCACTAATGAAAAAAAACTTATTGATGTTCTAACTGATGATGTAACAAATAATATCCTAGATAAAATTGTACTAAAATTAGATGATTTATAAAAGTTATGTCTTAGAGCAAAATATTAATTCACTAGATGAAAAATTAGCATTATTTTATGGTGAAAATATTGGTTTAAAAGAAGACTTTAAAAAAAAAATTAGAGATAAAAATAAAGATTCTGAAATTTTAAGGTACACACAAGAAGATCTAATAAAAAACAGATATCTATTGATAAATGAAATTAAAAATATTTCACTATTTCAAAAGAATAAAATTTTTTTTGTTGAAAACGTAAATGATAAATTATTAGAATTAATTCAAGAAATAGAAAATATTATTTCTGAAAGAAAAATATTTTTATTTTCAGATACTTTAGATAAAAAATCTAAATTAAGAAACTACATGGAAAAATCTAAAAATTGTGCATGCATTCCATGTTACCAGGACAATGAGATAAGTATCAAACAATTGATAAATTCAAAATTAAGGGGATATAGCGGCTTAACACCCTATAATTTGAATTTAATAATAGATCATACAAATCTCGATAGATCTAAATTAAATAATGAGTTAGAAAAAATTACATCCTTTTTTTTAGATAAGAATATTATATCAGAAAAACTCGAGGAGCTCCTTAATGCTAAAATAAATGATGATTTCAATAAACTAAAAGATGAAGCATTTTTGGGTAATAAATCGAATACTAATAAATTACTTGCAAATACATCTATGGATTATGAAAAAAATATTCTTTATTTAAACATTATTAATCAAAGGTTGGAAAAACTTCTGCAAATTCATAAGATTAATAAATCAAATATTGAAGATTCAATTAATAGCTTAAAACCACCTATCTTTTGGAAGGACAAGCCGAATATTACCAGTCAAGTAAAAAAATGGGATAAATACAAAATTAGAAACATGTTCGAAGTTACTTTTGACCTAGAGAAGAAAATAAAAACTAATAACCTTATTGAAAAAAATATATTAATAAAAAAATTACTGTTAGATATTTGTTCTGAAGCTAATTCTTAGTCAATAAATCTGAAATTAATTCAAATTGCTCCAAATCTTTATATTGAATAACAACCTTACCAGAATTATTTTTTTTATTAATTATATTAACTTTAAGGCCCAGTACTCTTTCAATACGCTCCTGAGTTTTTAAAATATTTGTATCAATAGATTTTTCATTTTTACCTTTTTTACTACGTGTAAGATATTCAACTTTTCTAGCACTATAATTTTTAGATACAATTTCTTCAGCTATAGCTGAAGCATTAGAAATACCAATTAAAGGCCTAGCTTGACCAGATGTTAAAGTGCCTTCTTCAAGCATTGCAATTACATCTGACGGTAAAGTTAACAATCTTAAAGTATTACTGATGTGACTTCTGCTTTTTGACATTAATTTAGAAATACTTTCATGGTCATAATTAAATTCTTCGTTTAATCTTTTGTAACCTTTGGCCTCTTCAATAGGATTTAGATCATCTCTTTGGATATTCTCAACAATCGCAACTTCTAATGACTCTACGTCTGATAAATCTAGAATTGTAATTGGAATTTCGTGTAAGCCAGCTCTTTGAGCTGCTAGCCATCTTCTCTCACCTGCTACTATTTCATATTTTTCAGAACCTGATTTACTTACTCTAACTGCAATTGGCTGAATAATCCCATTTTTCCTTATAGAATTAGCTAATTCTTCAAGTTTTTCCTCTTTAAAATTTTGTCTTGGCTGGTATGGGTTTCGAGTTAAATCGGAGATAGCAGCCATATTATTTTGATTAATGGAAGGTGATTTTTCCTTAGGGGTGGTATCTCCAAATAACGCAGATAGTCCTCTACCTAAACCTTTCTTCTTTCCAGCATTCATGCGGCACTTTCAATTTGGTCTTTTTTTAAAAATTCTTCAGCCAATTTAAAATAAGATTTACTTCCAACACAATTTTTATCATAAATTACGCAAGGTAATCCATGAGAGGGTGCTTCAGATAAACGTACATTTCTTTGAATTACAGTCTGATATACTTTTTCCTTAAAATAATTTCTTGCCTCTCTATCAACTTCAGAAGAAAGTTTGTTTCTTTTGTCAAACATTGTCAACAAAATACCTCTAATCTTAAGACTAGGATTTAGATTTTCTTTAATGCGATCTATTGTTTTTACAAGTTGAGTAATACCTTCTAATGCAAAAAATTCTGTTTGTAACGGCACCAACAATTCATCTGAGGCAACTAATGCCATTATAGTAAGCAAGCTTAGAGACGGTGGACAGTCAATAAAAATGTTATCGTATTTTTTTAATAAACCTTTTTTTTTTGAATTCAAAATTTCTTTCAATACAAATGCTCTGTTAGAGTCATTAGCAGTTTCAACTTCTAGGCCAGAAAGGTTTACATGAGAACCTATTAAATCTAGATTTTTAATATCTGTTTTCTGAATTATATTTTCAATATTAGTTTTTTTTATTAAAAGATTGTAAACATTTTTATCTACATCATTATTGTTTTTGCCTAGCCCGGTTGTTGCATTACCTTGTGGATCTAAATCAATAACTAAATTATTTCGACCCATAATGGACAGTGAAGCAGCTAAGTTTATTACGGTGGTGGTTTTTCCCACGCCACCTTTTTGATTTATGATCGCTAGTATTGAAGATGATGACATTTATTTGTTAATCTCCATCAAAATTATTTTTGAATCTTTATTTGTCATGCTTTTTTCTAATTTATAAGGGTATTTTTTTGTTTTAAAAGAATTTTTTATTTCTTCCTGTGCATTTTGACCTTTTAGAATCATTAATTTATGCGGTTTTTTGGCGATTTCACGTGAAACTTGTATTATTTGATTTAATTTTTTAAAAGCCCTACAAATTATAATCTCAGAATCTATAACTTCATATCTGACATCTCCTAAAACCTCTGCATTTAAATTCAATTCCTTAATTACATTTATTAAGAACCTTCTTTTTACTGGTGATTTTTCATATAATTTCACGTGAAAAGCCTTATTTTTATTGAATATTTCTACTACGAGACCCGGAAATCCTGCTCCTGAGCCAAGATCAGCCAAGGAACTGACATTAAAATCAATAAACTTAACCAATTGAGCTGAATCAAGTATATGTCTATGCCAAATTTGGTTCTCTGTGCTTTTAGCAATTAAATTATAATTTTGATTTTCTTTTAGAACTAGATTTTTGAACTTTTTAAGCTTTTCAATTGAATCGTTACTAAAATTAAGACTCTTTTTGAGAACATTTATGACTTCAAGCTGCTGCATCAAGCAGTGGCTTTATATCCAAGTTTTTTAATGTGTGAAAGAAGAATAATTATAGCTGCTGGCGTAACACCGTCAATACGGATAGCTTGGCCTAGCGTTTTAGGCTTCACCTGTAGCAGCTTGCTCTTGATCTCATTAGATAGACCGCTCAGTTTTTCATATTCTATGCCCTCAGGTATGATAACGGACTCGTCTTTCTTAAAAGACTCTATATCTTTATCTTGTCTTTCCAGGTAACCCATGTAATGGGCGTCTATTACAACTTGGTTTTCTATGTGTCTTGGAAAAATAGGAATATCAGGAAATACTTGCCTTATTTTTGCCATATTTACTTTTCGCTGACCCATAATTTCTAAGCAAGATCTTTTTACACCATCCATAGCAATTTTGATATCATATTTCTTAGCTTGATTAGGTGATAAATAATTATTTTTTAAAATTGAATTAAGAGCCAAAATATTTTTTTTCTTTTCATTAAATATTTTTTTTCTCTCAGATTTCACTAAATTTAAATTGACTCCAAAATCAGTTAGTCTTTGATCGGCATTATCAGCTCTTAAAGTTAGTCTATATTCAGCTCTAGATGTAAACATTCTATAAGGTTCTGTGACTCCTTTAGTAATGAGGTCGTCAATCATAACACCAATATAAGAAGTTGATCGATCTAAAATAAACTCCTCTTCATTTCGAATTTTTAAGGCCGCATTAATGCCTGCTATCAAACCTTGAGCTGCAGCTTCTTCATACCCTGTGGTTCCATTGATTTGTCCAGCAAGAAATAAAGAATTAATTTTTTTTGTTTCTAAGGTTGCTTTTAACTCTCTTGGATCCACATAATCATATTCAATTGCGTATCCAGCCCTCTTCATCTTAACATGCTCTAAACCCTTGATTTTGCTTAATATTTTAAGCTGTATGTCCTCTGGAAGAGATGTTGAAATACCGTTTGGGTAAATAGTATTGTCTTTTAATCCCTCTGGTTCTAGGAATATTTGGTGTCTTTCTTTTTCCTTAAACTTAACAATTTTATCCTCTATAGATGGGCAATACCTTGGTCCTACTCCTTTTATGTTTCCTGAATACATGGCGCTTCTTGAAATGTTTTCACTAATAATTTTATGAACATCATTATTTGTGTAAGTCATCCCACATTTAATCTGCTTATTATTGATCTTGTTCGTCAAGAAAGAAAAATAATAATGATCATCATCAGCAGGCTGCATTTCTAAGTCATCATAATTAATTGTATCACCGTCTAGTCTAGGAGGTGTTCCGGTTTTTAATCTTCCAATTTGCATTTTAAATTTTGCTAATTGTTCACTTAAACCGGTAGATGGTTTTTCATCATAACGACCAGCTGGTATCTGTGTTTCACCTATATGTATTAAACCGTTCAAAAAAGTTCCCGTGGTAAGTATTAGTTCTTTAGTTCTTATTTCTTTACCGCTCTGGCAAACGAATCCTATAACTCTATTGTTATCAAATAAGAATTTTACTACTGGATCGGCTACGACCTCTAAATTTTCATAATTTAACAAAATTTTTTGCATATGCTCTTTATAAAGAGCTCTGTCTGATTGAGTCCTTGGTCCTTGCACTGCTGGGCCACGACTTCTATTTAATAATCTAAATTGAATACCTGATTTATCAGCCACTACACCCATTACACCATCTAAAGCATCGATTTCTCTTACAAGATGCCCTTTTCCAAGTCCTCCTATAGCGGGATTACACGACATTTCACCAATATTCTGAATTTTATGGGTAAAAAGAGCAGTGTTTACGCCCATTCTAGCGGAAGCTGCTGCTGCTTCACATCCGGCGTGTCCTCCACCTATAACTACTACATCATAGCTTTGTTTTGTCATGTTGTGAATGTAAACGTCTAGATTAAGAATACAAGTAGTATTTTATTTACCGATACAGAAGTCTTTGAATATAGATCCAAGTATTTCTTCCACATCTACCTTACCAACGATGCTACCAAGATGTCGTGTAGCCATTCTCAGGTCTTCTGCTGCTAATTCGAGGTCTTTATTTTGATCCTTTTTAAGAAACTTATCAATTTCTTTCAAACAATCATTGAGCTTAGCTCTATGCCTTTCTCTGGTAATTAAAGCACTATTATTTGATGTGAATTTTTTACTTAACTTCACTTTAACTAAATTTATCAATTTATCGATATTTTTATTATTTTTTACTGAAGCTAAAACAGTATCAACATCAAATTTATGATTTTGCTTATCTGAAACATCTGATTTATTTAAGAGGATTATAGTATCTTTATTAATCATATTCTGTATTTCATTGTTAATTTTTTTTGATGAATTATCTATTACTACAATATTTAAATCTGCTTCTTTTGATTTACCTAAAGCTAAAGAAATGCCTTTTTTTTCAACTTCATTTTTAGCTTCTCTTATACCAGCGGTATCTGCTAAGATTACAGGATAACCATCTAAATTTAGATAGGTTTCTATAACATCTCTTGTTGTTCCAGCTTCATCCGAAACAATAGCTACTTCTCTTTTTGAAAGTAAATTTAGTAATGATGATTTCCCCGCATTAACTTCTCCTGTAATTGAAATCCTAAAACCGTCTCTAATTTTTTCTCCAACTTTATTATCTTCAATTATTTTTGTAATTTCTGAATGAATTTCTTTGATTGATTTATGAGCATCTTTTAGTACTTTTTCTGGAAGATCTTCCTCTGCGAAATCAATTTTTGCTTCTATAAAAGCAAGAGATTTTACTATTTTTTCCCTCAGATCATTATAATAATTTGATGCGTTTCCCTGAACTAATTTTACTGCTTGTTGTCTTTGTAGTTCCGTCTCGGAATGGATTAGATCTCCTATACTCTCTGCTTTTAACAAATCGATTTTATCATTTTGAAATGCAATTTTAGTGAACTCACCTGGTTCAGCTAGTCTGCAGTTTTTTTGCTCGGATAAGACTCTCAATAAAGCGTTTATTACTGCGTTACTTCCATGGATTTGTAATTCTGCTAAATCTTCTCCAGTATAGCTGTTTGGCCCGGGAAACCACAATAATAGAGCCTCCGGATCTATTACATTACCATTGTTAGGGTTATAGAACTTACAAAAATTAACTTCGTTCGACTTTATATCTTTAGACTTGGTCAAATTTTGACAAATCTTGAGTGTTTCACTGCCTGATATTCTAACGATAGCTATTCCAGAGGGACCTCTACCCGAAGATAACGCGTAAATGTTCATTGAATTATAATGATAAACCTCGATTAGAGATTATTTTACTGAATTTTTTTAATGTCTCGTTGTTCTTAATATTTTTTACAATAATTTCTTTGAAGGGATCTAAATATTTATTTTGTTTAAAAAAACTATGAGTAGCATCAACGCCTAAACTCATAATAGTATTTTCAGGTTTTCTACTATTATAAAAATCATTTAGGGCATAGCTATTTTTAATAGAAATACCTAAACCCACGTAATATTTTATAATCTCTTTTAATTTTTTTATATCCCTTAGAACTAGATTAAAGCCCTGACCGGCCACTGGATGTATAGTGTGCAGACCTTCACCAAGAATTAATATATTTTTTTGATAATACTGTCGTCTTAGACTAAGAGAAATAGGATAGGACTGAATATTGCTAATAGTGATATCTTGTTTATTCTTCAATATTTCTACTATTTTGTTTTTTACTAAAGTTGTAATTTTTTTTGAATTATTTTCGAAAAAATGTTTTTTTACACTCCAAACAAAAGAGAAATAATTTTTTGAAAAAGGAAGTAAAGCCAACGGACCTTCTTTTAAAAAGAATTGGCTTGTATTGAGAGTCTTAAATTTGTGTTTTACATATCCTGTAATAGCTATTTCTTTATAATCTTTCTTGATAGATCTAATTTTTGTTATGTTATTGTAAATTTTAGAGTGTCCACCTATACAGAGAATAATTAAATCATAATTTTTTAATTCATCTAAGTTTTTTACATCCTTTCTGATTAATTTAATTTTATTTTTTGAAATTTCTTTCAATAATACACTTTTAATTTTGTCATTTTCAAAAACATACATAAGATTAGAGTTTGCCTCGTTGAGATTTAAAAAATTTATATTTTCTTTAGAAGTTTCGTAAAAAAGCTCAATTTTTTTTGAAGGCCAAAACAACTTTTGTTCCAAGTTATTAATATTTTGATTGACGAACTTATAATTTGTATCTGAAATAGCAGTAGTCCTTTTATCTACATTTTTTGTGCCTTTTTTAGTAATTAAATTTACTTCTATACCCGGTAATTTAGCTAGAACTACAGCTGTCATTAAGCCTGAAAGGCCGTCTCCGACAATGCATATTCTTTGTTTTATCATATAAAAATTTTTAACACTTTCATAAAAATGGTAAAAAGTACGTAATCGATTCGTAATGAATACAAACTTTTTAGATAGTGTAACAAATTTTTTAAAAAAGCGAACCTTTGAATTGCTAGGTTTAATCTTAGTTTTATCAAGTGTCGCACTTGCAATCGCTTTTACAACATATTCTCCTGAAGATCCTTCATTTGTTTATGGGGATAGGAGCTTTGAAATTCAGAATTTTTTTGGGATTTATGGAAGCAGCATTGCAGATTTTTTATTGCAAAGTTTTGGTTTAGCTTCTTTTTTATTATTGCTTAACTTTTTATTTTGGGGATTGGATTTGATAATAAAAAAAGAATTAAAAAGAATAATTTTAAAATTATTTTTAGTTGTAGCTTATTTGACTGTAGGGACAGTTTTTATCTATTTAACATTCGATAATTCTTTTTGGTTAATTGATAATGGCAATTCAGGTTTTGTTGGAAAAATAACATATAACTTTATTAATACTTGGGCTCCATGGATTGATAATACATATTCAATTTATGGATTACTTTTATTAACAATAATTTTCTTTTCATTTTCAGCTGATATAAATTATAAAAAAGTATTTTCAGTAATTATTTCACTTTTTAGAAGAAAGCCTGTAGAAAATATTGAACCAGATTTTAGTAAAATTAATATTGAAGATCAGCCTCAGACTTTAGAAAAACCTCAACAATCTTTTTCATTTGATACCGACACAAGTTCTAAAAAAGATCAGGTTACTACAAAAACTAAGTATAAATTACCAGATATAAATTATTTAGAAAAAAATTTATCTAAACTTAGTTCTGATGGAAATAAAAATCGTCCTGATGCTGAATTTATGGAAAAAATATTATTAGACTTTGGTATAGACGGCAAAATTAAAGCAATTAATAATGGTCCCGTAGTAAGTCTTTATGAATTTGAACCAGCGCCTGGTGTAAAAGTATCAAAAATAATTAATTTATCTGAGGATTTAGCAAGAAATACTAGTTCAACTTCTGCAAGAGTTTCAGTCATTCCAGGAAAAAACACTGTTGGGATTGAGATTCCAAACGAGGAAAGAGAGAGTGTATCGCTAAGAGAAATTATTTCTTATGATAAATTTTTAAAGAAAGATATAAGACTTCCGATAGCTTTAGGTAAAAGCATTTCTGGAATGCCAATTGTTGGTGATTTAACTTCAATGCCTCATCTTTTAATTGCGGGTACCACTGGTTCGGGGAAGTCTGTTTGTATTAATACTATAATTGTTTCACTGATTTACAAACTAAGTCCTGATCTTTGTAAATTTATTTTAATCGATCCAAAGATGTTAGAACTGTCTACTTATGAAGGAATACCTCATTTATTAACTCCGGTTATTACCGATGCTAAGAAAGCTACATCGGCTTTATCATGGACAGTAAAGGAAATGAACAGCAGATATAAATTAATGAGCAAGGTAGGGGTAAGAAACATTGATGGCTATAATGCTAAGCACAAACTTAAAATGCCTTACATCGTTGTAGTAGTTGATGAGATGTCAGATCTAATGCTTGTAGCTGGAAAAGAAATTGAAAACTACATTCAAAAATTATCTCAAATGGCCAGAGCTGCAGGTATACATATCATCATGGCAACTCAAAGACCGAGTGTTGATGTGATAACTGGTACAATCAAAGCAAATTTTCCAACAAGAATATCTTTTCAAGTAAGTTCCAAGATTGATAGCAGAACTATCTTAGGGGAGCAGGGTGCCGAACAATTACTTGGAAGAGGAGACATGTTATTCATGTCATCCGCAAACAGAATAGTTAGAATTCACGGTCCATATGTTTCTGAACAAGAAATTGAGAAAATTACAAACTCGCTAAGAGCACAGGGAGAGCCAGATTATATGGAAGAAATTACCTCACAAGAAACAACAGAAAGCTCATTAACCCCTGGAAATGAAGGTGATGAGGATGAATTATTTAATCAGGCTGTAGAAATTATTAAATCAGAGGGAAAAGCCTCTACTAGTTTTTTACAGAGAAAGTTACAAATCGGATATAATAGAGCTGCTAGAATTATTGATATGATGGAAGAAAAAGGTATTGTCAGTAAGGCAAATCATGTTGGTAAACGTGAAGTTCTTTAAAAAAATATTTTCACTCTCGTTTTTTTTATTAATAACAACGAGTTTATTAGCCAATGAAAAAGATCAAATAGTTACTCAACTAAATAACTTAAGTTCTTTAGAATTTACATTTGATCAGTTAATTAATGAAAAAAAAGAAAAAGGTAGTTGTCTTTTAGAGTTTCCTGGAAAACTAAAGTGCAATTACTTTGATGATAAGAAAAAAGAACTAGTTATTAATAATAAGAGGTTAGCAATTACACAAAAAAGGTATAATAAAACTTACCATTATCCTATTTCAAAATCTCCATTCTTAAATATTTTATATAAAGATAAACTTTTAGAAATTGTGCAATCAGGGGAATTAGAGATAAATGATCAAATAATTAAGCTTATTTATTTTGGTGAAAGCGAAATTGCAGTTTTATTTGATAAAAAAAATCTAGATTTGAAAGGATGGGAGATTAAAGATCAATACAACAATAATATAACTTTCTCCCTGAAAATTATTGCTAAAAATGACGTTTTTAAAAAAGGCACCTTTAAAGTGCCTGAAATAAACTAAGCTACAAAATCAATTTCTTCTTGTTTAAAAATCTCAAAACCTTTTGATTTATAATTTTGTAATGCATGTTTATGGTCTAAACTACAAGTATGAACCCACATTCTTTCAGGATTTTTTCTCGATGCACTTGCGATAGCATGATTTACAAGAGTCGAGCCAAGTTTCAGACCTCTAAATTCTTTTAGCACTCCGAGATTGATAAGCTCTACTTCATTAGATCCGGGGTGATATTCTTGCTCATAATACCCAACTAGATCTTCACCTTTTTTAAGAACATGAGTCTCTAAATTTTTATTTGTGACATATTTTACCCACTCGCTATCAGACCAAAGTAATCTATCTCTCCAGTAATGATCTACGCCTATTTGTTTGTAGAAAAATCTATTTAAATGAAAATTATCTTTATCGTCCAAAATAATTTTAAAGTTTTCTGGAAGATTTAAATCAACTGTTTTTGAAAAATCTTTTATTTCTAAAAAATATCTTTTTACTCTTGAAACCATTAACTAACCATCTTTCCAATCTTTTCACCTGCAAATATATGGAAATGTAAGTGAGGAACTTCCTGACCGCCATCACTTCCGATATTAGTTAAAGCTCGAAATCCTTTATCTTTTGCACCCACCAAGTTTGCTACATGCGTCACTGCTTTGTTTAACTCTACAATTTCTTTATCTGAAGCTTTGCTGTTGAAATCATTAAGATCTATGTATTCGCCTTTAGGAATAACTAAAACATGAACTTTCTTTTGAGGATTAATATCATGAAAAGCTAAAACATGATCATTTTCGTAAACTTTTTTACACGGAATTTCTCCCCTTAGAATTTTAGCAAATATATTATTTTTGTCATAACTCATTTCTGTCTTTTCTTAAGTTCGCTCATCACATCTTCAATTTTTATGTCGTTAGCCTCTAAGTAGACCATCAAATGATAAACCACATCAGCAGCTTCGTGTATCTTATTTGAATTTTTTTCCACAGATTCTATTAATTCACCTATTTCCTCTTTTACTTTTGAAACAGTTAGGTTTTTATCGTTCAAAAGTTTATTAGTATACGACTTATCTGGAGAAGAATTTTTTCTCTCTCTGATTGTTTTAACTAATTGTTCTAAGTTTTCAAACATTTTACAACCTTACCGATACATTTTTAGAATTCAAATATTCTTTAGCATCTTTGATTTTATATTCGCCATAATGAAAGATAGAAGCCGCTAAAACTGCACTTGCTCCACCTTTAACTATACCATCATATAAGTGATCTAGAGTTCCAACTCCACCGGAAGCTATCACTGGAATATTGGTACTATTTGTAATTGTTTTTAATAAATCAACATCGTAACCAGATTTAGTTCCATCTTTATCCATTGAAGTTAATAAAATTTCTCCAGCCCCATTTTCTTCTATTTTTTTAGCAAAATCCACTGCATCGATACCAGTTTTATTTCTTCCGCCGTGTGTAAACACTTCCCATTTATTTTCTGAAACTTTTTTTGCGTCGATCGCAACAACAATACATTGAGATCCAAATTTTTTTGAAGCTTCCTCGACAAAGTCGACATTTTTAACAGCGGCAGTATTAATAGAGACTTTATCTGCACCAGCTAACAATAAATCGGTAATATTTTGAATAGTTCTAACTCCACCTCCAACAGTTAAAGGAACAAAACATTCTTTCGCAGTTTTTCTAACGATATCAATAATCGTTCCTCTATTCTCATTTGAAGCGGTAATATCAAGAAAACAAATCTCGTCAGCACCACCGTCACTATAAATTTTAGCTTGTTCTACTGGATCTCCAGCATCTTTTAATTCAACAAAGTTAATACCTTTAACAACTCTTCCATCTTTAACATCAAGACAAGGTATAATTCTATTTTTAAGCATCAATCTCCTTTGCTAACTCATCAAGCTTAATATCACCATCATAAATAGCCTTACCAACAATAATACCTTCAATTTTTTTATTATTTAACTCTTTGGCCTTCTTAATATCATTTATTGAGGAAACACCTCCTGAGATCACAACAGGACAATTAGAAAGTTCTGCAATTTTTACAGTCTCATCAAAGTTAGGACTAGTCTTCATGCCGTCTCTGTTTATATCTGTATAAATTACTCGGCTTATTCCATAGTGATTTACTTCCTTAAGAAAATCTATAGTTTTAACATTTAAATTTTCTTTCCAACCTGACACAGAAAGATTTCCATTCTTCGCGTCTAATCCTAAAGCAATTTGATCTTTAAACTGTTCACAAGACTCTTTTAAAAATTCTTTATTCTTAATAGCACCACTTCCTAAAATTACTTTCTCAACACCTGCATCGATATATTGCTTGATGCTATTTATAGATCTAACGCCACCGCCTATTTCGACTTTCAAATCGTATTTACTTACTATTTCTCTAATAATATCTAAATTAACTGTCTTTCCAGTTAATGCACCATCTAAATCAACAATGTGTAAATTTTTGAAACCATGATCTTTGTATTTACCTGCTTGATTAACTGGTGAGGTTTCGTACTCAGTTTTGTTTTCAAAGTCTCCTTTGATTAATCTTACACACTTCTTGTCTTTAATATCTATAGCTGGAAATATTTTCATTATAATCTTAAAAAGTTATCAATTAATTTTAATCCGATTTTATCACTCTTCTCTGGGTGAAACTGTGTTCCAAATAAATTATCTCTTTCAACAGAGCAGACAATTTTTGATGAATAGTCTGTTGTTGCTGAGATAACTGATTTATCCTCAGGTATAAACTCATAACTATGAACGAAATACATATGAGATTTATTTTTTATGTTTTTAAATATTTTACTTTCCTTTTGAATTTCAATTTCGTTCCACCCAATGTGTGGAAGTTTAAATTTTCCATTCTGATTATCAATTTTAGAAACTTTGCCAGGAATCCAACCTAAGCCTCTTGTTTCTGCTTCTTCGTATCCAGTATCTGCAAACATTTGTAAGCCTACACAGATGCCTAATAAGGGTTTCTTATTTATAATTGCAAAATCTTTTAGCGTGTCTACTAGTCCAGAAATTCTATTTAACGACTCTATACAGCTTTTAAATGAACCTTGCCCTGGTAAAACAATTTTATCACAAGACTTAATTTTATTAATGTTCGAAGTTACCTCTAGATTAACTTTACCTTTAGCTACCTCTGTAAAAGAATTTATGACAGAGCTTATATTGCCCGATTGATAGTCAACAATTGTGACGTTCATCTATTTTAAATAGAGCCTTTTGTCGAAGGTATTGAATTTTTAATTCTTTTATCAATCGCTAGAGCATCTTTTAATGATCTAGCTAAACCTTTGTAACACGACTCAATCTTGTGGTGACTATTTTCACCGTAAATATTTTCTATGTGTAAAGTAACTCCAGCTGATTGTGAAAAAGCTTGGAACCACTCTTTAAACAATTCTGTGTCCATCTCACCAAGTTTTTCAACCGGCAGATTTACTTTCCAGATTAAATAAGGTCTATTTGATACATCTATAGAAACTCTGCTTAAAGTTTCATCCATAGGAATCATTGTAGATGCATATCGCGTAATTCCTTTTCGATTACCTGCTGCTTTTTTAATAGCTTCACCAATTGCTATTCCTGTATCCTCAGTAGTGTGGTGTAAATCTATATGTGTGTCACCTTTTGCTTTAACTTCTAGATCTATAAGAGAATGTTTTGATAATTGCTCCAACATGTGATCTAAAAAACCTATTCCAGTTTTAATTTTATACTTTCCTTTGCCATCTAGATTAACCGCGACAGAAATACTGGTCTCTTTTGTTTTCCTAGTTATTTTTGCTTTTCTACTCATAAACTATGCCTGATTTACCTTTGATATATATTTAAATGGTCATTTTATCAATAAATCACTATTGAAGATCGCAAATTAATCTCCACATATAACTCCATGAATACAGCTGAAAAATGGCATGGCACCACAATAGTCCTTCTTAGAAAGGGTGGAGAGACTATTGTAGCAGGTGACGGTCAAGTCAGTCTTGGTAATACAGTTTTAAAAAGCAAGGCAAAGAAAGTTAGAAAAATTGATAGCAGAGGTGTGATAGCAGGATTTGCTGGCTCAACTGCCGATGCTTTAACTTTGTTTGAGAGGCTTGAGGCAAAATTAGAAAAGCACGCCGGTAACTTACAAAGAGCAGCTGTTGAATTAGCTAAAGATTGGAGAAGTGATAAATTTTTAAGAAGATTAGAAGCATTAATGGCAGTTGCAGATAAAAATCACAGCTTTATAATTTCTGGAACCGGTGATGTTTTAGAACCAGAGGATGGAATAATTGGAATAGGGTCTGGAGGAAATTATGCTCTTGCGGCTGCAAAGGTATTAATTGAGACTGATATGAAAGCAGAAGAGATCGCAAGAAAAGCATTAAAAGTAGCATCAGATATCTGCGTATTTACAAACAATAATGTAACAATGGAAAAAATTTAAATGTCTAAATCAAAAAAAGAAACAAATTTAAAACTAGTCAAAGGATCTAAAGCTGATAACTCAAAGGTCAGCGCTCTTTCTCCAAGAGAAATAGTTTCAGAGCTGGATAGATATGTAATCGGTCAAAAGGAAGCAAAAAAGGCAGTTGCTGTTGCATTAAGAAATAGATGGAGAAGACAGGCTCTTACTGATGAAATGAGAGATGAAGTATTACCGAAGAACATACTTATGATCGGTCCAACAGGAGTAGGAAAAACCGAAATATCAAGAAGACTTTCAAGATTAGCTGAGGCACCTTTTATAAAGGTTGAGGCGACAAGATTTACAGAGGTTGGGTATGTTGGAAGAGACGTAGAACAGATCGTAAGGGATTTGATAGAAATAGCAATTGCTATGGAAAGAGAAAGAAAAAGAAAAGAAGTTAAAGCCAAAGCAGAATTAAAAGCAGAGGAAAAAGTATTAGATGCATTAGTTGGAAATAAAGCAAGTGTTGCTACAAGAGAAAGTTTTAGAAAAAGACTTAGAAACGGTGATCTAGATGATAACGAAATTGAAATAGAAGTTCAGGACTCATCATCTGGAATTCAAAGCTTTGAAATACCGGGAATGCCAGGAGGTAATGTTGGTATGGTTAATCTTGGAGATATTTTAGGTAAATCTATTGGAGGGAAAAAAGGAAAAAAGAAAAAAATGTCAGTTAAAGAATCCCACGGAATTTTAGTAGCTCAGGAGTCTGATAAAATGATCGAAGAAGATAAGATTATAAAAGAAGCCAAAAAGGCTACTGAGGAAAATGGAATAGTCTTTTTAGATGAAATTGATAAAGTTTCAGCAAGAAGTGACAGAGTAGGTGGCGATGTTTCTAGAGAAGGAGTCCAAAGAGACTTGTTGCCTCTAATTGAAGGGACTACAGTAAGTACTAAGCACGGGCCAATAAAAACTGATCATATTTTATTTATTGCATCCGGAGCTTTCCAATTAGCAAAGCCCTCAGATCTATTACCGGAATTACAGGGAAGACTGCCAATTAGAGTGGAATTGAATGCCCTAAATGAGGATGATTTCAAAAGAATTCTAAAAGAGCCAGATAATAGTTTAATAAAACAATACAAAGCCCTTTTAAAAACTGAAGGCGTTAACCTTGAATTTTCAGATAATGGTATTGATATGCTTGCAAAAATATCTGCGGAAGTTAATTCCTCAGTTGAAAATATTGGAGCGAGAAGACTTCATACTATAATTGAGAAAGTATTGGATGATATTAGTTTCAACGCAACAGATAAGTCTGGAGAAACAATCACGGTAGATAAAAAATTTGTTCAAGATAATCTGGGTAATTTAGTTAAGGATACAGACTTATCAAAGTTCATATTATAAATTCTTAAGCTTAATTAAAATTGCACCTTCTCCACCATCTTTTACTTCGGCTTCATTAATCGAAACGATAAGTTTATTTGTCTCAAGATCAGATTTAATAAATTCTGGAACAGAAAATTTTAATTTTCCGAAATCTTTTGAAACATAAACATCTTTGTTACTTGTAGAATGTAATCCCTTACCTGTAATTAATAACAATTCTTTATACTTGTTCTTGATACAAAAGAGTAAAATTTCTTTCACTTTTTTGTTCGCTTCGTCTAGAGTAAAACCATGAAGATCAAATTTAAATCTTTCTTTTCTAATTCTCTTTTGATTGTTGTTATCTTTATCGTAAATATCTAATGGATCTTTAATATAATTTTCCCAAGTTTGCTTGTCTTCCTGGGAAAGATCTTTTTTTTTATTCACTGACTGATAATTTCAGATAAATACCAGTTTGGACTTTTGTTGTTAATATTTTTTGTAAATTTCCAACTATCAGTTACAAATTTAATTTTGTCAGGATTTCCCTCGATTATTTTATTATCTTTATCTTTTTTTACTGATATAACTTCAGCAACAAACTTTACAGTAGCAAATAAATTGTCTTTGATTTTTTCATATTTTTCTACAGAAGATTCTTTCACTCCGATAAATGTAAATTCCGATTTAATATTATCTTTATTTCTAGATTTTATTGCATCAGAAAAATTAGAAAACATATTCGGTGACAACAAAGCCTTTAGTTTGATCAAATCACCTGATGCGAAAGAGGTTAAAATACTTTCATAAGCTATCTCAGCACCTTTCAAAAATTCCTTTTTGTCTTTTCCTTCAAGAATTTCAAGATTTTGTTCAGCAGCTTTAGTATCTTTTTGAGGCATACTGAATTTTTTTTCAGCAAAGTTCGGATAAACTTTGGACTCATGTCCAGTTTTTCTTCCTAATATGCTTCTTAATCGCAAGATTATAAAACCTGCAATCATTCCTAATAAAATTATGTCTAAATAGCCAAAATTATTGCTCATAATTTGATAAATATACATGAATAATATAATTTTGTATCAGACAAATGAACACATTTTTCTTAATTTTAATAGGGTTACCTGCTCTAGAAATATTTATTATGATCAAAATTGGTGAGCAAATTGGTGCCTTTAACACGATATCTCTTATTTTTCTAACCGCGATAATAGGTATTTACTACGCTAGAATACAAGGTATTCAAACTTTAAGGTCTGGAATTATAAATATTTATCAAAATAAGGCTCCAGTTTTTGAATTGATGTCTGGTGCATCTATAGCCTGTGCTGCATTGTTTTTGATCATCCCTGGTTTTTTAACTGATAGTGTTGGATTTATTCTATTATTTCCTTTTTCTAGGAAAATTTTATTAAGAATAATATTTAGAAAAAGAAAAAAAACAAACGAAACTAGACATAATATTAAAACGATTGATGGGGAAATAATTAACAAAGATAAAGATGAGTTATAAAATTATCGGTAAATATATTAAAGAATTAAACTTTAATATTCCAAATACAAAAACTTTTTATTTGTTATCAAAAGATATCGTTAACTACAAAATTAATATTGATATAAAAAGTAATAGAATTAAACATAATATTATTGAAATTTTAACCTCCCTTAATTTATCACCCACTAAAGAAAATTTTGAGATAATTAATACTAAAATTATATTTGCTACAATTATTGAGTTAGAAAATGACAAAGTAGAAAAAAGTCAATTAGAAAAAATTATTTTAGTTGATGTTCCGTCGAAAATTTATGGTGAGCTTAGAAGAATATTTGTGAGTTTATTTGAAAATTCAGGATTTAAAGATGTAAAAATTAGTGAAAATGTTGATTTTCTTAGTCTTTATAATATGAAAAAAAGTCAATAATAGTTTTTTTTTAATTCTTTTTTTAAAAATTCTTTATGCATGTTGGATTCATTACTAGAAATTTCTAATACTTTTTTATTATAACTTCTGTCATTAATTGAATTTTGTTCTGGATGTTTAGCAGATAAATTAAACTTTGGTTCCTTCACGTCTAACAAATTAATGTACACTTCTCTCAATAACTGGCAGTCAAGTAACGCATTATGTTTAGTTCTTTTTGAAATATCGATGTTAAATCTTTTACATAGGGCGTCTAAAGAATTAGATATACCAGGGAACTTATTTCTTGCAATTTCAAGAGAATCTACAACTTGTTTTGGATCTATTATATTTTTATTTAATGCGCTCAGTTCGCCGTTTAAAAAAGCTAAATCAAAAGATGCATTGTGAATGATTATTTTTTTTCCATCAATGAATTTTAAAAATTCATCTGATATTTTATCAAATTTTTCTTTGGTGCTTAAAAGTTTCTCTGAGAAACCATGAATTTTAAAAGCTTCTTCTGGGATATTTCTCTCAGGATTTATTAATCGATGAAATACATTTCCAGTAGCAATTAAATCTTTTGTTTCAATACAGGCAATCTCCACAATTCTATGTCCATCTTTAAATGATAAGCCAGTTGTCTCTGTATCTAAAAATATTTCATTCATATCTTTTAAATATATCCAATAAATTTTTTTTTAAAATCTTAATATTTTTTTCATTAACAATTACATGTTCACAATATCTAGCCTTTTTAACATCACCTAATTGTTTCGAATTTAAAATATTAAAAATGGATTTTTTTCCACCTTTACGTTTAAATCTTTTTAACCGTATAATTTTTTTTGCTTTGATGTAAAAAATAATGTCAAAAATATTTGTAAGATTACTCTCAATAAGAAGGGGTATTTCGAGGAAAATAAATTTTTTTTTAATATTTTTTTTTATGAACTTTTGCATCTCTTTCCTTACTAAAGGGTGAATAATTTTTTCAAGCCTTAGAATATTTGATTTATCATCCTTGATTTTTTCTTTTATTAATTTTTTAATATTTGAAGAGTTTTTTAAATTAAGTTTTTTAACGATAGCCTTTTTAAAATTATTTTTTGTGTAAAGTTTTTTAACAACTTCATCGGCACTGAAGAGAGGTCCTCTGCCTGCTGATAAGATTTTACTAGCTGTTGTTTTTCCTGAAGCTAAAGAACCTGTAATACCAACCTTCATCATTATTTTAACTTAGACAACAAGAGTTCGATTAATTTTTGGTCAATTTCTGGATTAATTTTAGTCCATAAATAAAAAGCTTTTTGTCCCTGATAAATAAACATCTCAAGTCCATTAAATACTCTAATATTCCTTTCTTTTAAATATTTAAAAGTTTTAGTCTCTAAAGGATTATAAATTGTATCAATATAAATTAAGCTGTTTTTCACTTGATCAAAATTGAAATTAAAATCTTGTCCATTTTTAAGACCTAAACTTGTTGCGTTAATAATAATATCGTAATTTTTCAACTCATTTTTTAAGTTTGCCCAATTTATTATGTTTAGGTATTTAAATTTTTTTTTTAAAAAAATACACTTATCTTCCGTTCTATTTGCTAAAGAAATATTCTTCACTCCGCATTTTTCAAGAGATAATATTACTGATGGCGAAACTCCTCCTGCCCCTATAACTAAAGCGCTCTTTCTACTAATATCATCAACCTCTTTCAAATAAGCTGCTTGTAACCCATAAACATCAGTATTTTCTCCAACAATTGTTCCCTTATCATCTAAAAAAATTGTATTAACTGAACTTGTAATTTCAGCGTCATTGATGAGAACGTCAATATGTGGGACAATTTTTTGTTTATATGGAAGTGTAATATTAATACCAATTAAATCTTTATTCTTAATTCTGTTTATTAGATTTGGTAATTCACTGTTTTCAGTTTCAATTATTGAATAATTTGCATCTATTTTGTATTTCTTAAACCAATAATTATGTAGAATGGGAGATAGAGAATGTTTTATTGGGTTTCCAATTATCCCGTATTTTTTTGTCATTTTTTATATTTATTAATATAGTTGATAATGTCTTTAATAGGCAAACCCATAATTGAGTTGTGGTCACCTTTTATGTACTCAAACAATCTTAAACCCTCGGCCTCGACTTGATAGACACCATACGCTAACAAGGTTTCAGTTTTAATTTTATTCAAATAGTTTAAAAGCTGTTCATCTGTTAAATTTTTCATTTTCAACTCAGAAGAGTCCGTATGGTTCCATATCATTGCTCCATTCTTAGAAATACAAACAGAGCTTATTAAATAATGTTTTGAATTATTCAATTTTTTTAAAATATCAAATGCCTCGTTTCGACTTTTTGGTTTATTAATTAGTTCATTATTTAAAGAAATTACACTATCTGCTCCTAAGACCACTCTATCAGGATTTTTGCTGCTTACTTTTATAGATTTTATTTCTGCTAAATTTTTAGAAATTATCAACGGATCTGCTCCCTCGTTAAGAAGGGATGTTTTTACTTCGTCTTCGTCTACATTTGAAACAATTACATCGGAGTCAATGCCGTTGTCATCTAAGATCTTTTTTCTTACCCCGCTTTTTGAGGCCAAAATTAATTTCATGTATGTTTTTTTATTTCTATTATTTTTAAAATAGATGCAGCTGTTTCTTCAACAGATCTTCTTGTTACATCTATTATTGGCCAGTTGTTTTTTTTAAAAAGGTTTTTTGAGTCATTTACCTCTTTTCTAATAAAGTCTAAATTTGTGTAATCTTTAATCTGATTTTCTTTCATGATAGCAACTCTATTTCGTCTAATATCAGCTAATCGCTCAGGGTCTGCTACAAGACCGATAACGCATGCCTTTGTTTCAGATGTTAAGTTCGGTGGTATTCTTTGGTCTAGCACTAGAGGTATATTAATAGTTTTGTATCCCCTGTTAGCTAAATAGATGGAGGTAGGTGTTTTACTAGTTCTGCTTACACCTAACAAAATTACATCTGCATCATTTACATCATCTACTTTCTTTCCATCGTCATGTGACATAGTGAATTGAATAGCTTCAATACGTTTATAATAATCATCATCTAATACGTGTTGTGCACTAGGTTTATGAATTGCTTTTTGATTAAGCAATTTTGAAAAACTTAGAATAAGATTACCTAGAATGCCGAAACATGGAACGTTGTTCTTTTCAGCTTGATTTGCAATATATTTTGCCAGTTTAGTTTCTACTATTGTATATAAAATTAATGAGTTTTCTTGTTCCACACACTCTTTAATTATTTTATCTATCTGTTGTCCAGTTCTAACGAAAGCAAACTCTTTTTTTTCATATTCAAAGTTAGAGAATTGCGATTTAAGAGAAAGAAATATCCTATCTAAGGTTTCACCGGTAGAATCAGACACAAGATATACATTGTATTTTTGGTTCATATATATGTTGATAAATAATTAATAAATAAACTTGTTCACTTTTTGATTTATAAGGGTAAAAAAAATTAACATTAATTAACAATATTTAAACATTTTATTAGATGTTGATAATGTTGTTTTACTAATGTTTATAAGAATAATAAAGTCTTCAAAATATCATTTTTTGATAAAAGTTATACATCTTTCTATGTATAAAAATTGTATAAATAGTTATATGTCTATTAAACAGGGCCAATTACCCAAACAATACTTTTAAAAAACTTTTATATAATATGAGCAATCTTAATAAGATCTTACTAAATAAAACCAATTGTAAATCTATTTGGTTTATGAGACAAGCGGGTAGGTATCTTCCAGAGTTTAAAAAAATTAGATCTAAAAACCAAGATTTTATCAAATTATGCCTAAATAGTGAGTTGAGCTCTGAAATTACATTACAACCAATTAAAAGATTTGATTTAGACTCAGCAATCATTTTTTCTGATATTTTAATGGTGCCATATGCATTAGGACAAGATGTAAGATTTACAAAAGGTTTTGGACCAAAACTTGGTGATTTTAATTTAAATGAATTTTTGAAGATCGAAGAAAATGATTTTTCAAACAAACTTAGCCCAATTTATAAAGCAATAGATATTACGAGAAAAAAATTAACAAAAAGTAAGTCGCTCATTTCTTTTATTGGGGCACCATGGACCCTAATATTTTATATGTTGAACTTGAAAAAGAGCCAAGGAGAACTAAATTTACTAAAGCTTCATGATAAAAAATTACTTAATCAAATAATAGAAATTTTGATTAACTTTTTATGCATTCATATAAAAAATCAAATAAACGCTGGAGCAGATGTAATACAAGTTTTTGATTCTTGGGCAGGCTTAATTCCCAAAGAGAATTTAAGTGAATATTGTTTCATGCCTAATGAAAAAATTTTAAATTTTTGTAGAAAACAAAAAATACCTACCATTTGTTTCCCTAAAGGAATAAAAGAAAAATATGAGGATTTTAATAAAATTGTGAAACCAGATGGAATTAATATAGATCCAGAAATTGACCCCGTTTGGGCTAGAGAAAAGTTAAAAAATGTAGTTATTCAAGGAGGTCTAAATCCCAATATATTACTAAAAGCTGACGAAGATATTATTAGGGGGGCGACTAAATATATTCAAACATTTAAGGGTATTCCTTATGTTTTCAATTTAGGTCACGGGTTACTTCCTGAAACAGATCCTGATAAAGTAAGTAGATTAATAAAATTTTATAGGAAATTTAATGGATAAAAATCACCCAGAAGTTCAATTTGGTAAAACTGGAGTTTTAATTATTAACCTTGGAACACCAGATTCAACTGGTTGGTGGGATATAAGGAAATATTTAAAAGAATTTTTATCTGATAGAAGAGTTATAGAAGTTAATCCAATAATCTGGCAAATTATTTTAAATTTATTTATTCTTACTTTTCGACCTTCTAAAACTGCGCACGCGTATAAAAAAATTTGGAGAAAGGAAAGCAACGAGTCCCCATTATTATATTTTACAAAACAACAATCTCAGAAATTAAAAAAAAAAATAGGAAATGAAAATATAATAGTAGATTTTGCAATGAGATATGGGAATCCAAGTATAAAATCTAAGCTGGTTACAATGAGAGATAAAGGTTGTGAAAATATAATAGCTTTACCTCTTTACCCCCAATACGCTGCAGCAACAACTGCTACTGTTTGTGATGAAATTTACAGATCATTAATGAAGATGAGATGGCAACCAAGTCTACAGATAATACCACACTATGAGAGCAATCCTTCATACATCGATGCTTTGATTGTTAGTATTGAAAAAAAAATTAGTGAAATTAATTGGAAACCTGACTTGATAATTTCTTCTTATCATGGAATTCCTAAATCTTATTTTGACAAGGGAGACCCGTATCACTGCTATTGTCATAAAACAACGAGACTAATGAAAGAAAAGTTTAACAAAGTTGAAATCCAGACAACTTTTCAATCAAGATTCGGCCCACAAGAATGGCTTACGCCTTACACGGATAAAACTATAGAAAAATTACCGGAAAAAGGAATAAAAAATTTACTAGTGATTTGTCCTGGTTTTGCTTCTGATTGTGTTGAAACCTTAGAGGAAATAAACATCCAAGGAAGAGAAAGCTTTATTGAAAAAGGTGGTAAAAATTTTGATTTAATTCCTTGCTTAAATGATAATTCGGAACATATTAAACTATTTGAAAAATTAGTAAGCAAATATTTATAGAATGAACATATATCTTCTTTTTAAATCCTTGCATCTCATATCTGTCATTTCTTGGATGGCAGGTCTCCTTTATCTTCCAAGAATATTTGTTTATCATTCAGAAGCTGACCATGAGTCTCAAAAAACAGTCTTTAAGACTATGGAAAGAAAACTTTATAATTATATCATGATGCCTGCAATGTTGATCTCATGGTTGTTTGGCCTCTTACTTATTCATAGTCTTGGCTTCGGTATTTTTTCAGAACTGTGGATGCAAATAAAAACCGTTGCAGTGATTATTCTTACTTATTATCACTTTACATTAGGAAAATATTTAAATGATTTTGCCTTAAACAATAATCAGAAAACATCAAAATTTTTTAGAATATACAATGAAATACCTACAATAATACTAATTGTGGTAATTTTTGTTGTTATTTTTAAACCTTTATAATTAGGGGTTGAAATTTTTCTAAAAAGACATATATTTTCATAACATTTCCTAAACTAAATAATCACATGAATTTACAAGAACTAAAGCAAAAAAATCCTGCAGAGCTTATTATTGAAGCTGAAAAACTTGGTATAGAAAATCCAAGTACTTTAAGAAAGCAGGAAATTTTATTCGCTATTTTAAAAAAATTGGCCGAAAAAAATGAGCAAATAACAGCCATTGGTGTTCTCGAAGTTTTACAAGACGGCTTTGGTTTTTTAAGAGCGATTGAGTCAAATTATCTCCCCGGACCAGATGATATTTACGTAAGCCCTAGCCAGATTAGGAGGTTTGGTTTAAGAACTGGTGACTCGGTTGAGGGAGAGATTAGAGGGCCAAAGGACGCTGAAAGATACTTCGCTCTTTTAAAAGTAAATAAAATAAATTTTGATGACTCAGATAAAGGAAAAAATAAAATTGCATTTGATAATTTGACACCTCTTTACCCAAACGAGAGAATTAAATTGGAAGTGGAAACATCAAAAATTGAAAAAAAACCAGATAACACTGCTAGACTAATTGATCTTGTGAGCCCAATAGGAAAAGGACAAAGATCTTTGATTGTTTCACCACCAAGAGCTGGTAAAACAATAATTCTTCAGAATATCGCTCAGTCAATTACCGCCAATCATCCAGAGTGTTATTTAATGGTTTTGTTGATTGATGAAAGACCTGAAGAAGTTACTGATATGCAAAGGTCCGTTAAAGGCGAAGTTGTAGCCTCAACTTTTGATGAGCCAGCCTCTAGGCACGTTGCCGTTGCAGAGATGGTGATCGAGAAAGCAAAAAGATTGGTCGAACATAAGAAAGATGTAGTTATTTTGTTAGATTCAATTACAAGGTTAGGTAGAGCCTACAACGCTGTTATACCAAGTTCAGGTAAAGTTTTAACTGGAGGTGTTGACGCTAACGCTTTGCAAAGACCCAAAAGATTTTTTGGCGCTGCAAGAAATGTAGAAGAGGGTGGATCCCTTACAATTATTTCAACTGCTTTGATAGATACTGGAAGTAGAATGGATGAAGTAATTTTTGAGGAATTTAAAGGAACAGGTAATTCTGAATTAATCCTGGATAGAAAAGTTGCCGATAAAAGAATTTATCCAGCACTAGATATTACCAGGTCAGGAACAAGAAGAGAGGAACTGTTGTTTGCAAAAGATGAACTATCTAAAATGAATGTCTTGAGAAGAATTATTAGCCCTATGGGCACTATGGATGGGATAGAGTTTTTAATTTCCAAATTAAAAAATACGAAAAACAATTCTGATTTCTTTGACTCAATGAATAAGTCTGCTAACTAGTTTTATTGAACAGTTTGGTTACTAAAATTTACTTCATGTAAGTAAAAACTTATAATGCTTTTTAGAGTATTAACTTTATCTTTTATTGTTATAGCTTCTAAAAGTTTTTGTTTTTCTTCGTTAGTAACTGGTGAAATCATTGATAGAGTATTTATTCTTTGAGATTTATCTAATTTTTCAAATTCTCTCCAGTTTAATAATAATCCATTTTTTCTAAAAAATGCTTTGGCTTTGTTCATAAGATCATCTGTGTCTAAATCACCTGATGGATCTTTAAGGTCTTCCTCAAAACTCTTATAATCAACTTTGAATTCTCTATACAATTTTTTATTTTCAACCTCTTCCAGTATTTTAAATCTAGTAATTCCAGTGAGATTTATTAATATTCTTCCATCTTCACTTTTTTTAAGGTCACTAATTTTACCTAAACATCCAATTTTATAAACTCGATTTCCATCTTTTTGTGATTGAACCATTCCCATGAGCTTATTATTTTTGTAAGTGTCATTTACAAGATCTAAGTAACGCTGTTCAAAAATATTTAAAGGTAAATTAGTCTTGGGAAAATAGATCACCCCACTGAGAGGAAAAACTGGAATTATTTTAGGAAATGATTTCATAAATTTAATATATTAAAAATTTTATATTACTGGTAGTGACATTATTTGCAAATTTTGTCTATTGCTTAAACAGAAAAAAACTAATACTTTCAACAATGATTTATAAGCGGGCATAGCTCAGTGGTAGAGCGTCTCGTTGCCAACGAGAAGGTCGAGGGTTCAAGTCCCTTTGCCCGCTCCATATTATGTTTTCAAATTTTAAAAAAGAAAAAGTTACTATTAAAAATCAAGGTTTTGGAAAAGCAGAAATTGCATTTAGACATGGTGGGTCTGGAGAGCCATTACTGTTATTGCACGGAAATCCTATGTCGCATGTAACATGGCATAAGATAGCCGAAGAATTAAAAAATGACTTTTATATTGTAGCTGCGGATCTAAGAGGATACGGAGAAAGCATAGGTCCAGAGGATGGCGGTGAAAACCATTTAAATTATTCTTTTAGAGCAATGGCAAATGATCAGATTAATTTAATGAAAATTCTAGGTTTTGACAAATTTAACTTAGTCGGTCATGATCGAGGAGCTAGAACAGCACATAGGATGGCTTTAGACGCTCGTGAAAAAGTAAAAAAATTAGCAGTATTTGATATCATGCCAAATCGACATATTTGGACCGTCCAAAAAAAAGGTTGGTCAATTTCTAAATGGCATTGGTTATTAATGATGCAACCTTATGATCTTCCAGAAAAAATGCTATCTTCAATACCAGCTGATTATTATATGAAAAAAAAGCTTTCAAAGAGAGGAGCAAGTTTAGATTTTTGTAAAGAAACTTTAGATGAATATGTTAAATGTTTTAATTATAAAACTATTAGGGGGTCATGTGAAGATTATAGAGCATCACCTTCATGTGATTTAGATATGGATAACATCGACTACGAAAAAAAGAATAAGATTAGTTGCCCTCTTTTAGTATTATGGGGTAACAAAAGTGATACTGGAAAAGTTTGGGGCGATGTTTTAAACGTATGGGGAGATTATAGTAATTCAAAACCAATTGGTGAAGGCCTTGATTGCGGGCATTATTTGCAAGAGGAGAAACCTAAAGAAGTTATTAACTGGTTAAAAAACTTTTTATAATGTCTGATCTTTCAAAAAAAAAGTGTATTGCATGCGACGGTAATATCCCTCCCTTTGATAAAAGCGAGATACATAAATATTTAAAAAAAGTAGATGATTGGGAAGTAAAAAAAGGCGAAGAAGAAAACTTTTATTTAATTAAAGAATTTAAATTTAAAAACTTTGTAGAAAGCCAAAAATTTGTAAACAAAATAAGTGAAATTGCGGAGATAGAAAATCATCACCCTGATATTAATTTTGGTTGGGGTTATTGCAAGGTAAAAATTTTCACACATGCAATAAAAGGTCTTGCAGAAAGTGATTTTATCTTAGCTGCTAAAATAGACAAAATTAATTAATGATTGAAATGTCTAATATTTGTGAATAGCATTTTAACCTTTGCTTTATCAGCAACACTTATTACTTCTTGATCTCTTATTGATCCTCCGGGCTGAACTATTATTTTTATACCTGCTTTTATTAGAGCTTGTACACCATCTGTAAAAGGAAAAAAGGCATCTGAAGCGGCAACCGAATTTTTAATTTTTTCTGATTTAAATTGCCTTGCTTTTTGTATTGCTAATTTACAGCTATCGAGCCTACTTGGCTGACCTGCTCCAATCCCAATAGTTGAAAAATTATTAGATAAAACGATTGCGTTAGATTTAACATACTTACATACATTAAAAGCAAATTCTATTTCTGCTAGTTCTTTCTTGCTGGGTTTTAGTTTTGTCACACATTTAATTTTTTTTCTATCAAGGATTATCTTATTTTTATTTTGCATTAAAAAAGATCCATCAAAAATTTTAATTGACGAAATATTTTTAGGCTTGAATTTAGATATGTCTATTATTCTTAAGTTCTTTTTCTTCTTTAAAATTTTCAAAGAATCTTTATCAAAACCCTTACCAAGTATTACCTCTAAAAAATTCTTATTTATCTCTAGCGCAATATTTTTTTTAATTTTATAATTACACGCTATAACTCCGCCAAAAGCACTTATCGGATCACATGCATATGCATTTTTAAACGAGTTTATAGGATTTTTATGTTCTGAAACGCCACAAGGATTTGCATGCTTAATAATTACTGTTCCAGCTTTCCCTTTAATAGACGCAAGGATATCTAAAGAAGCAAACATATCGTTAAAATTATTATAACTCAATTCTTTACCGTGAATTTGAGTGAATCCAAGTTTTTTATCTTCATAATCGTTAATATAAATAGAACTTTTTTGGTGTGGATTTTCACCATATCTTAAATTTTTAAATTTTCGTCCAAAGATAGTTTTTCTTTCTGGAAATCGAATATCTAATTTATTGTTAAACCAATTAGCAATCATAGCGTCATAGTATGCAGTTAAACCAAATGCTTTAGAAGACATAATCTCTCTAAATTTTAATGAGGTTGCTCCGTTCTTTTTTTCTAACTCTTTTATCAGTGAGGAATAATCATTTTTATTTGTGACTATTGTTACATTCTTAAAATTTTTTGCTGCAGCACGAACCATTGTTGGCCCACCAATATCTATATTTTCAATAATTTTATTTGGATTTTTAGTCTCGGAAACTACTTTTTGAAATGGATAAAAATTAACAACAATCAAATCTATCGAGGGAAACTTTTTCTCAGACATTTCACTTTTGTGAGTTTTATTTTTCCTGTCATGTAAAATTCCAGCATGAATTTTTGGATGAAGAGTTTTTACTCTCCCATCCAGCATTTCTTTGAATCCAGTATATTGAGATAATTCAATACAATCGTATCCAAGTTTTTTTATAGATTTATAAGTCCCTCCAGAACTAATAATTTTGATATTATGTTTTTTTAGACATTTTAATAAGATGGGAATATTTTCTTTATCAAATACAGAAACCAAGGCACTTTTGATTTTTAAATTCATTACTAGATTTTTTTCTTAATTTCCCAATTAAAAAACTTATCTTTATTTACTAGATTACCAGAAATAGTAATACAAGTATTATCTAATATTTTTTTTCCTCCTAAATAAATACTCTTCTCTATTTCAAGTTCTTCATCTTTAATTGTAAAAATAAGTGATTTATTCTTTGATATTTGTATTAAAGCACTATTTCCACTAATTGTTTTTACGGCAGAGAGTTCAGGATTTAAATGAAATCTTAGTACATATCTTATTGGAATTCCATCTTTCTTTTTAAAAATATGATCAACACCATTTAATTTATTGTTATTTTGATCAAGATAAACTTCTCTTTTATGAATACAATTAAAGTTTTTTTCATATCCGTTGTGAGAGGCTGAACAACCAATTAAATCTTTGTCAGTTTTGAATTTTAAATCAATTGTTTTAAAAGTGTTTTTAATTGAATTTCCAAACACTCTATTGATTAGTTTATTCCTCTCAAATTTTGTTATACTAGTATCATTAATAGTTAATGTAGACTGACTAGCAGTTAATCGACTAATAAGTTCTGCTTTGGGTGAGATATTGTTTCCAAATCCGCAATTGGTAATTATTTTTATTCCATCTAAAAAATACTCAAAAGAGAGAGGACCTGATTGATAATTTTTTGAGAAATTTTTACCAGGGGGTCCACCAATGTCAAAGTATAGAACTTGTTGTTTAGATTTTGCATAGAAAATACCTCCGATTATTTCTTTTTTATTTTTTTTACTTACTTTAAAATCCTCAAGGTATTTTTCATAATGATCAAGCATTTTTTCAGAAGCCCCATTGAAAAGCGGTGTTTGATTATTTGGAGTTTTAAAAAATTTAATACATATCAAATTTTTTTGAATAATTTCATTCAGAAATTCAGGAATATATTGCTGGGCATCTTTTATGTTTTCATGGCATAATAAAAAATATTTAGTAAAAAATATAAGGTCATTTGGGCTTCTAGTTAATGGGAAACCATCATCATCAAAGTATGAATTAACAAATTTTTCTAAAGCTTTAATACCAAAATTATAATTTTCTTCATATTCTTTAAAAATTATTCCTGATAATATTAGTGCAGTCAACGCTTCGATTTTTTTTTGAGGATTTTTTTCAAACCCTATATTTTTTTTTAAATGATTACATTGCAAAATTATATTTTGAAAAAAATTTTTTTTAAATTCAAACGTTCCATTATTAATTATAGTATCAATATTAAGGATCCAACTAATAATTCTATTGCTTAAAGTAGAGTTTTCCCAAACTCTTCGTTTAAATTTTGAATATTTAAACATCCATAGATAAATAATTTTCTGTATACTCTTACCATCTATCTTTCTATCAATTAAACTCAACCATAAAAAATTATGATGATCATAAATATTTTTATTTTTACCTTCCACCCAAAAGTCATTAATACTTATCTCATTAAATCTAAATGATTTTTTTTTATAAGGAGAAATAAGAGATAATAAAAATGGGTTTGGATTAAAAAAAACTTGAGTAGGTATTTTTGTCTTTAAAGAGTTGTTATAATGTGTAGATAGGAAATAAATTTTTTTAAAAAATTTGATAAAAGTTATTTGAACAGCAACTAAATAAAAATAGGCACCTTTAAAGCCAAACATCTATTAATTTTTTCTAAGAATTTCTATATTTTTTTTAAGATCGCCCTTGTTCTCTTTAAAAATAGTTGATCCTGAAACAAGAATATTTGCTCCAGCTTGCTTTGCTAATGAGCAATTTTCAAAATTAATCCCTCCATCAATTTCAATGTCTATATTAAAGCCTTTTGACTTAATAATTTCTTTTAGTTTTTTTGTTTTTTCTAATACTTCTGGCATAAACTTTTGTCCTCCAAATCCCGGTTCAACGCTCATTATTAGAACTAAATCAATTTCACTTAGATGATCTTTTATCAAATCAATGCTTGATTTTGGTTTAAGAGAAATTCCAACTTTTTTGTTTTCTTTTTTTATTAATTCTATGGTTTTAGAAGTGTCTTTAGTTGCTTCAGGGTGAAAGGTAATGATATCCGCTCCTGCATTAGCGTAGTCTTTAATAAAATTATCTACTGGAGAAATCATTAAATGAACATCGAATACTTTTTTTGTTAGAGGTCTCAGTTTTTTAATTACTTCTGGGCCAATAGTGAGATTTGGCACAAAATGCCCATCCATTACATCAATGTGTATATAATCAGCACCTGCCTTTTCCAGAGAAATAACTTCTGCTCCCAATTTACTAAAATCAGCTGATAAAATAGATGGTGAGATTTTGATTAGACTGCTCATTCTACATTTATATTTTAATCTTAAATTTTGTCAAAAAAATAAGATTAATTGAACAGTTGATATAATTGTCTTGAAAAATCGCTCTCTAAAGGAAATGCTAGCATTCCCCAAACATCATAACCAAGAATATAAGGCATAGCGTAAAATCTGAATAAATAAAAAAACCATGCAACGTATAAGGCTATAAAAGGCCCAAATAAGAAACTTGGAGTAATGAATTTGAATAGATTAATTATAGGGTTAGTAGTTTTTACAAATATTCTCATGAAAAAAAATGTAGAATCCTCTTTTTGAAAAATATTCATGAATGCACGGCCAATTAAAGTCCACATTATTGTTCCGAGTGTATAATCTAAAACTATTGCCCAAGTTGGTATCATATTTCTAAATTACCATGATTTAGGTAAAAAAAAAGGGGCGAATAAATCGCCCCTTTTAATTTTAAGTAATTGTTAATTAGTGTTGCTTACCAAGAATAGCCTTACCTGTTGGTATTCTTGTATCGTCTACTAATTTTTGTGTAGCTGGACTTGGTTCTTTAGTCATTAAACTGACTACTACCATTACAACTAAACAAATTGGTGCTCCAATTAAACCAAATCTTAAGTGGTCAATACCTAAGAAAGGAGTATTTACACCGCCCCATATTGGAACTGAGAATTTCGGGAACACCCACGTTAAGTAAACTGTTCCTGATACAATTCCTGCTATGATACCGGCGATCGCACCTTCTCTAGTAGCTCTCTTCCACCATACACCAAGTACAAGTGGGAAGAATAAACCTGACATTGCAAAGTCGAATGCCCAAGCAACCGAACCTAAGATACTTGTTAGCCTGAATGAGGCTATGTAAGCACCAGCAGCTCCGATTATTACTAGAAGTGTACGAGCAACTAATAGTCTTTTAGCAGTTTCCGCTTTTGGATTTATGATCTTGTAGTAAATGTCGTGTGATAACGCATTTGAGATCGCAAGAACTAATCCATCGGCAGTTGACATGGCAGCAGCCATACCACCAGCAAACACTAGTCCTGAGATTACGAACGGTAGACCTGCTACTTCTGGAGTAGCTAATACTACAACGTCACCTCTCATGAACCATTCGTTCAACTGAAGTATTCCGTCACCATTAAAGTCTGCGATAAATACTTGTTTAACTTCAGACCATCTTTGTACCCACTCTATCGACTGAACTTCAGAAATAGATTTTCCGATAATTCCAGTTGGTAGATTTGGATCCATCAATGCTAATTTAGACAATGTCGCTAACATAGGCGCTGAAGAGTATAGTAAGAAAATAAAGAATAGCGACCAAGCTACTGATTTTCTTGCTGCTCTTACTGTAGGAGTTGTAAAGTATCTCATTAAGATATGAGGTAACGATGCAGTTCCCACCATCATACAAATCGCTAACGATAAGTATTTCCAGACAGCCATTCCACCTTCAGGTACTCCAGAGTGAGAACCAGAGATATATTTCAATCCTCCTGGTACACCAGCTGCTTTCATATCTGCGGCGCTGTTTTTAACTAGTCCAAATTGTTTTTCAAGTTCACCAAGTCTTGCAACTTCATCACCTAACATTAAGTGAGGGAAAATTCCTCCACCTACGTTAGAACTAATCCAGAATACTGGTATTAAGTATGCGATGATTAATACAATGTACTGAGCAACCTGAGTCCAAGTTACAGCTCTCATTCCACCAAGCATTGAACAGATAAGGATACTTATTAATCCTACCCATACACCTGCTTCAAACGGAATTCCAAGAGCTCTAGAAGCAATTGTTCCCGTAGCATTAATTTGTGCTGTTACATAAGTAAATGATGCTATGAAAAGCACGAATACTGATGCAGCTCTTACTGCATTTCCACCGTATCGTGTTCCGATAAAATCAGGAACTGTGTAACATCCAAACTTTCTTAGGTACGGAGCCATTAGAGTTGCAACAAGCACGTATCCGCCTGTCCAACCTACTAAGAAGGCCATATAAGTATAGCCACCAAAGTAAACTCCACCCGCTAAAGCTACGAATGATGCACCTGACATCCAGTCAGCTGCTGTTGCCATTCCGTTAAACACGGTTGGCACTTGTCTTCCTGCAACATAGTAGGCATCTACTTGAATGGTTCTTGATAAATAACCGATTAAGGCATAAATCAATACCGTGAAAGCTACAAACATCACTCCGATGTTTTTAGCTGACACACCTGCTTGCTCTGCTAATGCCATCAAAATGATGAACACTATAAAGCCACCAGTGTAGGTACCGTATATTTTAGGAAGGTTTTGTATAAAATCTCCTTTAAACATTAGTCATCCTCTCTTTCTGAGAAACCATGTTCTTCGTCGATTTTTTCTTGTTTATTTGCAGTCCAAAACAAAATTATCACAAAGGCAAGAAGTGAACCCTGCGCAGTCATGTAATATGCTAATGGATAGCCAAGAAAAGACATCGTGTTCAGTTCAGAACCAAACATGAAGATCACTAATGAGAAGAAAGCCCAAAGAACCAATGTTACGATCATATGGTTTTTGGTCTTATTCCAATATGCGTCTTTATTTGACATATTTCCCCCTATTTATTTTTTAACTTTTTACGTAAAAAGTACTCTTATTGCTGGGGAGCATACTGATTATGAGTTGAATTTAAAGAGAAAAAAGGACCCCAAAACCAATATGAAATGCTATAAGACAAGTAATTAAAGGGTTTTTTATATACAACGTGAAATTGAATTTAGATAAATTGCGAAACACTCTTAGAACCACTCTAATTGACATTTGGGAATATGTAATTCCAATTTGGAAAATATCTGGTCTTTTTAAAAAAATAAAATCCAAGCAAGATTTAGAAAATTTCATTCAAGAAAGATCAGCACATGTTGCACAAACCACTTTATACGGCTACTTGAAAACAAGAATAGGAGTTAAGTATATTGCGATGATGGAGGATGAGGTTTTTCTAAAATCAATTAATATTGCAAAGTGGAACATTTACGTGGTCGCATTAGCTGACTGTGCTTTTTATGTTTTCTCCTATCTTATTTCAGAAAAAAACTTAAAAGAGAATGACTGTAAAAAAGTCTTTTTAAATATCATAGAAAATGAAAAAAAAAATGGTTTAAATGACGAAATTTTTGACAGAGGTAAAAAAAATTTTTTAGAGAGGATAAATAAAGTAAATTTTTTAAACTATCATTTAGATGATCCCTTTAAGGAAAGCGGTCAAGCATTATATTACTGGTCACCTATTGCAGATGAATTAAAATCACTTGATAAAAAAATCGTCTTAAACTCTATTCATTTAAAATGGGGATTGATGAAAGATGAGTTTAAAAAATTAACAAAAGATATAAAATTTAATTAACCTTTATTTTGTCTATTCTCCACAAGAGACGTCACTACACTAGGATCCGCCAAGGTTGTTGTGTCTCCTAAATTATCAGGCTCGTTGGCAGCAATTTTTCTTAAAATTCTTCTCATTATTTTTCCAGATCTTGTTTTTGGTAATCCAGGTGCAAATTGAATGACGTCAGGTGTAGCTATTGGACCTATTTGTTTTCTAACCCATAGTTTAAGATCTCTTTCCAAATCTCCTGTGGGGTTTTCACCAGCATTTAAAGTCACATAACAATATAACCCATTGCCTTTTATACTATGCGGAAATCCAACCACAGCAGCTTCGGCTACTTTAGGATGCGCAACAAATGCACTTTCAATCTCAGCTGTTCCGAGGTTATGACCTGATACAATAATAACATCATCTACTCTTCCTGTAATCCAATAATATCCATCTTTATCTCTTCTGCATCCGTCTCCAGTGAAATATTTTCCATCAAATTGAGAAAAATAAGTATCTATAAATCTTTGATGATCTCCATAAACTGTTCGCATTTGACCTGGCCAAGAAGCAGCCATACAAAGTCTTCCTTTACCTTCTCCTTTTACAGTTTTACCATCTTTATCAACTAAAACTGGTTTAATGCCGTAAAAAGGTTTAGTTGCTGAGCCCGGCTTTAAATCTATGGCACCAGGTTGAGGTGCAATTAAAATTCCTCCAGTTTCTGTTTGCCACCAAGTATCAACAATTGGACATCTAGAGTCTCCTACTGTTTTGTAATACCACATCCAAGCCTCTGGATTTATAGGTTCTCCAACAGTTCCTAATAATTTTAGCGTTTTTCTACTTGTTTTTTTTACTGGCTTATCTCCCTCTCGCATCAAAGCTCTTATTGCTGTTGGAGCAGTATAAAAAATATTTACTTTGTACTTATCTACTATTTGCCACCATCTAGAGCTATCTGGATAATTTGGAACTCCTTCAAACATAATAGTTGTCGCTCCATTTGAGAGAGGCCCGTAAATAATATAACTATGACCTGTTACCCAACCTATGTCAGCTGTGCACCAATAAATATCATTAGACTTATAGTCAAAAATATATTGATGAGTCATTGAAGCATAAACCATGTATCCACCCGTAGTGTGTAGAACCCCTTTTGGTTTGCCAGTAGAACCAGATGTATATAAAATAAAAAGTGGGTCTTCCGCGTTCATTTCCTCAGGCTCGCATTTTGCAGGAACTGATGAAATAAGCTCTTTATAAGAAACATCTCTCTCATTATTCCAATCAACTTGATTTCCAGTTCTTTCAACAACTACACATTTTTTTACTCCAGGACATTGATCTAGAGCCTCATCAGCAATTTTTTTTAATGGAATTATTTTTCCACCTCTAACCCCCTCGTCTGCAGTTATTAAATATTCAGATTCGCAATCAGTTATTCTTGTGGCTATAGAGTCAGGAGAAAAACCACCAAAAATAATTGAGTGAACAGCACCAATTCTCGCACAAGCTAACATAATATAAGCTAACTCAGGAATCATTGTCAGATAAATTGTAACTCTATCGCCTTTTTGTATACCTAAGCTTTTTAGACCATTAGCAGCTTTACAAACATTTTGGTGCAACTCTTTGTAAGAGATTTTCTTTGTATCAGCGGGATCATCGCCGACCCAAATGATTGCTGTTTTGCTAGGATTTTTCTTTAAATGTCTATCTATACAATTCGCTGAAGCATTTAATGTCCCATCATAATACCACTTTATTTTAACCTCGTCTTTGCTGTATTTAACATCTTTTATTTTTGTATACTTTTTCATCCAAGTAATTCTTTTACCTTCCTTAGCCCAAAACTTGTCATTTTCTTTGATGGACAGCTTATATTTCTTTTTATATTTAGAATCGTTCACGTAGGCATGATTTGCCCAACTATCTGAAACTCTTATAACTGAATTACCGTCACTATCTTTTGAGTATGAAGGAGCTTTAAAAATAATTCGCCTTGCTTTTCTAGCTTTTTTTTTGGATTTTTTTCTTTTTCTAGATTTCTTAGTTTTTTTTCTAGGCTTATTTATTTTTCTAGACTTTTTTACTTTTCTAGATTTTTTTCTAGACTTTTTTATTTTTGATTTTTTCTTTCTTTTTTTTTTAGCCACAAATACCCCTAAATTTTTTTATACTTTACCCATGTTACAAATAATTTTCCAGCTTTTATAGTCTATTGGCATAACTGACAATCTGCTTTGTTTTATCAATGGTAAATGAGAAATTTTCTTGTTTTCTTTAATTTTTTCCAAAGAAATAGCCGTTTTAAATTTAATCACAAACCTAACTTGAACGGCCACAAACCTCTTTTCCTTATCAGTTTTATCGGTAAACGCTGATTTAATTACTTTAACTATACCAACAATTTCTTTTCCAATATTTGAATGGTAGAAAAAACATAGGTCACCTTTTTTCATTTTTCTCAAATTATTTGCAGCTTGATAATTTCTAACTCCATCCCAAGCAGCACCTTTTATGCCAGCTTTTTTTTGTTGCTCAATCGACCAAACATCGGGTTCAGACTTAAGTAACCAGTAATTCATTATAACTTTAAACCTGGCCCTTTCATGTAGGGAGCATTTTGATCTAAAGGCCATCTAGATTTGGCTTTGACATCAATTTTATTTAATAAATTTTTTTTAAATCTTTTAATACCAGCCCAGGCAATCATAGCAGCGTTATCACCACAAAATTTTAAATTGGGATAAACAGTTTTAAATCCCATTTCATCTGAAAGTTTTTTTAAATTTTCTCTTATCGAAATATTCGCAGCCACACCTCCAGCTACAACTAAATTAATATCTGATGTATTAATTTTTTCTTTAAACATTTGAATTGCAATCTTTGTTTTTTTGTAAAGAATTTTGTTTATGGTATTTTGAAAAGAAGCTGCAAGACTAAATTTTAATTTATCGTTATTATTTATTTTT
>NZ_CVSG01000078.1 GCF_001179945.1 Candidatus Pelagibacter communis | reverse complement strand
AGTTATTGATATGGGTCCTTATTATTTGACAGCACTAGTAAATCTATTAGGTCCTGCAAGCTACGTAACTAGCACTTGTAATTACAATACAAAAAAAAGAATTATTGGTATTGGACCAAAAAAAGGAAAAAGGATTAAAGTAGAATGTCCAACCACTTACTTTTCAACCATTAGATTTCAAAATGGGACAATTATCAGATTAACATTATCATTTGATGTGATTTCTCACCTAAGAAATCATATAGAATTATATGGAGAGAAAGGATCTATGATAGTTCCAGACCCAAACATGTTTGGAGGATCTGTTTTATTGAGCACAAAATTAGGAAGTAAATGGAAAAATTATAAAACAAATAAAATGATTTTAGGAAAAATAAATATTCGAACTCAAAGCTCTAGAGCAAACGAGTCACCTACTAATGCTAATTATAGAGGTGTAGGACTGGCAGAAATGATTTATTCTATTCAAAATAAGAAAAAACATAGATGTAATGGGAATTTATCTTTACACGTTCTGAATATTATCGAAGGAATTCATAAATCAGCTAGAACTAGAAAAAAATTTCATTTCAAAACAACATGTGAAAAACCAAAATTTTTTTC
>NZ_CVSG01000077.1 GCF_001179945.1 Candidatus Pelagibacter communis | reverse complement strand
AAGAAAAAAATTTGGCTCTGAAGTTATTAATAATAAAACATATGTGATCGCAAGTGATGGTGACTTGATGGAGGGTATAAGTCACGAGGCAATGAGTTTAGCCGGTCATCTTAAATTAAAAAACCTAATAGTTTTTTTTGATAATAATAAAATTTCAATTGATGGTTCAACATCATTAAGTGTTTCGGATAATTACAAAAAAAGATTCGAGTCCTACGGTTGGAGCTTTATCGAAGTTAATGGTCATAATGAAAAGCAAATATCAAAAGCAATTACTAAAGCATCAAAATCAAAAAAACCAACGATCATCTCTTGTAAAACTATTATAGGATTTGGATCACCTAATAAATCTGGTAAGGCTTCCTCTCATGGATCCCCTTTAGGAGATGAGGAAATATCATTAGTAAGAAAAAAATTAAAGTGGAACAGTGCGCCATTTGAAATACCTGAAGAAATTTTAGATGAATGGAGAGAAATAGGAAATAAAGGAGAACAATTAGAACACAAATGGCTGCAAATAATTAATAAAAAAAATCCAAAAATTAAAAATGAACTTAATAAATTTAAAGAAAAATTGAATCTTGCAGGTTTAGAAAGTTTGGTCCAAAAAGAGAAGGAGAAATATTTTGAAGCTAAGCCAAGTTTAGCAACAAGACAATGCTCAATGGCTGCAATTGAAAAAATTTCTGCTTTTCTTCCGCAATTGATAGGAGGATCAGCTGATTTAAGTGGTTCAAATAATACAAAAACTAACAATTCTAAAATTATTAACTCTAAAAACTTTAATGGGAATTACATTCATTATGGAGTTAGAGAGCACGGTATGGCGGCAGTTATGAATGGTTTAGCACTTTATGGAGGAATAATTCCTTATGGAGGAACTTTTTTAATTTTTTCTGATTATTGTAAACCTTCTATTAGACTCTCTGCTTTAATGGGTCTAAAAGTTGTTTATGTTTTTTCTCATGACTCCATTGGTCTAGGTGAAGACGGTCCTACTCACCAACCAATTGAACAATTAGCTGGATTAAGAGCTATACCAAACTTAAATGTATTTAGGCCTTCAGATATAAATGAAACTTTCGAATGCTGGGAGATCGCTTTAAAAAGTGAAAATACGCCAAGTGCGATTGCATTATCTAGACAAAAAGTTCCTTACATAAACCCAAAAAATTCAAAAGAAAACAAATGTGAAAAAGGAGCCTATGTAGTAAATTTAACTTCGCATGAGAGCAATGTAACATTGGTTGCTTCAGGTACGGAGGTAGAACTTGCCTTAAAAGTTCAAGATAAACTTAAAGAAAACAACATCCACTCAAAAGTAGTTTCAATGCCATGTATGGAGCTTTTTGATAAGCAGCCTGAAGATTACCGTAAAAATATTTTAGAAGAAAACTCATTGATTATCACATTAGAAGCTGGAAGTGTAATGTCTTGGCAAAAATATATTAAAAATAAAGGTGCTAATTTAGGTATAGATAAATTTGGTGAAAGTGCTCCTTACAAAGAAGTTTACAAACATTTTAAATTATCAGAGGAAGATATAACAAATTTTATTCAAAAAAAATTGAGAGAGTAACAGAAGTCGATGGATGAAATAAATTTCTTTCCTGATGATTTAGAAATCAAAGATCAGAAGATAATTCTTAGATTAGATTTAAATGTCCCAATTAAAGACAAAATTATAAAAGACGATACAAGAATAACTTTATGTTTACCTTTTATAAATAGACTAATTAAAAAAAAAGCAAAAATTATAATTATCAGTCATTTAGGTCGACCAAAAGGAGTTAATGTCCCTGACCTGTCTTTAATACCTATCTACAAATATCTCAAAGATGCGCTTAAAACTAATGTTTATTTTTTTAGAGGAAATTTTGATGGTGAAACTAAAGAAAAATTTTCTCACCTAAAAGGGGGTGAGGTAATATTAATTGAAAATATAAGATTTTTTAAAGAAGAAACCGAAGATAGCCAAGATTTTTCAAAAAAGTTAGGTGAACTTGGAGACATTTATGTTAATGATGCATTTTCATGCTCTCATAGAAAACAAGCTTCTGTACATAGTATAACTAAATTTGTAAAAAAAAGTTATGCTGGTCCTTTATTAAAAAAAGAAATAACAGCAATAAATTTTGTTATAAAAAATAAAAAAGAACCAGTAACTTGCATTATAGGAGGATCAAAAATTTCTACAAAGATTAATGTTATTACTAATCTTTTAAAAAAAGTAAATAATATAATAATTGTTGGAGCAATGGCTAATAATTTCTTCGTTCATAAGAATTTTAAAGTTGGTAAATCTTTAATTGAAAAAAATACAAAAGAGGTAATAACAAATATTTATAAAAAAGCAGAGGAACATAATTGTAAAATATTAATACCAGAAGATTGTATGGTAGGAACAGACTTTGAAGGTACTGGTAAAAATAAAAATCTCGATGAGATTAAAGAAAATGAAATAATTCTAGATATTGGCTTTAATACAATTAAAAAAATTCAAAAAAAGATTAACGAGTCAAATACTGTTCTGTGGAATGGACCAGCCGGGTATTTTGAAAATGAGAACTTTTCAACAGGAACTATCTCGATTGCGAAAATCATCTCACAAAATACTTTAGAAAAATCTTTAATATCTGTGCTTGGAGGTGGAGACACTCTCTCAGCAATTAATAAAAGTAACATCAAACTTACTTTCTCTCACTTATCAACAGCAGGAGGAGCGTTTTTAGAATACTTAGAAGGAAAAGACTTGCCTGGTATAAGTGTTTTAAAATAAATAATCGTTATGACGTTAAATGAAATTGCAAAAAAAATGTGCGCTAAAGGCAAAGGTATTCTCGCCGCAGATGAAAGTACTGGAACAATAGCTAAGAGATTTAAAAGTATAAATGTAGAAAATATTGAAAAAAATAGACTGAACTTTAGACAAACTCTTTTTAATTCAAGTGCAATGAAAGATTATATAGGGGGAGTAATTTTATTTGATGAAACAATAAGACAAAAAACCACCTTGGGTCCATCTATTCCAGAATTAATTTCTAAACATGGAGCTGTTCCAGGAATAAAAGTTGATAAAGGTGCTAAACCTCTTGCTGGATCTAACGATGAAACTGTAACAGAGGGTTTAGACGGTTTACGTGAAAGATTAAAAGAGTATTATGATTTAGGTGCGAGATTTACGAAATGGAGAGCTGTTTATAAAGTTACAGATAAATTTCCATCTACCCAATCTATTAAGTCTAATGCTCAGGCTTTAGCAAGGTACGCTGCTTTAGTACAAGAAGCTAAAATGGTACCGATAGTTGAACCAGAAGTTTTGATGGATGGTTCTCACAACATTGATAAATGCTATCAAGTTACCACAAATGTGCTTAATGAGTGTTATAACGAACTTGAATTACATAAAGTTGATTTAAAAGGCACTGTTCTTAAACCTAATATGGTGATACCTGGCTCAGAATGCAAAGATAAGTCTAGCGCCGAAGAAATTGCTAAAAAAACTTTAGATTGTTTGAAAAAAAATGTACCAACCAAAGTACCTGGTATTGCTTTTTTATCAGGTGGTCAGTCTGAAATTGAGTCTAGTAAAAACTTAAATGAGATAAATAAAATTAATGATAGTAATTTTTTAATTACTTTCTCTTACGGTAGAGGATTGCAAGCAAGTGCATTAAAAGAATTTGGAAAAAATCAAGAAAATATAGAAAATATCCAAAAAGCCTTTAACCATAGAGCTAAAATGAATGGTCTCTCATCTAAAGGTGAGTGGTCAGAAGAATTAGAGAAAGAAGTTGTGGCCTAATACGTTGAAGAAATTAGTATATTTAATTTCACCTAATAAAATTGATCAGAATTTCTACTCTAGTTTAGATAAAGTTTTGTCGTTTAAAAATGTAAAGTTTTTTCAATTAAGGTTAAAAAATGTAAGTCAAAAAAAACTTCTTAATGTCTGCAAAAAGATAAAAAAAATTACAATTAAACATAAAGTAAAATTTATTATTAATGATTATTTTATATTGACTTCTAAAATTAAAGCTGATGGCTGTCATATGGGTCAGCTTGATGGATCTTTTAAAATTGCCAGAAAAAAACTCAAAGGAAAAATTTTAGGAATTACATGTCATAACTCTAAATTTTTTGCAAATAAAGCCGTTGAGAATAAAGCTGATTATGTAGCCTTTGGATCATTTTTTAAATCAAAACTTAAACCAATGGCTAAAAAAGCAAATTTAAATATTTTAAAATGGGCAAAAAAAAATATTAAAAAACCAATTGTGGTTATTGGTGGTATTAATAACATTAACTATAAAAAATTGATTAACACTGGAGCAAAATATATTGCATTATCAAGTTTTATCTGGGATAACCCGAAATTAAAACCTGAACAGGCGATTAGAAAATTTAAATGAAAATAACAGCAAACGAAATAAAACCAGGAATGATAATAGAGCATAAAAACGACTATTGGAATGTTCTTAAAACCCAGCATGTTAAACCTGGAAAAGGTGGAGCTTTTAATCAAGTAGAATTGAAAAGTGTTGTTAAAGGAACAAAATTAAACGAGAGGTTTAGATCAAATGAGACCATAGAAAAAGCAGAAGTTGATGAAAAAAAATTTAATTTTTTATACATAGATGGTGAAAACTGTCATTTTATGGATAACTCAACTTTTGAACAAGTAGAAATACCTAAATCTGTCACTGGAGAACAGTATAAATTGTTAAAAGAAAATTTAGAAGTTTCTATTTCATTTATGGAAGAAAAACCTATATCGATTGAACTGCCAAATAACATTGAATGTACAATTGAAACAACTGATGCAGCAATTAAAAATCAAACAGCTTCTTCCTCTTACAAACCCGCAATATTAGATTGTGGTATAAAGATCAATGTTCCTCCTTTTGTTGAAAGTGGGGAAAAAATTATAATTGATACACGAACGTTGGAATACGTAAAAAGAGTAAATTAATGAGATTAAATTCTCCACAAATTAATTTAATTATTAAAGCGTGTATGAAAGCATCTAGATCATTGATAAGAGATTTTGGTGAAGTTGAAAATCTTCAAGTTTCAACTAAAGGTCCTGGTGATTTCGTTACTTCAGCAGATAAAAGAACTGAAAAAATATTAATTGAAGAGCTTAAAAAAGCTCATCCTGAATATGGAATAATTACTGAGGAGTCAGGAATGATTAATAAATCAAATACTGATAATAGATGGGTAATCGATCCGATAGATGGGACAATGAATTTTTTAAATGGAATACCTCATTTTGCAATTTCAATTGGTTATGAGGAAAAAGGTGAAATAACTTGTGGCGTTATATTTAATCCTATAACAAATGAAATGTTTGTTGCAGAAAAAGGTAGCGGAGCATATCTAAACAATTCGAGGATAAGAGTTTCTAATAAAAAAAAAATAAAAGATGCTTTGCTTGTTACTGGCGGTCCAAAGGGAGCTAGTAAAATTAAAGATAAAATATTCTCAGAATATATTAACATTTCAAATAATGTTTCTAATGTAAGAAAATTCGGAAGTGCTGCTTTAGATATGGCATATGTTGCTTGTGGTAGGTTTGACGGTTACTGGCAAAGAGAGCTTAATTATTGGGACATAGCTGCTGGAATAATAATACTTAAAGAAGCTGGTGGATTTATAAATTTTTTCGATGAAGTTAATAATAATCCTTTAAAAAAGAATATCATAGCTAGTAACTCTAATATACACAACGAATTGTTAGATTTGATAAGCAAATAAAGATATTGAGTGAGAACAAATATTAATATAAAACTCCGCAAATGAAAAAGAAAATACATCCAAACTATCATAAAATTAAAGTAATTATGACTGATGGAACCGAATTTGAAACTAGATCAACCTGGGGTAAAGAAAATGACACCCTTAAGTTAGATATAGATCCAAAATCTCATTTTGCATGGACTGGAGGATCACAAAAGGTTTTAGATAAGGGTAGAGTTAGTAAATACAATAAAAAATTTAGCAACTTAAGATCAAAAAAATAAAATTATGTCTGAGTCACCTTTTATGCCAAAAGCCACTGCTGTTTGGCTTGTTGAAAATACAACATTAACATTTAAGCAAATTGCTGAATTTTGTAAGCTGCATGAACTTGAGGTAAAAGGTATTGCTGACGGAGATGTAGCCAAAGGAATAAAAGCATATAATCCGATTTTAGCAGGACAACTCTCGAGAGAAGAAATTGAAAATTGTTCAAATGATCCTTCAAAAAAATTAAGTTTATTAAAAAAACTTGATGAAGTTGAAATTAAAGAGAGAAAAAAACCAAAGTATACGCCCTTATCTAAAAGACAAGATAGACCTGATGCAATTTTATGGTTGTGTAAAAATGCTCCTGATTTGACTGATGGTCAAATTTCAAAACTTGTCGGAAGTACAAAAGGAACTGTTTCACTAATAAGAAAAAGAAGTTACTGGAATTTTTCTAATTTAAAAGCAAGAGATCCTGTAATTTTAGCTTTATGCACTCAAGAGGCTTTTCAAAAAAGTTTGGATAAAGCTAAAAGACGAATTGAAAGGGAAAAAAAAGCTAAAATTAGAGAGGAAAAAAAGTCTCAAGCAGCTTCACTATAGACAAACATAATTACAGATGATAACTAGCATGAAAATTAACTGGAGGTTTTTATTAAAATAGACGTAAAAGATAACAATGTTGAACAGGCTATAAGAGTTTTAAAAAGAAAGCTTCAAAAAGAAGGTTTTTTTAAAGTTATGAAGATGAAGAGTACTTATGAAAAACCGTCTGAAAAAAAAAAGAGAGTTCAAACTGAAAATCTAAAAAGAATTAAAAAACTCCAAAAACTTAAAAACAGATATTAAATATTTAAAATGAGAGGATTAATGATGCCGTCGGGTAAAGTAAAGTGGTTTAATGCCAAGAAAGGTTATGGTTTTATAACTGATGATGAAAGTAAAAAAGATATTTTTCTACATGTTTCTGCTCTAGAGGAGTCGAAACTAAGAGTTCTGAAAGAAGAACAAACTATTTTTTACGACATAAAAGAAGAAAAAGATAAGCTCCAAGCAATTAACATAAAAAAGAAGAAATAGTTTAACGCGGGGTGGAGCAGTCTGGTAGCTCGTCAGGCTCATAACCTGAAGGTCGTAGGTTCAAATCCTACCCCCGCAACCAAAATGACAAATACAATTAGAAATATTACCATTATAGCTCATGTTGATCATGGAAAAACAACTTTGATTGATAGTCTAATGAAACAAAGCGGTACTTTTAGAGAGAATGAGAATATCGAAGAGCGGGTAATGGACTCAGGTGAATTAGAGAAAGAAAGAGGTATTACAATTCTCGCGAAACCTACATCGATTAATTGGAAAGATTCAAGGATAAATATTATTGACACTCCGGGCCATAGAGATTTTGCAGCCGAAGTAGAAAGGGTGTTACATATGGCGGATGGTGCTTTGTTGTTGATAGACTCAGCAGAAGGTGTAATGCCTCAAACAAAATTTGTATTAGCTAAAGCTTTAAAACAAGGTTTAAAACCAATCGTAGTAATAAACAAATTGGACAAGGCTGATCAGAGGGCTAATGAAGTTTTAGATGAAACATTTGATCTTTTTGTTAGCTTAGATGCTAATGAAGAACAATTAGATTTTCCGGTTTTGTATGCAAGTGGTAGATCGGGTTGGGCATCTAAAGATATTAATGGTCCTAGAGAAAATTTAAACCCATTGCTAGATTTAATCATGAAACATGTAAAGCCAACTAATTTAGACAAAACTCAGCCATTCGCTATGCTCTCTACTTTGCTTTATGCTGATAGCTTTCTAGGAAGAAGTTTAGTTGGTAAAATAGCTCAAGGGACTGCAAAAGCAAATCAGCAAATTAAAGCAATAAATCTTAATGGTGAAAAAGTGGATGAGGGAAGATTAACGAAAATTTTTAGATATGAGGGTACTAAAAAAGTACCAATTCAAACAGGTGAAGCAGGAGACATTGTAATAATTGCAGGTTTAGAAAAAGCAAACGTAGCAGATACAATTTGTGATTTAGAGTTAAATAAACCAATTAGTGCAACACCCATCGATCCTCCGACAATGTCGATTACAATTACAGTTAATAGTTCTCCTTTGGCTGGAACTGAGGGAAGGAAATTGACAAGTACTCAAATTCGCGAACGATTAATTTTAGAAGCTGAAAATAATGTTGGAATAACTTTTGAGGAAAACTCTAATAAAGACTCATTTGTAATAAGTGGACGAGGAGAGTTAATGTTAGAAATTCTTTTGACCCAGATGAGACGCGAAGGATTTGAGATGACTGTGAGTCCTCCCAAAGTTTTAATTAAAAAAGATAATGATGGAAAAAAACAAGAACCAATTGAAGAAATTACTATGGATTTGGATGAAGAATACTCATCAAAAATTATCGACTCAATGAATAGAAGGAAAGGTAAACTAGTTGATCTTAAAGATACAGGTAAGAATAAGAAAAGACTAATTTTTCATGCGCCAACTAGAGGTTTAATGGGCTACACAAGTAGATTTTTGACTTTAACTAAAGGGACTGGAGTAATAAATAGAATCTTTCATTCCTATGGAGATTATACTGGTGAAATGGAAGGGAGAAGAAATGGTGCTCTCATATCTATAGAAACAGGAAAGGCAGTTGCGTTCGCAATTTTTAATTTACAAGCTAGAGGAGAAATGCTCGTTACTCATAATGACCCCGTTTACGAGGGGATGATTGTAGGTATTTCATCTAAAGCTGGAGACCTTGAAATTAATGTAATGAAAGGAAAGAAATTAACAAATATGAGAACACAAAATACTGATGAAAATGTTGTTTTAACTCCAGTTAGAAAAATGGCAATTGCTGAACAATTAAGTTTGTTAAATACCGATGAAGCATTGGAGATTACACCTAAATCTTGTCGGTTAAGAAAGTTGATTTTAGATCCGCACGAAAGAAAAAGGCTTTCTCGAGCTAAGTCTAAAGCCTCTTAAAGGCTGAATCTCGACTTTTTACTATCAGCTAAAAAACTTTTTACGGTATCGAGTGTCATTGATTTAAAGCTTTTTCCAAAACCATTGATTTGATTAATAACTTTTGGTGGCATAGTAATAATATTACAATTAATTTGTTTAGCCTGAGTATAATTATAAGCCTCTCTAGTGCTTGCCCAAAGGATTTCAATATTTTTATTCTTTTTGGTTAAAGAAATACTTTTTTTGAATATTGGAAGTGGATCCTTACCTTTATCAGCCATTCTTCCAGCAAATATAGAGATTATAGATTGAGTATTTTTATTTAAATTTTTATAAATCTTTTGTGTCTGCTCAAAAGTGTAAACAGCTGTTATATTTAGTTTAATTCCCTTATCACTTAATTCTTTAATTACTGATCCAGTAAACTTACCTTTAGAATTAACAACTGGTATTTTAACATAAACGTTGTTACCCCAAGAATTAATTTCATAAGCTTGTTTAAGCATATCTTTCAAATTATCTGCAAATACCTCAAAAGAAATTGGTTTTTTTTTACAAGTCTTCAAAATTTTAAGAGAATAATCTCTATAATTTTTTGCTCCTGCTAATCTCATTAAGCTCGGATTTGTTGTGAAGCCATCGACTATTGTTTTATTATTAAAAAATTTGATTGTTTTATAGTCAGCTATATCGCAAAATATCTTAGTTTTCATTAATCTAAATTTTTAACAATATCCTCTGTCATTTTTTTTGCATCTGCAAACAACATAAGAGTATTATCTTTATAAAATAATTCATTATCTATTCCAGCATATCCAGGGGACAAGCTTCTCTTAACAAATAAAACGGATTTACATTTTTCAACGTCAAGTACTGGCATGCCAAATATTGGGCTTTTAGGATCTGTTTTAGCTACGGGATTTGTTACATCATTTGCTCCAATCACAAATGCAACGTCGGAATTGGCAAAATCATTATTTATATCCTCTAACTCAAACACTTCATCGTATGGAACATTAGCTTCTGCCAATAAAACGTTCATATGTCCAGGCATCCTGCCGGCTACTGGGTGTATGGCGTATGTGACTTTAATATCGTTCTTTTTTAATTTATCTACCATCTCTCTTAAAGCATGTTGAGCTTGTGCCACCGCCATTCCATAGCCTGGAACTATAATCACCGATGAAGCATTTTTCATTAGGAAAGCTGCATCTTCTGCATTGCCACTTTTAACTGGTTTTTGATCCTTCTTTTCTTTTTTGTCTTTAGAAGAATTATCCGCTCCAAATCCGCCAAGTATCACACTTACAAAAGATCTGTTCATAGCTTTACACATTATATATGAAAGTATTGCTCCAGAAGATCCAACAAGCGCACCTGTTATAATCAAAGCGGTATTTTCTAAAGTAAAACCTATTCCAGCTGCAGCCCATCCAGAGTAAGAATTGAGCATTGAAATTACCACAGGCATATCTGCTCCACCAATTGGTATGATTAATAAAACACCAACAAGAAATGAGATTAGAATTACTGTCCAAAATATATTTGTAGACTGTGTTTTACATAAATAAAAAATTAGTACAAAAATACCAATCCCAAGTATCAAATTGAGAATATGCTGGCCACTAAATGTAATAGGAGCGCCAGACATTATTCCTCTTAATTTTAAAAAAGCTATTATAGAACCTGAAAAAGTTATCGCTCCTACTGCTGCGCCTATAGACATTTCAATTAGGCTTGCTAATTTAATATCACCAATATTTCCTAAATTAAAAGCTGCAGGGTTTAAAAATGCTGCTATCGCTACAAAAACAGCTGCTAAACCAACTAAACTATGAAAACCTGCAACTAATTCAGGCATTGCAGTCATTGGAATTTTAAAAGCAATAAAGGCACCGATTGCCCCACCAATTACTAAAAATAATAGTACATAAACTAATGATGTAGAAAAGTTACCAATTGACAGGAATGTTACAACAATTGCTATTATCATTCCTGTAATTCCAAAGTAATTTCCTTGCCTAGATGTGTCTGGTGATGATAATCCCCTCAATGCAAGAATAAATAATATTCCAGATACTAAATAAAAAATCGCTGCTAAATTTGCCGAGATCATTTCTTTTTATCTTTCTTTTTTTTGTACATTTGAAGCATTCTTTGAGTAACCAAAAAACCCCCAAAAATATTTATTGCT
>NZ_CVSG01000076.1 GCF_001179945.1 Candidatus Pelagibacter communis | reverse complement strand
ATCTAAGCGCTGCAGCCAAACCTCCAAAACCTGATCCAATAATAGTTGTTTTTTTTGCCATATATTTATGGCCTATTCTAACTAGATTTCTTCTTAAGTGCTAATTTTGTTTCTTCAATACTAGAGCTGAAAATTTTATCTAATTTGCTTTTATCAAGAGAGTTTTTTATCAATTTTTCTACTGACTCTATAGCTATTTTTACTGAGGCATTTTTTATATCTTTCAAGGCCTGATTTCTTAGTTGTTTTATTCTTTCTTCTGCACTCTTCTTTCTATTATCCATTAAATCATGAAATTCTTTATTCGTTTTGATTACGTTTTTCTCAGCTTCCTCATTAGCCTTTTTTATCATTTCTTTTACCTCATTTTTTGAATCACTAATTTTTTTTTCATGTTCAATTAAGATATTTTTTGCATCTTCTTTAAGTTTTTCTGCTTCACTAATTTGATTTGAAATATTTAATATATTTAATTCAAGAGTTTCTTTAATTTTTTGAGGTACTT
>NZ_CVSG01000075.1 GCF_001179945.1 Candidatus Pelagibacter communis | reverse complement strand
GGATACCAATTTTGAACTGTTGAGTATTTTATCTCTGCATCATCTAAGGCTACTAATTCTACATTAGCTGCATGTAATTGATTTTCGTCCCTCATCGGTGCTGTGCAACCTTCTAAATAACTAACGTAACTACCTTTATCCGCAATGATTAATGTTCTTTCGAATTGACCTGTTTCAGATGCGTTTATTCTAAAATAAGTAGAAAGTTCCATTGGACATCTTGTGTTAGGTGGAATGTAAACAAAAGACCCATCTGTAAATACTGCTGAGTTAAGCGTTGCAAAATAATGATCGCTAAGAGGTATGACAGAACCTAAATATTTTTTTACTAAATCTGGATGTTTCTGAATGGCTTCAGAAATAGGGCAAAAAATTATCCCTTTTTTATCTAATTCTCCTTTAAAAGTTGTCGCCACAGAAACAGAGTCAAAAACTGCATCAACAGCTACTCCGCTTAATCTTTTTTGTTCATTAAGAGGAATTCCAAGTTTATTGTATGTTTCAATAAGTTTCGGATCAACTTCGTCTAAGCTTTTTGGTTTATCTTTCATGCTTTTTGGAGCTGAGTAATAATACAAGTCTTGGTAATTAATTTTTGGATATTTTGGTTTTTGCCAGTTAGGTTCCTTTAAAACTTTTAATCTATTAAATGCCTTTAATCTCCAATCGAGCATCCATTTAGGTTCTTTTTTTACTTCAGAAATAAATTTTATAGTTTTCTCTGAAAGTCCTTTTGGAGCTTTAAAATTTTCTATATCAGTAGTAAAACCGTATTTATAATCCTGATTATTTAACTCTTCACTCTTCATTGTTATTTTTCAACTGTTTTAGTAAGATCTTGTAATTTTACTTTTTCAAAAAAACCATTTATGTGTTGATCTAATTGGTCCCATAGATTATGAGTAATACATTTAGTTGATTTGTTATTGCACCCTCTTTTTGAGTTTTTTTTACAATTTAATGTTTTAACTTCCTCATCAACCGCAAAAATAATATTAGATAACTTAATCTCGGAGGCTGGTTTTTCTAAAACATATCCTCCAGCAGCTCCTCTTGAGCTCTTAACCAATTTGTTGCTTTTAAGCTTTAAAAAAATTTGTTCTAAATAAGCCAATGAAATATTTTGTCTCATAGAAATTTCAGTAAGACTTATCGGCCCATCTTTAGCATTTGATGCTAAGTCTGCCATTGCCATTACTGCGTATCTACCTTTGTTGGTTAATTTCATAATTAAGCATTGTATTATAATAGTTTTAGAAGAATTCCTACTATTTTGGTCAGGATTAAAAAAAAATATTTGTCGCATAAAAACGTGATATAAATCTGTACTTTTTTTTTTAATAATAATCATTATCAATTATGAAACCAAAAAGTTTAGAAATTTTCATTCCTGGGCCTGCCGGAAGACTTGAAGCAAAATATTATAAAAATCCAAAGTTTGGTTCACCTGTAGCGATTGTTCTTCATCCGCATCCTCAGTACGGTGGAACTATGAATAATAGAATTGTTCAACTTATGTATAATATTTTTTTGGAAAATGGTTTTTCAGTGATAAAGGTAAACTTTAGAGGTGTTGGTAAAAGTGACGGGGTATTTGATAATGGTCAAGGAGAACTTTCTGATGCTGCAGCGGCTTTGGATTGGATTGAAAGACAAAATTTAGATTATAGTCAATGTTGGGTTTCTGGTTTTTCTTTTGGATCATTGATTTGTATGCAACTTATAATGAGAAGACCTGAAGTAAATAATTTCATAGCAGTTTCTCCACAACCTAACGTTTACGATTTTTCATTTTTAGCTCCGTGTCCTACTTCTGGTCAAGTAATTTACAGTGAAAATGATGAATTAGTGACTAAAGAAAGTATTAATGAACTTGATAACAGAATTAAAAGTCAAAAGGGTGTTGAGGTAATTTTTTCTAAAATAAAAAATTCAAATCATTTTTTTAAAGACAAAGAAAAAGAATTATCGTTGGAAATAGAAAAATATTTAAAAGAGAAGACCGCTCTTATTTAATTTTCAACGATTTTACCGCCTGAACATGGTTTTTTACAATTGGTAGTGCTTGGAAAAGTTATTGGTAATTTTTTATAGGATCTAATTGCTAAAAAGCCAAAAGCTTGAGACTCTACAAAATCGCCATCAATTCCAAGGTTATCTATCATACTTATTTTAAATTTTTGAAAAAGATTTTTTTTAATAGTTTTTATTAATGTATTATTTTTTCTTCCTCCACCACAAATTATTATATCCTCAAATATCTTATCGTCTTTTGCTAAAAGAGATAATGTTTCACCAATAATACTTCCTGTAAACTCAGTAAGTGTGGTTGTTCCATCTTCCAGTGATAAACCTCTAGAAAACGATATATCAAAATCATTTGTATCAAATGATTTTTTTTCTTTGTTCCTGTTATAATACAATTCTTGAGCTTGTTCGAAAATTATTTCATTTTTTTTTCCTATACTTGCTAAGTGTCCGTCTCGGTCAAATTTTTTATCAGAATTTTTTCTCACCCAAGTATCAATAAGGCAATTTCCAGGTCCAATATCTTTACTAAATAATTCATCATAACCTCTTTTATTTTTAACAATTGTAATATTTGATATTCCTCCAATATTAAGAAAACAGATTGGAAGTTTTATTTTTTTTTTAGTTGCTATCAATTGATGAAATATAGGTGTAAGAGGCGCTCCTTCACCACCATTTAAAATATCATTTTCTCTAAAATTGTAAATTATCCTCTTTTTTGTTAGTTGGTAAAGTAATTTTCCGTCTCCTAACTGCCTTGAAATTTTCTCCATCGCATTGTGGTAAATTGTTTGACCATGAAAACCGACTAAAGTTTTGTCGTTATTGATTAATAATTCTTTAATAATCTTAGCGTGAAATAATGTAATTTTCCTTTCTAATTCGTTAACTTCTTTTGAGAGCCTTTTTAAATCGTACAGGTTAAATATTCTTTCTTTTAAAAAATGAAAATCTTTGTAAATATTAGAATCATATTCATAATACTTATTTTTTATTGTCTCAAATGTATTAACACCATCTGAGTTTATTATGGAAGCATCTACTCCATCTCCAGATGTCCCGCTCATCAAGCCTAAAGATGTATAATTTTTACTCATATTTTTATTTATTTATAACAATTTTCGTATAATAGTAGTTAAAACAGTAAGTGCTATGAAAAACAAATTTTTAGCTGAGATGAGTTCTAGGGGTTATTTAAGTCAGTGCACAGACTTTGATAAACTCAAAGAAATTAGCGATAAAAAATCAATTTCTGCTTATATTGGTTTTGACTGTACAGCTAAAAGTTTACATGTTGGAAGTCTTCTTCAAATAATGATCCTTAAAATGATGCAAAAATATGGTCATCGCCCAATCGTTTTGTTGGGAGGAGGCACAACATTAATTGGTGACCCATCAGGTAAGGACTCAACTAGAAAAATTCTCGAAAAAACAGAAATAAATAATAATATAAAAAGTATAAAAAAAGTTTTTAATAAAATTTTAGATACTTCAAATAAAAATACTAAGCCTATTTATGTTGATAACGCAAAATGGCTTACAAAATTAAATTATATCAAATTTTTACGCGATATTGGAAGTCATTTTACTATTAACAAGATGCTTACTTTTGAAAGTGTAAAACTTAGACTAGAGAGAGAACAATCACTTAGTTATATGGAATTTAACTATATGATTTTGCAAGCCTATGATTTTTATCAATTATATAAAAAAAATAATTGTATTTTACAAATTGGAGGTTCAGATCAATGGGGAAATATTGTAAATGGCGTTGAGCTTATAAGAAGAATGCTTAAAAAAGAAGCATATGGTATAACCTCCCCACTAATTACTTTGGCTTCTGGAACAAAGATGGGTAAAACAGAGTCAGGCGCTGTTTGGCTTAACGAAGATTTGTTTTCTGCTTATGATTATTGGCAATTTTGGAGAAATACTGATGATAGAGATGTAAAAAAATTTTTAAACTTTTTTACTGAGTTAGAAACTAATGAAATTGATAATCTATTTAAAAGAAAATCAAATATAAATGATCTAAAAATTTTATTAGCTAATGAAGCAACCAAAATTTTACATGGAGAAGTTGCATCAAACAAAGCAGAGCAAACAGCTAAAGACACGTTTCACGGAAAAGGATTAGGATCAAGTCTTCCAGAAATTATTGTTAAAAAAAAAGATATCATAAAAGGAATAAAGCTTTTAGATTTTTTATCAAAAAATCAAATTGTTCATTCTAAAAGTGAAGCAAGAAGGATTATTGAAAATAAAGGATTGAAAATAAATGATATTTTAATTGCTGACCCAAAAAAAATTTTAGAATTAACAGATTTTACAAATAACGTTTTAAAAATTTCTTATGGAAAGAAAAAACATTATATTATTAAGATTAATTAATTTTTTTGTTTCTATCTATAATTTTTTGAATAAATCTTGGAGTAATTGTTCTAATTGGATTTATCGATGTTTTTATTTTTCCCTTAGGTCCTTTCATTTTGAAGCTTATTCCAAATAATCCCTCTCCTACTTCTTTCGGAATTATTATATCGCCAATTAAAGGTATTCTGGAAATCATTTTGTTTAGTGTTTTTGCTGGAATTAATGTACCTCTTAAGCTTGTTACGTTTTTATCTTGATAACCGTCCATTAAAACTGAGATACTGGGTCCCAAGGCTAAAATTTCATTTATCTTAATTAATTCATCCGTTTGATCAATATCTATTTCTAATGTTTCAAATGATATCCCTTCTCCTTCAGCTAAGTCTGCTAAACCTCCAAGGTCTGCAAGAGTTAGTAGTTTTACCATGTTAGGTGCATTTACAACTTTAAAATTTTCAATTTTTAATTTAGAAGTTGAGGAATTATCATCAATTATTGATGTGTACAATAATTTTCCACCTGTTAATCCCCTGAAAAAACTATATTCAGTTAACAATGGTTTTGTAATATCTGAGTAGATTTCTAAATATTTTTTCTTCTTTAATTTATCACTTTTCATTGTGATATCTAAAAAATTATTATTTCCAAAATCACCTTTAGAGGAAATTTTTATAAATTTTCCTCTTTCAATTTTTCCAATAAGTCTAAATTTTAATAATTTTTCTGATAAAGGAGCAATAACTTTAGCAATATTAATTTCAATATTCTTATTTAATTTTTTTAGATTATTGTCACTTTTTTTTTGATTTATAAGCTTGGCTAAATTACTAGCATCAAATTTGTTGCCTTCAATTATAATTTTATCCCCAAATAAAATTTTAAAATCATTATTTGATATTTTTTTAGAAAATGTTTTTACTGATGCTTTTTTTAAATTTGAAAATATACCTTTTTGAAATTTAAGATCATTTATAACTATTGAATTTTTACCTTGCGCATAATTAAGATTCTTTAATTTAAGATTATCTCCAAATTTTTCAAGTTCAATAGAAACTTCAGCGATTATTTCTTTAGGTTTTGTATAATTTATTAGTTCTATTTGTATTTTTTCGTCTATATTCGCTCTGATTTTAGATTTAAATATGTCTTTACTAATTATATTTTCTGACTCAAAATCTAAAAAATTATTATTATTAAATGAATATTTGCCTTTAATTTCTATATTGTTTTTATTTGAGTTTATAAAAGTATTTATCTCAGTATCTTTTACGATAATAAATTTAAGGCTATCCTCAAGTAAAAAATTTTTGATAGATTTTTGAAAATTTAGTTTTGCATTTATTATTTTACCACTATTTTTAAAATTAAAATTTTTAATTTTGAGTGTTTTGTCTAGATTTACAAAAAGAGTATTGTTGAACTCACCGTTTAAATTATCTAAAGAATTTAAATTTAAGAATTGATTTAAAAAGTCATATTCTTTTTTTAATTTATTATCAATTTTTATATTACTCAAAAAATTAGTTTCTATGGAAATTTCTGGGGAGATTTGAATTTTTGCGTCACCATCCTTTATATCCAATGGACCAAATTTTCCAAGAAAACTTTTTATCAAAATATCTGTGTTATCCGCAAAAAAAGTAAAGTTTGTGTTTTCTAAAAAGATTTCTTTTTCATAATTAATTTTTGCATCCTCTATTGATCCTTTTGTTATAAAGTTTTCTATTTCATTATTTTTATTAAAATAAAATTCAATTTGTATATTCAATTTTCCTTCAACGAGTTTATTGTTCAAAAAACTCGAGAAATTCGATGGTTTTAATATTGATGAAATTTTTTTGATATTTTCAAAACTAATTTGATTAAAATTTAAACTTATTTTTTCAAACTTATTTTCAGATTTTATTAGAGAAAGAAAGTTAACATAAGCTTTTATATTCTTAATAGGAAGTTTGATTTCTTTAAAGTTTATACTAGGATTTTTAGCCTCTAAAAATAAACTAATTTCTCTAATATCAAGCTTGAATTTTATAGTATCTAAATTTAAGTCTATATTGGCGTTACTTTCTTTAATCTTTTTTGTTATTAAACTATTAAATCTTTTTGTTTCTATGCCCGTAGTTGATAGAAATACTAGTAGCAAGGTTAAAACACTTAAAATAAAGATAAATGATAAATTAAATATTTTTCTCATTATTTGTTTTTAATACCTTCCTCAATGAACTCATCAATATTTCCATCAAGAACACTAGAAGGATTTGTGCTTTCTTTCTTATTACGCAAATCTTTAACTAATTGATAAGGTTGTAAAATATAAGATCTTATTTGATGACCCCAACCAATATCGGTTTTAGAATCTAAATTTTTTTGATTTTGTTCCTCCCTTTTTTGTATCTCATGTTCGTACAATCTTGCTTTAAGCATTTTGTAACAAGTTTCTTTATTTTTATGTTGAGATCTCTCATTTTGACATTGAACAACTATTTTAGTTGGAAGATGAGTAATTCTCACTGCGCTATCAGTTGTATTTACGTGTTGCCCACCAGCTCCACTGGATCTATAAGTGTCAATTCTTAAATCTTTCTCATCAACTTTTATATCTATGTCATCATCAACAACAGGATAAACCCAAACACTTGCGAAGCTTGTGTGTCTTCTCGCGCCACTGTCAAATGGCGAAATTCTAACTAATCTGTGAACACCTGACTCAGATCTCATTAATCCATACAAGTAGTCGCCGTCTACTTTTAAAATCGAGGACTTAATACCAGCTTCATCTCCTTTGTGCTCACTTATAATTTCATATTTGTATTTTTTTTTATCAAACCATTTTATATACATCCTTCTTAGCATATCAGCCCAGTCTTGACTTTCAGTGCCTCCAGCTCCTGCATGTATTTCTAAATAAATGTTCAAATCGTCGTTATCTCCGGAAAGAAAACAAATTTTTTCGCAATTTCTTAAAGTTTTTTGAATTTCTTCTATTTTATTATTACAATCATTGATTGTTTCTTCATCATTTTCCTTGATTGCAATATTAAACAATTCTCTTAAATCTGAGATATCATTAAATGATCTTTTATAAGTATTGAGGATCTCTTCAAAAATTTTTTTCTGTTTGACAGTTTTTCTTACAAGCTTTTGATCTTTCCAAAAATTTTCTTTTTGCGATATATTTTCAAGTTCTTTGATTTTATTCTCAACTTTATTTTTATCAAAGATACCCCCTAATATTTTTAAGATTCTTTTCTAAATTGTTCAGCTGATTTTCAAAATTTTGCATTAGTAAAATTGCCTATATTTGATTAAAGTATCACGGTTATTAATTGAAATTAAATTATTATTATTAATGTTGTTAATATCTTTCACCTTAAGAGCTTCAATAATAGTTTTTTTATCCCCTAACGAAGCTTTTAGTCCGGTATCATAATTTAAAGACGTCAAATAAATGTTTTCAGGGACTTTGAACTCTTTAAAATCATTTTTAAAAAGCGCACTTTCAATAAAATTTTTAAAAATCGGTAAAGCTGCTTTTGATCCAGTTTCAAATTTTCCTAAAGTTTGTGGGTTGTCAAAACCAATGTAAACCCCGATTACTAAATTTGAAGAAAATCCTATAAACCATGCATCGAAATTTTTATTTGTTGTGCCAGTTTTACCTGCTAAAGGAACATTAAGTGATTTTAATTTTTTTGCTGTTCCTCTTTTGACTGTACCATTAAGAATAGACACCATCTGGTAAGCGGTTTCCTCACTAAAAACTCTCATATTGGTATTTTCTATCTTTGGAAGTTCCTCACTTTGATTTATAAATTTATCACAACCGATACATTTTCTATTTTTTAAACTGAAAATTGTATTTCCTCTTCTATCCTGTATTCTTGAGATTAATGTAGGATTAATTTTTTTTCCTCCATTAACAAATGGAGCATAAGCTGATGTTAGATTTAACAGTGTAGTTTCAGCTGCCCCAAGTGAAACAGATAAAAGTTCTGGTATATCATCATAAATATCCAATTTTTTTGATAATTCTAAAATCTTATTCAATCCTAAAATTTTTGCTACTCTCACTGTCATCAAATTCCTGGAATATTCTATGCCTTTTCTTAAAGTAGTAGGCCCGTAAAATTTTTTTCCATAATTTTCTGGTTTCCAGTTTTTTAATCCCACACCTTGACTTTCAACAAATGGTGCATCCAAAATAATTGAATTAGGTGAAAAACCATTTTCCAATGCTGCAGCATACACAATAGGTTTAAATGCTGAGCCGGGTTGTCTCTTAGCTTGCGTTACTCTATTGAATTCGCTAGACCGAAAGTTAAAACCACCTACTAGAGCTTTTACGTCTCCGGTGTAAGGATCTAATGCTACAATACCTCCATTAACTTTTGGATATTGCTTTAAGCCCCAAGAATTTTTATTTTTTTTTACAAATACGATATCACCAACTTTAAAAACTTCTTTTAAAGTTTTTTTATTAGAAAGGGCCCACTTAACTTTTTTATTACTTAGTACACCGAAAATATCTTTTGTATCTTTTTCGTTGATAATTTTAAAATTTATTTCTGTATTATTTACACCTTGAATTTCTGCAAATTTCCAGCCCAAGGTTGGATCTAATTTAAAACTATCTAATTTATATTTCCAATTTTTATTTTTTTGAGTATTTGAAATTGGACCCCTCCACCCATGTCGTTTGTCATAATCTTCAATTCCTTTTCTCAGAGACTCAAGTGCTTGAATTTGATAATTAATATTAAGTGGTGTTCTTATGCTAAGTCCCTCTGAATATAATTTTTCAAAACCATAATTTTCTTTTACTGATCGCCTAACCTCCTCGGTATAAGAATTTGCCTCATTTACAATTTCTATTTTTCTTTTTTTTAATTTTAATGTTGAAGCTTTCAAATTTTTAAACTCATCTTTAGAAATAAATTTATTTTCCTCTAAATTCTTTAAAACTAAATTTCTTCTAAATTTACTTATCTCTGGAAATCTGTAAGGATTATATTTACTTGGAGCTTTAGGCAAAGCAGCTAGTAAAGCGGCATCAGCATAACTCAATTCCTTTATTGGTTTATCAAAATATTCTAGACTTGCAGCAGCAATTCCATATGTTCCTTGTCCAAGGTAAATCTGATTCAAATAAAGTTCTAAAATTCTCTCTTTTGAATAAGCTCTTTCAATTCTAAAAGCTAAAATTGCCTCTTTGATTTTTCTTTTTATTGAAACTTCGTTAGTTAGAAGAAAATTTTTAGCTACTTGTTGAGTAATTGTGGAAGCTCCTTCTAATCTTTTGTTTTGTGATATATTTTTAATGTTGTTTATGAAAGCTCTCAAAATTCCTTTAGCGTCTATTCCCGGATGATTAAAAAAGTTTTTATCCTCTGCAGAAAGAAATGAGTTTATTATCGTAGTAGGTATAGAGTCATAAGGAACAAACAATCTTTTCTCTATGGCATACTCTGCTATTAATTTTCCATCTTCAGAATAGACTCTGCTTGATATAGGTGGTTGATAATTAGATAGCTTTTTATAATCAGGTAAACCAATGGAAAAGTACCACAAAGTAGATAATAAAAAGAGCAGTGTTATTATAAAAAAAATTATAATAGATTTAATAGAAAAATTAATAAATTTAAGCATCTAACCTTTATATTGTTAAAAAATTTGACTTTCTTTAGGCATTTAAATTTAAATATGTGTATTTATAGTTAAAATCGTATAAAATAACCATATGACTAAATTAAAATTCACAGTTTTTGCAAAAATAAAAGGAATTCAATCAAAATGGAAAAAAATTTATATATTGATGCATCGCATCCAAATGAAACACGTATTATTCTTAAATCTACTAATTCAATTGAAGAATATGAGTTTGAAGACAAAAACAATTTAACTTTTAAAAATAATATTTATTTAGGAGCAATAAGTAGAGTTGAGCCGTCTTTACAGGCTGCTTTTGTTAATTTTGGAAGGGATAGACATGGTTTTTTAGCTTTTAATGATATTCAGTCAGACTATTACCAGATCCCTTTTGAAGATAAAGAAAAAATCAAAGAAGTTGAAGAGGAAATAAGGGAAAGTTTAAAAAATAAGAATTTAGAAGAGTCTAGTGAGAATAATTCATCAAATTCTTCTCAAGAAAATAATATTGTTGAAAATAACGAAATATCTAAATCTGGTGAAATAGAAAAAAAAGAGTATAGAGAAGAAATAAAATCTTCATACGGTATTAAAAGATATAAAATTCAAGAAGTAATTAAGCCCGGTCAAGTTGTCCTAATTCAAGTTATTAAAGAGGAACGAGGTCAAAAAGGAGCTGCTCTAACCACTTTTATTTCATTGGCTGGAAAATATATGGTTTTAATGCCTAACACTCCGAAAGGTGGAGGAATATCAAGAAAAATTTTTAACTCTTCTGATAGACAAAAAATAAGAACTATTTTGAACGAAATTCAAATACCAAAAAGTATGGGAGTAATCGTTAGAACAGCGGGTGCTAATAAAACAAAAAATGAAATTGAAAAAGATTTTCAAAATACTTTAAAAACTTGGGAAGAAATTAAAGATAAAGCAATAGACTCCAATGCGCCTTCATTGGTTTATGAGGAAGGAGATATAATTAAAAGAACTTTAAGAGATACTTATGATAACGACACTAAAAATATATATATCGAAGGTAATGAAGCATATCAAAAAGCGAAAAAATTCATGAAAGAGCTAATGCCTAAAAACGTTAAAAATATTAAAAAATACAGGGGTAAAAAACCATTGTTTCAAGATGCGAATATTGAAAAAGAATTAAATAATATTTTTGAACCCACTGTGAAACTTAAATCTGGAGGCTATATAGTCATAAATCCCACTGAGGCTTTGGTTTCCATCGATATCAACTCAGGTCAGTCAACAAAACAAACAAATATTGAAAAAACTGCATTAAATACAAATTTAGAAGCTGCTGAAGAAATTGCTCGTCAAATTAAATTAAGAGATTTATCAGGTTTAATTGTAATAGATTTTATAGATATGATGAATTTTTATAATAGGCGTACAGTTGAAAAAAGAATGAGAGAAAGTATTAGAAAAGATAGAGCTAGAATACAACTAGGAAAGATAAGTAACTTTGGTTTATTAGAAATGACAAGGCAAAGACTAAGGGAAGGTTCTATCAAATGGGAAACTCAATTGTCATTAGGATCGTTTTCTCAAAAAATTCTAAAGAAAATTCAGTATTTAGCTTTTGGCGACAAAGTAAAAATACTTAGGTCATATGTGCCAGAAAAGGTGAAATTATATATAGAAAAAAATCTACTTGAGGAATTGAAATATTTTCAAAAAAAATACTCGTTCAAAGTTGAAATTTTATCTAACAAAGAGTTGATTATACCTGAATATAAAATTGAGCTATTAAATAAATCAAAAAAATTAATAAATAAAATAGAATATTTAGAAAATATTGTAAGTAGTAAAAAAACTATAATTGATATTTCTAAAGGAAAAAAGGAAGGAAAAAAATCTAAAAAAGAAATAAAAAAGGTTAAAACAAAAAAAAATCCTAGGACACTATGGGTGAGAAGAAAAAAGAAATCAAATTAAACCTTTAGTTGGAGAACTTGCTGTCGCAAAATGATTTTTACCCATCCTGCCAGCTAAATAGGAATTTCTTCCTGAAATTACCGCATCTTTAAAAGCTTCAGCCATCAATATTGGTTTTTTAGCTTTAGCTATAGCACTATTGATTAAAACTCCGTCACATCCTAACTCCATGGCAATAGTTGCATCAGAGGCTGTCCCTATTCCAGCATCAATTATAACCGGGACTTTTGATTGTTTAATGATTAGTGAAATATTAACTTTATTTTGTATTCCCAAACCAGAACCAATTGGGGAAGCTAAAGGCATAATAGCTGATGCGCCATTATCCTCTAATTTTTTTGCTAATAGTGGGTCATCAGTACAATAGACCATAACTTTAAATCCTTCTTTAACAAGTATTTTTGTAGTCTTAACTGTTTCTATCATATTTGGGTATAAAGTTTTTTTGTCACCTAAAACTTCTAATTTAACTAATTTCCATCCACCCATTTCTCTTGCTAATCTCAAAGTTCTTAAAGCTTCACCTGACGTAAAACAACCAGCTGTATTTGGCAAAAAAATTGTTTTTTTAGGATTAATATAATCACTTAGTAATGGTTTTGTTTTATCTAATATATTTACTCGTCTGACGGCTACAGTTACCATACTTGCTCCTGAAGCTTTTACTGCCTTAGCAGTTTCTGAAAGACTTTTATATTTTCCAGTTCCAATAATTAATCTGGATTTAAGAGATGTACCTGCAACTTTAAAAATATCTTTTTTCAAATTATCCTCCACCAATAAAGTGCACTATTTCTAGTTTATCATTGTTTTTTAAATATTTTTTTTTAAAGAAAACTTTAGGGACTATTACACCATTATATTCTACTGCTATTTTTTTTTTATCTAAATTGTATTTTTTTAAAAGATCCAATATCGAATATTTAGATTTTATTACTACTTTTTTTCCATTTAATTGTATTTTTGCCATAATTAAGTTATTCAATATCAAGAAACTTATGAATAAAATTATAGTTCTTAATGGACCAAACCTCAACCTTTTAGGTGAAAGAGAAAAAATACAATATGGAAGTCTCACTTTAAAAGACATTGAGAAAAATTGTAAAGATTTTGCTGACAAAAATAATATTAAACTTTCTTTATTTCAGTCAAATATTGAAGGAGAATTAATTACTCAAATACAAAATTCAAGAAATGATCAAGATGGCATAATTATAAATGCTGGAGGTTATACACACACATCTGTAGCTATTCATGATGCTTTAAAAGTATTAAAAATTCCAATTATTGAATTGCATATAAGCAACATTTATAATAGAGAAGACTTCAGGCACAAATCTTTAATTAGTAAAGTTGCCAGCGGTATTATTTGTGGTTTTGGGTCTGAGGGCTATATAATGTCTTTAAAAGCTATGAAGAAAATTTTAGAAGATGAAAATAGATAAAAAATTAATAAAAGAACTTGTAGATAACCTTAAAGAATTTGAGCTCTCTGAATTGGAGTATCAGGACGGGCCAACAAAAATTAAAGTATCAAAAGGATCAAAATTAATTGATCAAGTAAAAACAAGTGCGGTTGTTTCTCCTAATAAAGCAGTATTAAAATCATCTGATGAAATTGATGGTGTAAGAATTAAATCTCCAATAATCGGGACAGCTTACTTAGCGCCGGAACCAGGAGCAAAAAAATTTGTAGAAGTGGGTGATAAAATTAAAAAAGGACAAACTGTAATGATTGTAGAAGCAATGAAAACAATGAATCATGTTCCCTCTACCGCTAATGGAGAAGTTAAAAAAATAATGATCGAGGATGGTCAGCCTGTAGAATTTGGTCAAACTTTAGTTCTTTTAAAATAATTTAATAATGTTTAATAAAGTCTTAATAGCTAACAGAGGTGAAATAGCTGTTAGAGTAATTAGAGCTTGCAAAGAATGGGGAATTAAGACTGTTGCGGTGCATTCTGATGTAGATTCAGATTCTATGCATGTTAGATTAGCGGATGAAAGTGTATGTATTGGCTCACACCAACCTCAAAATAGTTATTTAAATATTTCATCTATTATGTCTGCTGTAGATTTAACTGGAGCTGAAGCTGTTCATCCAGGATATGGATTTCTATCAGAAAATGCAAAATTTTCAGAAATTGTGAATAAACATGGAATAAAATTTATAGGCCCAAGTGCTAAAATAATTTCAATGATGGGAGACAAAATAGAAGCTAAACGTGTTGCAAAGAAATATGGTTTACCAGTTATTGAAGGTTCAGAGGCTGGAGTTAAATCTTTGGATGAAGCTAAATCAATTTGTAAAGAAATTGGATATCCAGTTTTAATAAAAGCTGCTGGGGGTGGAGGTGGAAAAGGTATGAAAATCGTTGAGGAAGAGGAAAAATTAGAAAGCCTTTTCCTTTTAGCAAAATCAGAGGCTAAAAAATTTTTTAATAATGATGAACTTTATATCGAAAAATATTTTAAAAACCCAAGGCATATAGAAGTGCAAATTATGTCAGGAAAAAATAAAACTGTTCAACTAGGTGAAAGAGACTGTTCTGTTCAAAGAAGGCATCAGAAACTAATTGAAGAGACTCCTAGTCCAGTGATAACTGAAAACGAAAGAAAGGATTTATTAGAAAAAACAGTTAAAATGGTTGAACAAATAAATTATGAAGGCGCCGGAACAGTTGAGTTTATTTATGAAAATGGCAAGTTTTATTTTTTAGAGATGAATACTAGAGTTCAAGTTGAGCATCCTGTAACTGAAGTTCAAACAGGTATTGATATCGTTAAGGAGCAACTTTGGATCGCCTTTACAGGTGAAACTGCTTTAAAACAAAGCGATATAAATCCTCGGGGTCATACGATTGAGTGTAGAATAAACGCAGAAAATCCTTCTCTGAATTTCCAACCTAGTCCTGGCACAATTAGTGTTTGCCATCAGCCTTCTGGTTTTAGAACAAGAGTAGACGGTTCAGTTTTTCAAGGTTGTAAAGTGACTCCTTATTACGATAGTTTAATTGCAAAAGTGATTTGTAAAGGAAGAAACAGGACCGAAGCTATTCAAAGAACTTTAAGATCACTTGACGAATTTGTCCTTGAGGGCATAACTACAACAATCGATTTGCATAAAAAAATACTTAAACATAAAAAGTTTTTAAGCTCAAATTTCGATACTAACTGGTTAGAAAAAGAAAAATTTTTCTAAACTTTGTTACAATGTAGTAATTGCAAATCATATATCGCATGATCGAAAGGAGTTAAATTCGGGTCAGATGAAAAAGTCCATCCATTAAAAATATAAACTTTTTCATTTTCATTTTTAGTAAGATCCTTCACTTGCATATATGCTACATCATTTACTTGATTGTGTACTTTTACTTTACCGCATTTAAGAATTTTTATTTCTAATGGACCGAATTTTTTTATTTCATCTAAATTCACTTGAATTTTTGATGATTTAGCGGTTATTTTGTCTAAACCAATTAAAACAGCATGCGAATTAATTTTTTCATTTTTCTTTTCTTTGATTTGATTTTTTGTAGATAAACTATCATTTTCACCATCGGAAACTTCAAAACTTGGTTGAATTCGATCAAGATTAATTAACGGCGTACTTAAAATTTTTTCCTCAGCTGAAAGTATATTTGAAGAAAATAATGCTAAAAAAATGTAAATTATTTTAAAATTATTTCCATGTTTCATATTTTTTCAAATTGTCGTCTTTTTTTATCTTTACAGGTTTAAAACTTTCTGTTGTCCCAGTTTTATTTTCTGAATGTTCTTTTTGCCAAATATATTTTTTATCACTCTCACTGGGAATCTTGTCATTTGTATGATGAATCCAATGATACCAGTCAGCGGTTATTTTAGTTGCCTCAACCTCTTTTGAGTAAATTACCCATCTTTCATCATTTTTATTTTTGTAATATTTGTTTCCAAATTTATCTTTTCCTACAAATTTACCTGTAAATAAGGTTTTCAAAAACGTTCCCAATGTTTGTCTATTCCACCAAGTAAAAATTACTTTTAAACTCATATTTGAAATTTAAAATCCACACAATTAAGAAGTGTATAATATAATAATAGACACTTCTAAGTATTAATATATATCTTAAACAGATAGATTCCAATATATTATGAAAAAATTCATTGTTGAAACTTATTATACTTGTACTTTTAAAACAGTTCATACTTTGAGTGATCTAAACGATAAAGAACTATCTAAAATAGATGAAAGAAATGATGGAAACGTTGAAATAATTGACGTTAAATTAAATAATAGGAAAACAAAAAAAATTGGTGAAAAAAAAGAGACCAAAAATGAAAATGTGAAGGTTGATACCACAATTTCTAAAAAAATTTCAGGAAATATTAGCAAAAAAACAATAGAGAACATTAATATTAAACAAAAAAATAATACAAGATTCAAAATGCCAGATAGAAGAAAAGGTTATATTCAAAAAGCGCAAATAGGAGATCATAAAGTTTATCTTCATACTGGAGAATATGATGACGGTAAAATTGGTGAAATATTTATAGACACCAATAAAGAAGGTGAATTAGTTAAAGCGATGATGAATAACTTTGCTATAGCTATTTCGCTTGGATTACAGTATGGAGTTCCTTTGGATGAGTATGTCGATGCTTTTATTGACACAAAATTCGAACCTTCTGGAAACGTTGTTGGAAATGACAGGATCTTAAGTGCATCGTCAATTTTAGATTATGTTTTCAGAGAGTTAGCGATTTCTTATTTAGGTAAAGAGGAACTTGCTCACACACCATCGATAGCAAGTTCTAAAGCTGTTCTAAATGAAAATACTGACGATAAATTTTTAAAAATAGTCAAAAATATCACCTCAAAAGGTTTTGTGAGAAGCAACTTAGAAGAAAAATTGATAGATCTCTCAGATGTTAGAATCAATTTAAAAACTAAAAATTAGTTTTTCTTAATATCCAATTTTATACCAAGTTCTTTTAGCTGTTTAGTCTCAACATTTGAGGGAGCAGACATCATCAAATCTTGTGCATTTTGATTCATAGGAAATAATGTTACTTCTCTAATATTATTTTTGTTAGCTAGTAACATTACTATTCTATCTATACCGGGCGCAATCCCTCCGTGAGGTGGTGCGCCATAACTTAAAGCATTAATCATTCCACTAAATTTTTCTTTTACATCCTTTTCATTGTACCCAACAATAGAAAACAACTTGTACATTAACTCGGGTATATGATTTCTTATTGCTCCTGACGACAGTTCTACTCCATTACATACAATATCATACTGATAAGCTTTAATTTCTAAAGGTTTATCAAAATTCATACTTTTTATATCTCCTTGTGGCATAGAGAAAGGATTATGACTGAAAACAATTTTATTTGTTTTTTCATCTTTCTCAAACATTGGATAATCTACGATCCAACAAAATGAAAAGACATTCTCTTCTATAATTTCCAAATCTTGTGCTATTTTATTTCTTGCTAGAGATAAAATTTTTTCTACTTCATTTTGTTTGCCGCAAGCAAAAAATATACTATCCCCTATTTTTGCTTCACACTGTGATTGAATTGTTATGAGTGCATCCTCACTAAAAAATTTACCCACAGGACCTTTAGCAGAAATTTTTTTGTCTTTTTCTAAAGTAAAATATGCTAATCCAGATGCTCCCTGTTCTTTAGCCCATTTATCAATATTGTCAAAAAAACTTCTTGATTTATTTTTTGTGTTTTTTGTAACAATTGCCCTGACCTTAGATCCAGATTTCACAAGTTTTTTAAAAATATCAAACTTTACATCGTCTCTTTCAAAAATATTAGTCACATCCTGGATGATTAAAGGATTTCTTAAATCAGGTTTATCTGTACCATATCTTAACATTGAATCTTTATAAGAAATTCTCGGAAATTCTTCTGATAGTATTTTTTTTGAAGAAAATTTTTTAAATAAATTTACAAAAAGCTTTTCTACAACTTTAAATACATCTTCCTGCTCTACAAATGACATTTCTAAATCGAGTTGATAAAACTCTCCAGGACTTCTATCGGCCCTGGCATCCTCATCTCTAAAACATGGAGCTATTTGAAAATATTTATCAAAACCAGAGACCATTACCAATTGCTTAAATTGCTGAGGAGCTTGTGGTAAAGCATAAAACTTACCAGGATTTAACCTACTTGGTACCAAAAAATCTCTAGCTCCCTCAGGACTTGAGGATGTCAAAATTGGGGTTTGATATTCTAAAAAACCTAACTTTAACATTTCTGATCTTATAAATGAAATTACATTAGATCTAAGTACTATATTTTTATGCATCTCTTCTCGCCTTAAATCTAAGAACCTATATTTAAGTCTTATTTCTTCAGGATACTCTTGTTCACCAAATACTGGGATGGGTAATTCTTTTGCATTCGATAAAATTTCTAAACCATGAATTTGTATCTCTATTTTTCCAGTTTTTAATTCCAAGTTTTCTGTTCCTTTTTCTCTTTTGATTACTTTTCCAGTTATTTTAAGTACTGACTCAGGTTTAATCTTTTCTAAAATTGAAAAAAATTTATTATTATTTTCTGTTACACATTGGGTGATTCCATAATGGTCTCTGATATCAATAAAAATTAAATTTCCGTGATCTCTTCTTCTATGAAGCCATCCAGAAATTGTTACATTTTTATTGAGATCTTTTTCACTTATCTCTGAACAATTATGTGTTCTAAATTTATTCATTTATTTAGTACTTTTTTTATTAGATTAATATTTATTGATTTTCCAGAAGATAAAGACAAATCATCAACATCTTTAAGAAATTTGAACATTTTATCATAAGATCTCTCAACATTTTTTACAATATAATCAGAAATTTTTGGACTAATGGTTATTTGTTTCTCCGAGAAAGATTTTGAAATTATAACATGCAATAAATCATCTGGTGGAAGATCTATTCCAATATTTATAAAGCTACCAATTCTCGATTTCAAGTCATTTAATGTAAAATTGAATTTATTTAAAGGTTTAAAGCTATTTACTAAAATATAGTTATTTAATTGTTTTGAATGATTCAACAAAGAATAAAATAATTTATCATCAATTTTATTTTTAAAATCATCAATGATTAAGCACTCGCTTTTATTAAGTCCAGAAACAACTGTATTATCAAGCTTACTTTCATCTAGAACTATAATTTTTTCAATTTTTTTTTCTAGTATTTTAGATAAATGAGTTTTACCTGAACCTGATGCTCCATACACGTTCAGCCAATTACCTGGCCAATTTGGCCAACTTTCAATTAGCTTGTACGCAGAAAAATTATTACTTGAAACAAAAAAATCTTGCTCAAAATATTTTTTTTTAAATGGAAATTTAAATGTTAACTGACTCATTTTTTAATTTTCAAATTCCATTGATCGTTAGTAAATTCAAGCATAATATTTTGTTGTTTAAGTTGATTAATAATTTTATCTAATTTACCTAAATATCTTATCTTTAATAGCACATATTTGTTATTAAATTCCTGAACAAATATTCCATCAACGGTATCTAGATTTTGTAGCCTATTATTTAATTCTACCAAATTATTTTTTTTATTAGTTATTAGTCTTGCATTTAAGAAAGAAGGAGTTCTTACATCTATTAAATTTTGAGACTTAATAACATTAATCAATTCCTTACTAATTACTTTAATGATTTCATCATTAAATTTTTCAGTATTTGCGCCTTTTTTAATTTTAATTGTTTTATCAATTTTTTTATTTATTATCTTTGTTCTTAAATAAATTTTTTTCTCATTTGATCCAATATCTTCGATTAATACTAAGGCTAAATTTTTATTTTCATACTCTTTAAATAAAATTTGAAGGTCAATTCCATATAAATTTTCTTTGTTAACACTTATATTTTGAATCACTTCAATATTTTCAATCGGTAAAATAAATTCAATAAGTTCAGATTGATATATCTTATTCCAATAATCGTAAAAATAATTATTATTATAAATTATTATCTCGTTTTTTTTTAATATTACAGGTAATAAATATAATTCTTTATCGGAAATATCTGAGTAAGAAATACTCTTGTTAGAAAACAGTGAATGTAATTTATCTTTATCAAAAAAAATATTAAAATTAACTTTTTCTTTGTCACTATTTTTCGTCTCATTGGCAATTTGGTAGTATGACACTAATTCTTTAATTTTAGAAAATTCCAATTCTGATATTTTTTTTATATCTTTATCTAAAAGTATCTTTTCTAAGAGTTCCTCAAATCCCTTTTTAATTGCTTTATTGGCTAAATCATCATTAGAATTATTTGACTTTTTCGCAATTTCAATATTATTAACATTAAAAATATTTTCTAATGATAAAACATTTCCAGTTTTAAGAAAAATAATTAAAATAATGAAAGAAATTTTATAATAACTCATTTAAGTTTAAATATCATTTTTACTAATGAAAAAAATACAAAATAGTTACAAAAAAAGTGGTGTAAATATTTCATTAGCTAATAAATTGGTTAAACACATATCAAAAATATCAAAAAAAAATGTCAAAAAAAGGAATAATTATTTAGATAAAGATCTTATTGGGGGCTTTGGCTCCCTATACGATATTAGTAAAAGTAAAATTAAAGACCCAGTAATTGTCTCATGTACCGATGGGGTGGGAACTAAGATTGAGTTAGCCAACAAATTTAAAAAATTCGATACAATAGGCATTGATTTAGTTGCAATGTGTGTGAATGATTTAGTTGTGCAAGGTGCTAAGCCACTTTTTTTCCTGGATTATATTGCAGTAGGTAAACTCGAAATTAATAAAGCAAAGAAAATTTTAAATGGTATTTTTCGTGGTTGTGAAATTTCAAATTGTAAATTAATTGGTGGCGAGACAGCAGAGATGCCAGGTGTTTATTCAAAGGATAAATTTGATTTAGCTGGATTCAGTGTTGGGATAGTTTCAAAAAAAAAAATTTTAAATAAAAAAAACGTAAAAAATAAAGATGTAGTTTTAGGTATACCGTCAAATGGTATTCATTCTAATGGATATTCTCTAGTCAGAAAAATCCTAGGTGAAAATAAAATTGATAAAAGTATTAAAAATGAATTATTAAAACCAACTAAAATTTATTCTCAAGAAATTTTGAATTTGACTAAAAATAATTTAATTTCGTCTGCAGCTCATATAACTGGTGGTGGGCTTATTGAAAATTTAATTAGATCGATTCCAGAAAAGCTAAGCTTGAACATTGATTTATCTAAAATTAAAATCCCTAAAATTTTTAAATGGCTTAAAAAGAAAAATATCTCTGATGCTGAAATGTTAAAAACTTTTAATTGTGGTATAGGATTTTGTGTTATCACACCAAAGAAAAATGTCGCTAAAATTAGAAAAAATTTTTCTAAAAATTTTCTCCCTTACGAAATTGGATATATTTCAAGAAATAAAAAAAAGGTTAGTCTCTATAAGAATTTAAAATGGTAAAAAAAAATGCATGTATTTTTATATCTGGGAAAGGTTCAAATTTAAAAAATTTGATAAACAGATCTAGGGATTATAGCTTTCCTATTTCAATCAAATTAGTAGTAAGTAACAAAAAGAAAGCTTTGGGAGTATTGCATGCCAAGAAAAATTTTATTCCGTATTTAATCATAAATACAAAATCTCAAAATTTTGAAAATTATTTGCTTCAAGATCTTAAAAAACGCAATATTTCTATAATTTGTTTAGCTGGATACATGAAAATATTGTCAAAAAAATTTTTAAGAAATTTTGGAAAAAAAGTAATAAATATTCACCCCTCTCTTTTGCCAAAATTTAAAGGCTTAAACACGTTTTCTAAAATTTTAAAACATAAAGAGAAAAAAACAGGTTGTACAGTTCATTTTGTAGATGAAAAATTAGATAATGGAAAAATAATTTCTCAGAGGTTTTTTTTTATTGATCCATCTGATAATGAAGAAACATTAAGGCAAAAAACACAAAAGTTAGAATATTCAGTGTTTCCTGAGTCAATTATAAAAATTTTTCAAAATTATTAATGTTTAAAAAAAAAATCTATTTCTTTTTTTGCATTAGAGTTTGAGTCTGAACCGTGAACAGAATTTTTATCAATTGATATTCCATATAACTTTCTTATGGTATTTTCTTTAGCCTCTTTTGGATTTGTAGCTCCCATCAGCTCTCTGTTTAATATTACTGCATTTTCTCCTTGCAAAATCATTACTACTATTGGACCTGATGACAAATAAGTGCATAGTTGATCATAAAATGGCTTAGATTGATGAACTTTGTAAAAGTCTGCAGCTTCCTCTTTAGAAATCTGGATTTTTTTACTATCTTTGATAACTAAATTATTTTTTTTAAAGATTTCTTTTATTTTCTCGACTAAATTTCTCTCTACAGCATCAGGTTTTATAATTGATAATGTTTGCTCAGTACTACTCATAATTGTCTTCAACAAATTGATTTAATAACCTCACACCAAATCCTGTTGCACCACCAGAATTTAAAGCCCCTCCATATTTTGAAAATGCCATTCCTGCTATATCCAAATGTGCCCAAGGAGTATTTTTCAAAATAAATCTTTGCAAAAATTGGGCAGCAGTAGTTGAGCCAGCGCCCCCAATATAGTTTATGTTTTGCACATCTGCATTTTTAGAATCCATGAGTTTATCGTAATTTTTATGTAAAGGCATTCTCCAGACTTTTTCATTTACCTTTTCGCCTGCTTCAAAAAGCTGTTTAGATAATTTATTATCATTTGAGAAAAGACCAGCATATTCAGAGCCTAAACAGACAATTATTGCGCCTGTAAGAGTAGCAAGATCAACAATTAGTTTTGGTTTAAATTTCTTTTCAGTAAAAGTTAAGGCATCTGCTAAAACTAATCTTCCCTCTGCATCTGTATTTAATATTTCAATTGTTTTTCCACTATAAGATTTAACAATATCTCCAGGGCGTTGTGCGTTTCCACTCACCATATTTTCTACAAGACCAACTACTCCTACAGCATTTATTTTAGCTTTTCTAAGTGCTAAATTTTTCATAAGGCCAACTACTGTAGCTGAACCTGCCATATCGTAAGTCATATCTTCCATAAATCTTGCAGGCTTAAGAGAGTAACCACCCGTGTCAAAACAAACTCCTTTTCCTACAAACGCAAGAGGTTTAGAATTGTTTTTTGCACCATTCCACTCCATTGTTATAAGATAAGAACCTTTTGTGCTCCCTTGACCAACGCCTAGCAGAGCATACATACCTAGTTTTTTTAATTTTTTTTCATCATAGATGTTTATTCTTAATCCTTCTTTTTTTAAAGAAGATATTCTTTTTGCGTATTCATCTGGGTGCAAAACATTTCCTGGCTCAGAAACTAAATCTCTAGCATAAAAAGTTCCTTGTTCTAAAGATTTAAATTTTAATTGATTTTGTATCGAAGGCTTATTTTTATTTCCAACAATGTTTATTAAAATATTTTTACTATCGTTTTTTGTTTTATATTTTTTAAATTCGTAAGACTTTAATTTAAGACCATGTAAAAAATGACCTAAAAAATTGTTTTGTTTATCATCTAAACTATCTGAAATTAAAAAATATTCATTATTTTTCCCTTGATTAACATGACCATAAAATTCTGCTCCAACGTTTTCTACTTCATAAGTTTTCATGTTATCTTTTAATGATATTAAAATAATTTTTCTTTTGGAGCTTGACTCAAAAACAAAAATATTTTTTTTGATGTCAAAAGATTTAAGCAAATCTTCAATATAAATAAATTCAGATTTGGATAGATATTTTTTCAAATTATTAATTTTGAATTTCTCTTTAGAAAATAAAACAATATTAGACGATAAGGATTTGTTTTTGTTTGAGTTAAGATAATTAATTTTTGTTGACATATATTTTTAATTAAAGCCTATTTGTGTCAGTGATATAAGTCCAAATATATAGATTTTCAATGTAAATTTAGTCATATTTAAACCATTAGTTGAATTTATTTTATGGATGCTTTATTTATATACAATATTTCCTATGCTTCAAAACAAAATTTATCAAAATTTTTTTATAGAAATTATAAAGACGTTTTTAGTTATTGTTTTTGGCTTGTCAATTATTGCTCTAACTGTAAGAGCTGTAAATTTTTTAGATTTAATAGTAGAAAACGGTTACCCTGTGACCACATATTTCAAATACTCTTTCTTAAACCTTTTTGGAATAGCACCTAAATTCATTCCATTAGCTTTTCTGTTATCCGTAGTGATTTTTATTTTAAAACATCTAGAAGATAGTGAATTTGTCATATTATGGACCTCGGGAATAAAAAAGATACAAGTAGTAAATTTATTGTTCTTCACTTCGGTAATTGTCCTTCTCTTTTATATTGTCCTATCCACTTTTTTGACACCAATAGCTTTAAATAAATCGAGGCAGCTATTAAGCGAGGATCAATTTAATTCTTTTTTACCTACAATAAGAACTCAACAATTTAGTGACGCATTTAAAGGTTTTACATTTATTGTTGAAAAAAAAATTAATAATGAAATTAAAAATATATTTTTACACGATACAGGAAAAAACCTTAAAAATTTATCACCAAATATTTCAAATGAATTAAATACAACGGTTGTAGCTGAAAAAGGAATAGTAAAAGAAAGAAAAATGTTTCTATTCAATGGTCAAATTATTTCATCAAAAAGTTCAAATGAAGAAACAGAAATACTTAAATTTGAACAATTGAACATTGACTTAAGTAATTTAGTTACAACAACAATTAAACAACCAAAGTTACAAGAAACATCTACACTAACGCTTATTTCTTGTTTAATTTCTAAAAATCAAAACGCCAAAATTTGCAAGGAGGACATAAATAAAGAAATGTTTCCAATTCTTATTAGAAGAGTTGTGTTACCATTTTATATTCCTGTCGTTGCGTTAGTCTGTTCATTTTTACTTCTCAAGAGTCAACGAATTTATTCTAATAAAATATCGATATTTATTTATGGTTTTTTTATTTTATTATTGACTGAACTATTAATTAGGTACACAGGGCTAAATTTCTTGTTAAGAATATTTTACCTGATAATGCCTTTTGTCTTGAGTTTATTTTTTTATTTCCTTTTAAACTATAAATTTTCAAAGGAGTCGAAAATTACATGAAGAACCTCCTTTTCAACTATATACTTAAAAATTTTTTAAAAACATTTTTTTTGTGTGTTTTAATAACTTATAGCTTTGGAATGATTTTAAATTTATTTGAGGAAATAGAATTTTTTAAAAATAACAACGTTAGTTTTTTAACACCATTAATGCTTACAAGTATATTTGTACCAAGTATGATCTTAAAGCTTTTACCTTTTATAGTATTTATTTCGAGTATGTGGTTTATGCTTAAAATTAGAAACAATAAAGATCTTCTTACATTAAAGGTTTACGGATATTCCAATTTAAAGATTTTTTTTATTCTAGCTTTTACATCTTTTATTTTAGGATGGTTTATTTTGATAATTGTTAATCCAATAACCTCTTCAATGGTTAAATATTATGAAAAAACAAAGTCTCAATATGCTCGTGATATTGATCATTTAGTTACGTTTAATAATAACGGTTTGTGGATTAAAGAAAATTTAACAGGTGTCGATAGGGTGATTACAGCAAGAAAAACAGAGGGATTCAAACTGGTAGATGTAACTATTTTTCATTTTGATAATAAATACAATTTATATGAAAAAATTTTTGCAAAAAATGTAGATATAAATACAAATGATTGGGAATTAAAAGATGTTATTATTTTTGAATTAGTAAATGGAGTTTTTGAAAAAACTAAAAAAAACACCCATTACATCCAGTCAATTTATAATTACGACAAAATAACAAGCTTATTTAATAATTCCGATACTATGTCTTTTTTAGAATTAGTTATAGATTATAAAAAACTTTTAAATAATGGCTATAATAAAAGTTTTTTAAATCGAAGTTTGCACACTATGCTTGTCCTGCCGTTCTTTTTATTTTTAATGACAGCTATTGCCTCAATTTTGACTATGAATACTTTAAAAAAATCTGATAATTTAAAGTTCTTAATTTTAGGCCTAATTATAAGTGTTTTGGTTTATTATTTTAAGGATTTATCAATTGCTTTAGGTCAAACTGACAGAATTCCATTACCCTTGTCTATTTGGGCACCTGTCATTGCATTGAGCTTATTTACATTTATTGGGGTTTTGCAAATAAATGAGAAATAAAATTTATATCTCTCTTTTCACTTTTATTTTTTTCTCAAATACTTTTGCGGAGGATATAATGATTCAAGCAAAAAATATTACTTTAGATAAAGATAAAGTAACAACAGTATTTGAAACTGATGTTGTAGTAAAAACAAAAAATAAAACTATTAAAAGTCAATATGTAAAATATAATAAAAAGATTGGATTACTCATTTTAAAAAAAAAAATCATAGCTGAAGATAATGATAATAATGTAATTACTGCAGAAAATGCAGAATTCAATGAAACTAAAGGAATTTTTAAAACTTTCGGTCCCACTAACATTGTTACTTCTGAAAATTATGAAGTTAAAGGTAGAGATATAACTATTAATAATAAAAATAAAACTATTAGTTCAAATAAGCCAACTACTATAAATGATCAAGAAGGTAATTACATTGAATTACAGAACTTTAATTATCAAGTAAAAAATAATATATTTCAATCTATTGGTTCAATTAAAATCTCAGATAAGCTTAAGAATGATTACGAATTCTCACAAATTTATATTGATACAAAGAAAAAAGAGATTTTAGGCACTGATATTAAGGCTTTCCTAAATGATGAAAGTTTAAAAATTAATCCTAAAAATAAACCAAGAGTATTTGCAAACTCTATAAAACTTGGTGCTAAAAAAAGTACATTCAATAAAAGTATTTTCACTATTTGTGATTATAGAGAAAATGATAAATGTCCTCCATGGACAATACAGGCTTCTAAGATGTTGCATGACAACATTAAAAAAACTATTTACTATGACAACGCATTAATAAAAGTTTATGACATACCCATTTTTTATATTCCTAAACTTTCGCATCCTGATCCAACAGTAGATAGAAGATCTGGTTTTTTGGCTCCTACACTTACAGACACTAAAAATTTAGGAATTGGAGTTTCATTACCTTACTTTTTTGATATTGGAAGAGACAAAAATTTTACTTTAACAAGTAAGATTTTTGTAGATGAAAATCCATTAATTCAAGGTGAGTATCATCAAGCATTCATGAATTCTAATTTTCTCGCAGATTTTGGATTTACCCAAGGGTACAAAAATACAAGCTCAACAAAAAAATCGGGAGAAAAGTCTCATTTCTTTTCAAAATTTATAAAAAACTTCACAGGCGATGATGGATCTAATAATAGCTTTAGTTTAGCTATCCAAGATGTTTCCAATGATAAATATTTAAAATTATATAAAATTAATTCTAATTTAGTAGACTACAACACAGACACTTTAGAAAATCACATTAATTTCACACACGAAAATGACGATTTATTTTTTGGTTTTAATGCAAGCATTTTTGAAACTCTTAAAGAAAGTTACGAAGATAAGTATGAGTATATTTTACCCGAAATAACCATAGATAAAAATTTACTTAATAATGATAAAGTTGGTAATTTAGATTTACAAACAAATATTTCAACACATCTATATGACACTAATAAACTCCAAAATTTTATTGTAAATGATTTTGATTGGAGATCAAAAGATATTTTTTTAGAAAGTGGTTTAAACACTAAAATTTTAGGTAACCTAAGAAATATAAATTATGAAATTAAAAATGTAGATGAATATAAAGAAGATCCTACAAGTGAATTGTTTGGAGCTTTGGGTCTTTTTTCAAAAATAAGTTTACGGAAAAAACAAGACAGTTCAGAACATTTGCTCACGCCAAAATTACTTTTAAGATATGCTCCTGGTAGTATGAGAAATGAAACGTCTGGATCAAGATTAACACCTAGTGCTGCTTTTAATTTGAATAGACTAAGCAATATTCATAACTTTGAAACTGGTATGAGTGGAACTTTAGGATTTGACTATAAAACTACTGCAAAAGACAGAGAATTTGATTTTTCAGTAGCGCAAGTTATTAAAGATGTTGAAAATAACAAAATGCCAGATAAGTCAAGTTTGAATGAAAAGGTCTCAGATCTTGTAGGTTCTGCAAACTTAAAATTAAGTAAAAATTTTAGTCTTAATTACAATTTTGCACTTGATCAAAATTATCAAGATTTAAATTTTAATGAATTAGGAACTAATATGAATTTTGGTCCAATTAACTTTGACTTCAATTATTTGCAAGAAAAAAAACATATTGGAAATCAAGATTATTTTACTACTAAAATAAATTTACAAAACAAAGATCAAGGTACTTTCTCTTTTGAAACAAAGAGAAATTTGATAACAGATTCATCTGAATTTTATAACTTGAGTTATGAGTATATAAATGATTGTTTAAGAGCAGGATTGGTTTATAGGAGAGAATTCTATAATGACTCTGAACTTGAACCTGAAAATTCATTAATGTTCAAAATTACGCTTACACCTTTTGGAAGTATTAATTCACCGACTTTTGACAAATGAAAATCAAAATCTTAATTATTTTATTCTTTTATTTGAATTTTTTATGTATTCCAACCAATGCAATTACGAACAGGATAATTTTAAAGGTAGAAAATGAAATTATCACTAATTATGAGGTAAAAAATAAAATTTTAACTACTTTAGTTTTAGCAGGAGATGAGATAACACAAGAAAATATAGATAAATTAAAAAAACAAGCATTAGAGTCACTTATTCAAAATAAATTAAAAATTATCGAATTAAAAAAATTTAAAATTAAAAAAAATAATAATCAGATAAATTCTTATTTAAATTTAGTATCTAGAAATGACATCGCAAAACTTAAAAATAAATTTAAAGATAATAATCTAGATTACGACCTTTTTTTAAAAGAGGTTGAAATTCAAACAAAATGGCAAAATTTTATTTATCTTTTTTATAAAGAAAAAATAGAAATTAACGAAAACTCTGTGAAAGAAGACTTAAAAAAAATTATTGAAAATGAAAGTAAATTCCAAGAATTTAATATTTCAGAGATTGAAATATTGATGGAAGGAAACGCTAATATTGAGCAAATTATTTTAGATTTAAAAAACAAGATCAGAGATGAGGGTTTCGAGACTGCAGCTTTAAAATATAGCATGTCATCCTCTGCTAACAACAAAGGTAATTTGGGCTGGATTAGCTCAAAGTCTCTATCAAAAGAAATTTTTGAAGTTTTAAAAACAATGGAGATTGGACAAATTTCTAATCCAATAAAGAGACAAAATAGTATCCTTTTTTTGAAATTAGTTAATGAAAGAACTGCTAGAGTAGAAAATATAAATATAGAGGAACTTAAGGAAAGAATAATTGACCAAAAAAAAAATGAAATGTTTAATCTTTATTCTAAAAGCCATTTATCAAAACTAAAGAACACAGTTTTAATTGAGTATAAATGAAAAATAAAATTATTTTAGTTAGCGGCGATCCAAATAGTATAAATTCTGAAATAATTTATAAAACTTGGAAAAAATTAAATAAATCATTAAAGAAAAGGGTTTTCCTTATTTCTAATACAAGTCTTTTGTCACAACAATTTAAAAAATTAAAATATTCTATTAAAATAACAAATGTTAATAATTTTAATCAAAAAATCTCACATAATTATTTAAAGGTTTTTGACGTTCCTGTTACTTTTAAAAATCCATTTAAGGTGAATAAAAAAAATTCTTCAAAGTTTGTTATTGATTGCCTTAATTACGCACACAGATTATCATTAAATGATAATAATATTGGTATAATAAATTGTCCAATTAATAAAAATCTTCTAAAAAAAAATAAAATTGGTGTGACCGAATTTTTAGCTAAAAAATGTAAAATTAAAAAAGATTCAGAAGTCATGCTTATTTACAATAAAAAATTGGCTGTTTCTCCAATTACAACACATATAAACCTTAAAGAAGTTTCAAAAAAAATTACTATTCCTTTAATCGTAAATAAAGTTATTAAAATAAATTCTTGGTACATAAAAAATTTCAATAAAAAACCAAAAATAGGTATATTAGGTTTAAACCCTCATAATGGTGAACTAAGAGATAATTCAGAAGAAAGAAAAAAAATAATTCCTGCAATATTTAAGTTAAAAAAACTTAATATAAACACAGTAGGCCCTCTAGTTACTGATACAATATTTATGAATTTCAATGATTATGATGTAATTGTAGGAATGTATCATGATCAAGTACTCACACCATTTAAAACGATATTTAAATTTAATGCTATTAATATAACTTTAGGTCTTAAATATTTTAGAGCCTCTCCTGATCATGGAACCGCAATTGGTTTAATTGGAAAAAATAAAGCAAATTATTCAAGTCTTTTAAATTGCGTTACTTTTTTAAATAATTTTAAAAATGAAATTTGCTAAAAAATCGTTAGGTCAAAATTTTTTAATTGATAAAAATATAATAAAAAAAATAATAAATATTGTTGATATTAGAAATAAAAATATTATTGAAATAGGTCCAGGGACAGGAGCTTTAACTGAAGAGATTTTAAAAAATAATCCAAAATCTCTTATACTTATTGAAAAAGATATTTCTTTACATGAAAATCTTATCTTAAAATTTTCTCATAATAATATTCTTAAATTATACAATGATGATATTTTAAGTATTAATATTGAGAAATTAATTAAAGAAGAGACTGTTATATTTGGTAATCTTCCATACAACATTTCTTCACAAATTTTAGTAAAATTTTTGAAATTTAAAACTTGGCCTCCCAAATTTAATGACCTTATATTGATGTTCCAAAAAGAGCTGGCTGATAAAATTATAGGAGAATATCTTTCAACTAATTATGGCAGATTATCGATAATATCTAATTATCGTTTAAAAGTTTTTAAAAAGTTCAATATTTCTGCAAATTGCTTTATCCCGAAACCAAAAGTAACATCAACTTTATTACATTTTCGCCCAATAAAAAAAAATAAATTTAAAATTAAAAATATTAATAATCTAGAAAAAGTTACAAATGTTTTGTTTTCGGGACGTAGGAAAATGATAAATAAAAATATCAAAAAGATTTTAAGTGAGAAAGAAATCAGTCAGATTCAAGGATTGCAACTTAAGTCGCGACCATCTCAATTAAATCCTGATATCTACTACAAAATCACTGAGTTTTTTGAAAAGAAATATTAGGTGCAATTTTATTAATCTCGATTATTTTTTCAATTTGTCTGAAGCAATTTTCAAGATTTTTATTTATTATAATATAATCGTAATCATTCCAATGTAGTATATCTTCATCAAACGAATTAAATCTTTTTTTTATCTCTTCATCTGTATTTTGATTTCTTTTGATTAATCTACTTTTTAATTCGGCTTTGTTAGTAATCAAGTAAATTTTTATTAGATTAAGATTTGTGTATTTAGAAAGCTGTTTCGTTCCCTGCCAATCTATATCAAATAAAATATCATTTTCTTTAATAGTTTCATCAACATATTTTTTTAATGTACCATAATAATTCTCAAAAATTTTTGCATGTTCATAAAATTTTTTCTCATCAATTAACTCCTTAAATTTTTTTTTTGAGACAAAATGATAGTCTACCCCATCTACCTCATTTGAACGTGGAGTTCTTGTAGTATGTGAAACTGAGATTTTGAAATTTTTATATTTCTGTTGAATTTTCTTAGTCAAAGTTGTCTTACCAACACCAGATGGTGATGATAATATTACCATGATATTTTCTTTACCATGTAGCATTAAACGAAAATTGTATTTTAACTTGTTTTGCTTTCAATAAATTTTATAGCATCTCCGACAGTTAATATTTTTTCTGCCTCACTATCTGATATTTCTGAACCAAATTCTTCTTCGAAAGCCATAACAAGCTCAACGGTGTCTAAGCTATCTGCTCCTAGATCGTCGATAAAACTTGCTTCATCAGTTACTTTTTCTTCTTCTATTCCTAAATGGTCCGCTACAATTTTTTTTATTTTACCTTTAACATCGTCTGACATGAATTCCTTTCGTGTGTATGATTTCTTAATAAATTATTAAACAGAATTGTCAAGACATATACATTCCGCCATTAACATGTATTGTTTCGCCATTAATATAATTAGCCATATCAGAAGCTAAAAATGCTACACAATTTGATACGTCCTCACCAGACCCGAGGTTGCCAGAGGGGATTTTACTTAAAAGAACTTTTTTAAAATCATCACTTATTTTATCGGTCATTTCAGTTTTTATAAATCCCGGTGAAACACAATTAATATTTATATTTTTTTTTGCATACTCTATAGCTAAACTTTTTGAAAAAGCAATTATTCCAGCTTTAGAAGCAGCATAATTAGCTTGACCAAGATTCCCTGTGTGACCTACTATTGATGTTATATTAATTATTTTGCCTTTTTTTTGTTTAAGCATTTTTTTTATCACAAATTTACTCATTAGAAAAGTTGACGTTAAATTGATATCTAAAACTTTTTTCCAATTTTCTTCCGACAATCTTATTGATAAGTTATCTAAAGTGATACCAGCATTATTTATCAAAATATCTATGCCATCTAATTTTTTGTCAACGAGATTAATAAAATTTTCTATTTCATCATGCTTGTCTAATTTAAATTTTTCTGCATGTATATTAGTGAATTTATTTTTAAGTTCTTCCAATTTTTTTTCATTAGTACCAGAAGCAACTATTTGAGCTTCAAGTTCATAAAATTTTTTTACTATACAATTTCCTATTCCGCCTGTAGCACCTGTGATGAGAACTTTTTTATTTTTTAAATTCATTTTTAAGATTTTTAATATCAGCTATCGAATTGATTGAAAAGCTTTTTGCATTGCTTAATGTTCTTTTTACCATTCCTGTAAGAACTTTTCCCGGGCCAATTTCAACAAAATTTGAAACCCCATTTTCTGAGATATTAATTATACTTTCTCTCCATTTAACAGTACTAAAAATTTGATCTATCAAAAGACTTTTAATATTTTTAGCATCATTTTCTGGTAAAGCTTTGACGTTACTAACTATATCAAATTTTGGATCAATAAAATTAGTATTATTTATTTTTTCGCTCATTCTTTCAGCAGCTGGTTTCATTAATGAGCAGTGAAACGGAGCGCTAACTTTCAAAGGGATACTTTTTATCTTTTTATCTTTTAAAAAAATTTGAAACTTTTTAATATTATCACTATCACCACTTATTATAACTTGCCCCTCTGAATTATCATTGGCTATTTCACAAATCCCAGAACTATCATTTTGTGATTTTTGAATAAGTTTTTTTACTTCATCTATCTTAACACCTAAGACAGCTATCATAGCTCCTTTTCCTAAGGGAACTGCCTCTTGCATGGCTTTTCCTCTTTCATTAAGAAGATAAAGAGCATCAAGAAAATTAAGTGACTCAGCGCAAACTAAAGCACTATACTCTCCTAAAGAATGTCCAGCAAAAAATTTTATTTGTTTTAAATCAAAACCAAATTCATCGACCATAATTCTAAATATTGAATAACTTACTGTGAGAATTGCTGGTTGTGTATTTTGAGTTAGTTGTAATTTATCCTCAGGGCCATTTAAAATTAACTTTGAAATAGAAAAATTTAGTTTTTCATCTGCTTCATTAAATATTTTTTTGACTTTTTTAAAATTATTAAAAAATTCAGACCCCATGCCTACAATTTGTGATCCTTGACCAGGAAATAATAAAGCGCCCATATTTCTTAATTTAATCAATAATAATTAATGTTGCTATAATATTTTATTATAGTATAACCCAGCTCTTATAAGATTTATAACATAATATGGCTTTTTACGAGAATACTATAGTTGCTAAACAGGATTTGGCTGAGAAAGAAATAAAGATCATTAAAGATACTTACAATGAATTAATAAATAATTCGTCGGGAAAAGTGCTTAAAGTCGAAGAATGGGGACTGCTAAATTTAGCAAATAAAATTAAAAATTATAGAAAAGGATTTTATATTCATTACAAATTTGAGGGTGATAAAAAAACCTTAGATGCTATTGAAAAAAAAATTAAGGTAGACGGTAAGATTATAAGAAATCTTACAGTAAAATATAAAAAACTAGACATAAAGAAAGAATTTTTTGGAAAAGAAAAATAATGAAAAGAAAAAATAAAAGATTTAAAAAAAAAAATACAGGCTCTCTTAACAAGCTTAGTTTGTTTCAAAAATCTGATGGAAAATTTTCAAAAAAGTGTCCTCTTTCTATTAAAAATCCACCAATAATTGATTACAAAAATATAAGCCTGCTTAAAAAATACGTTTCTGATAATGGTAAGATAATATCATCAAAAATTACTTCAGTCTCGTACAATAAACAAAAAAAATTAACTCGTGAAATAAAAAGAGCTAAAATCTTAGGATTAATTTAATGGAATTAATATTACTTGAAAATATTTTAAATCTTGGAAACATAGGGGATAAGGTCAAAGTAAAAAGTGGATTTGGTAGGAACTTTCTCCTCAAAAAGGGTAAGGCTCTTAGGTTTAATAAGGAAAATCTTGAACTGGTAAATAAAAAAAAAGACGAGCTAAAAAGAAAAAATCTAGAAATTAAAAATAAATTTAAAGAAATTGCAAAACTAGTGCACAACAAATCGTTTTCATTTTTTAAAGAGAGTAAAGAAAATGGAGATTTATATGGATCTATAAAACCTAAAGAAATATCAAATTTGATAAAACAAAAAACTAATGCTGACGTCAGTCCATCACAAATAATTTTAAAAGAAGAACTCGATAAAATAGGCGTTTATCAGGTAGACATAAATTTTCATTCTGAAGTAAAATCTAACATCTCTTTAAAGATTAGTAAAATTCAGACTAAATAACTTTTCCACAGATCATAAAAAAAAGTGTGTAACTTTTATCTTTATTAAGATCTTTCCAAGCCTATTATGTGCGGGTGGAAGAAATTAAAACTATTGTAAATAATTCTGAAAACAAACATCCATCAAATATTGAGGCTGAACAAGCATTATTAGGATCAATACTTGTTAATAACGATATAATTGATGAAATTTCTAGCATAGTTGACTCCTCAATTTTCTACGATCCGGCTCACATAAAAATATTTGAAGTAATTCAAAGTTTGAATAACAAGGGAATGATTGCAAATCCAATCACGTTAAAAAATTTTTTTGAAAAAGATAATATGCTTTCAGAAGTTGGTGGAACAGAATATTTGGTTAAGCTTACAAGATTTTCAAGCTCACCTAAACAAGCAATTGATTATGCTAAAATTGTTCACGAGATGTATCTTAGGAGAGAATTAGTTTTAATTTCAAATAAACTATCCGCAGATACTTTGAATGCTAGTTCAGAAGAACAAAATGCCGAAAGTATTATTGAAGGGACTGAAAAATCTCTTTATGATTTGGCTGAAAAAGGAACTTTTTCTCAATCATATCTTAAATTTAATCAAGCACTAGACCAGACTATAGAAATGGCGACAATGGCAATGCAAAGTGATCAAGGTATTGTGGGAGTTCCAACAGGTTTAACTGATTTAGATGAAAAGTTAGGAGGTTTACATAAATCTGATTTAATCATTTTGGCTGGAAGACCTTCTATGGGTAAAACTGCTTTGGCAACTAATATTGCTTATCACGCGGCACAACATATTTCGAAAAGAGAAGAAAAATCATCAGTGGCTTTTTTTTCTTTAGAGATGTCATCTGAACAATTATCAACTAGAATTTTATCAGAACAAGCAAAAATTAAATCTGATGATGTTAGACGGGGAAAAGTTTCAGAAGAAGAGATAAATAGATATATAGAAACTTCAAGAAATATATATAATCTTCCTCTATTCATTGATGAAACACCAGCTATCACTATAGCGACACTAAGTAATAGAGCTAGAAGAATAAAAAGACTGCATGGATTAAATTTAGTAGTTGTTGATTATATTCAATTAATGAGATCAAGCTCAAACAAAAATGATGGAAGAGTTCAGGAAATTTCTGAAATTACTCAAGGTTTGAAGGCTTTGGCAAAAGAATTATCAGTACCTGTTTTGGCTTTATCACAATTATCTAGAGCAGTTGAACAAAGAGATGATAAACAACCTCAATTAGCTGATCTAAGAGAGTCAGGATCAATTGAGCAAGATGCTGATGTTGTAATGTTTGTTTATAGAGAGGCTTATTATTTAGAGAGAAAACAACCTAAATTAGGTTCTATTGAGCACGCCGAATGGCAATCAAAGATGAATGATGTAAATGGTCTTGCAGACATAATACTTGGAAAACAAAGGCATGGACCAACTGGTACTGTCAAAGTCGAGTTTGAAGGAATTTATACAAAATTTAAAGATTTAAGCAAAAATTAGACATAGTTTTTTCTTTAGTTATAAATAAATTACGATATATCTGAATTATTCTGATGTTGTCTAATATTTATAAAAAATTTGTAGTAGATTTTTCAAAAATCACTCTTTTGTTAATATTGGGATTAATAGTTTTCTCACTTTATAAAGCCAAAGATTTTAATCTGGATGCCTCTTCAGATGCACTCCTTTTAGAGGGTGACAAAGACCTTAAATATTTAAGAGAAGTTAATGAAAGATATAAGTCTAAAGACTTCTTAGTTCTTACCTACACTCCGGTTTCAAGCTTTACTGATAAAGAAACTATACTTAATTTACAGTTATTAAAATCAAAAATAGAAAAATTGACCTGGGTAGACAGTGTAATAACTGTAATTGATGTTCCTTTATTGAAAAGCACAGATGAAAATTTAATGGATAGATTGAAAAATTATAAAACCTTGGCTTACCCTGAAATAGATAGAGAAAGAGGTTTTGAGGAAATTTTAAATAGTCCTTTATATAAAAATTATGTAATTAGCGAAGATGGAAAAACTTCAGGAATAGTAGTTTATTTAAAAAAAGACGAGAGATTAGCTGAATACATAAAAATTAAAGATAAATATTATAATCAATCGATAGAAACTGGTCTAAAAAAGGAGGAAAAGAAAAATTATAAAAAATTTTTAAAAGAATATGAGGAATATAAAAATCTTTACAATACTCGAAATCATCAAAATATAAATGAAATAAGGGATATCATAAATAAATATGGAGAGAATGCCAAAATTCATTTGGGGGGCATTCCAATGATTGCCGATGACATGATGAGTTTTATAAAAAACGATATAATTGTTTTCGGGTTTGGGGTGTTTTTATTTATAATTTTAACCTTATGGTTAATTTTTAAAAATATTAGGTGGGTAGTTATGCCATTACTCGGCTGTGCTACTTCAGTTATTATTATGATTGGCCTACTAGGTTTAATGGGTTGGAAGGTTACTGTCATTTCATCCAATTTTATTGCTTTAATGCTTATACTTAACATGGCTATGAATATACATGTTACTGTAAGATTTTTACAATTGAGAAAAGAGTTTCCTCTTTTGTCAAAGGGAGAGACAATTATTTTAACAAGTAAAAAAATGATGCCTCCTATTATTTATACTGTTTTAACTACTGTTTGTGCATTTTTGTCATTAATTTTTAGTGGAATAAAACCGATTATAGATTTTGGATGGATGATGACCCTAGGATTGTTTGTTTCATTAATAGTAACTTTTACACTATTACCCTCGTTATTAAATATTTTTGCTCAAGAGAATGAAATTAACGTAAGAGAGAAAGACTCTATTATTACTTCATTACTTGGGTCTATAGCCAAAAAGAATAAGATTTTAATTTTCGGCCCAACGATAATCATAATTTTTTTTAGTATATTTGGTATATTAAAACTTGAAGTAGAGAATAGTTTTATAAATTACTTTGATAAAAAAACTGAAATTTTTAAAGGAATGAAAAAAATTGATGACGAACTCGGAGGCACTACACCATTAAATGTAATTCTGAAATTTCCTTCAACAAAAAATGAAAAAACCGATGATGACGAATTTTCTGAATGGGATGAAGATAATGAAAAAGATAAAGATAAATCAAAATATTGGTTTACTAGAGATAAAATGGACAAAATACTTAAAGTGCATGATTATTTAGAATCATTACCTGAAATAGGTAAGGTATTATCTTTTGGGTCTATTTTAAGAGTTGCAGAAGATTTAAATAAAAAAGAATTACAAAGTTTAGAAATCGCAGTTTTATATAGTAAAATTCCAGAAGAAATAAAACAAGAAATTATATCACCTTATATTTCAGTTGAAGAGGATGAAGCTAGAGTCTCCGTAAGGATTAAAGACTCTTTAGAAAATTTAAGAAGAAATGATCTTATTAAAAAAATTAATAATGATCTAAAAATTAAATTGAATTTAGAAAAAGAGGAGTATAAATTAACTGGTGTATTAATTCTATTTAATAATCTACTTCAAAGTTTATTTAAATCCCAAATTCTTACCCTTGGAATAGTCATGTTGGGAATATTTTTAATGTTTTTTATTTTATTTAGAAATATTATTTTATCTTTAATAGGAATAGTTCCTAATTTTATTGCTGCTTTTTTTATTCTTGGAATAATTGGTTTTATGAACATTCCTCTTGATATGATGACAATCACTATTGCCGCGATCACAATCGGAATTGCTGTTGATAATAGTATTCATTATATTTACAGATTTAAAGAAGAATTTGAAAAAATTAATGACTATAATCAAACTTTAGATAGATGTCATCAAACTGTTGGTGTTGCTATATTAAATACCTCAATAACTATTGTATTTGGATTTTCTATACTTGTTTTATCAAATTTCATACCGACAATTTATTTTGGGTTTTTCACTGGAATAGCAATGCTGCTAGCAATGATTTCAGTGCTTACATTGCTTCCTAAGTTACTTTTAGTTTATAAGCCTTTTGGAGACAGGATAAAACCTTTGTAATGATGGAAAGTATAGATAAAGTTTTAGAAAATATAAATTTGTTCGACATAATTGCAGCTACTATTATGACTTACAGCATTGTTCAATGTTTTTTAAAAGGTTTCTCGCTTAGCTTAATTTCTTTCATGAAGTGGGTGCTTTCTACAGTTATTACAATAATTTTGGTACCAAAATTTCAGCCTTATGTGAGCGATTATATTGAATCTGAATTTATTAACAGTTTTGGTTTAGGTATGGCAATATTTATTTTTACATTATTTTTTCTGATTTTAATTGGTAAAGTTTTAAGCAGAGCAGTAACATGGACTGGGGTTGGCTCAATCGATAAAACTTTTGGCTTTTTGTTTGGTATTTTCAAGGGGTATATAGTTTGTGTGTGTATATTTTCGATATTTAATTGGTTTTATCCTTACAAAAATTGGGGTATATCTGCAGATAAAGCAAAATCATTTAATATAATTTACAAAGGTAGTGAATTATTAATTGAAGAATTTCCTTCAAGTAATGATTTTATTGATACGAAAGAAAAAATTGAAAAAATTTAATTCAGACAAATTAAGAGAGGAATGTGGAGTTTTTGGAATTTCTAATCATATTGATGCCTCAGCACTTGTAGCATTGGGCCTACATGCTTTGCAGCACAGGGGGCAAGAGGGATGTGGAATAGTATCATTTGATGGAAAAAATTATCACTCTGAAAAAAGACAAGGATTAGTCGGGGATCATTTTACTAATTCTGAAATTATAGAAAAATTACCTGGAAAATTTGCAATAGGTCACAATAGATATTCGACTACCGGTGAAACCTCATTAAGAAATATTCAACCATTTTTCGCTGACTTACATATGGGAGGTTTAAGTGTAGCTCATAATGGAAATTTGACAAATGCTCTTCTTTTAAGAAAAAATCTTGTCAAAGATGGAGCAATATTTAGAACTACTAGTGATACGGAAACGATTGTTCAACTTATTGCAAAATCAAAAAGGGTAAAATTTTTAGATAAATTGATTGATGCACTTTTTCAAATTCAAGGAGGATATTCATTGATTCTTATGACGAATAAAAAGTTGGTGGGTGTTAGAGATCCATTTGGGATTAGGCCGCTTGTAATTGGAAAATTGAATAACTCTTATATTTTTGCTTCAGAAACTTGCGCTTTAGATATCGTTGGAGCAAAGTTTCTAAGAGAGGTAGAAAATGGAGAAATTGTTTTTGTTGAAAACGAAAAACTCGAAAGCATAAAACCGTTCCCAATACAAAAATCTAGACCTTGCGTGTTTGAATATATTTATTTTGCAAGACCTGATAGTTTAATTAGCGGAAAATGTGCTTATGAGTACAGAAAAAATTTAGGCTCAGAACTTGCAAAAGAAACAGATTTAAATGCAGATTTTGTAGTTCCAGTCCCAGACTCAGGCGTGCCAGCTGCCCTCGGGTATGCTGAACAATCGAAAAAATTATTTGAGTTAGGTCTAATCAGGAATCATTATGTTGGAAGAACATTTATCGAACCTACTCAAAATATAAGAAGTTTAGGAGTAAAGTTAAAACTAAGCTCTACCAAAACAATAGTAAAGAATAAATCAATAATCTTAATTGATGACTCGCTTGTGAGAGGAACTACATGCCACAAAATTGTTAAAATGCTTTACGAGAGTGGTGCAAAAGAGGTTCATGTCAGAATAGCATGCCCAGAAATAAAATACCCCGACTTCTATGGTGTAGACATGCCGTCTGAGAAGGAGTTGCTTGCTTATAAAAAAGATATAAGAGAAATGACTGAATATATTAATGCCAAAACTCTAAAATTTTTAAGTTTAGACGGTCTTTACAAAGCTTTAACAGGTTCAAAAAGGAACGACAATTATCCTCAATTTAGTGATCATTACTTCACTGGTGATTATCCAATAAAACCAGCAGATAATTTAGAAGGGTTAAAAGTGAAGCAATTATCACTATTGAGTGGAAAGTCCAGTAGTTAATTAACTACCGAGAGTCTATTTTTAAAATCAAAAAACATAATTGATCCATCAATAATAATTGGGAAAGTATTTATTTTATAAGGTAGTTTATCAATATTTTTGAGTTTCCCATTTAAATCAAACTTTAAAAGAAAAGAATTTTTCAAAAAAACAAAAATTTTATTATTCACTATCATCATGCTTTTGATTTGAGCATCTTTTTTTTTAATTTTTAAATAATTAGCAATTTCCTTGTTTATGTCTAAAGAAAATAATATTTTCCCATTGTTCATATTAGTTGCAATTAAAAATTTATTTTTGCTTATTGAAAGGAAATGACCATTTATTATAATTGGTTTTACTATGGAGCTAAAATTTTTTCTAAAAAGAATTGTTCCAGTCTCGGCTTCTATAATAAATGTAAATCGATTTGAGCTAACTATAATCTTATTATCTTTGTTAACTATTTGATTTCCTAAAAAAAGATTACTAGGATTAATATCTAAGGATTGATTTAAATTTACGAACCATTTTATTTCCATATTTTTTTTATTAACCGCATATAAAGACCCATACGTATTTAAAAAAAGTAGATAATTGTTACTTAAAGATAAATTATTAATAAATCTATTTTTTACACTTGTTTCCTCTGTTGGAATTAGTTTAGAAATATCTCCGGAATATTTATTTAAAAAATATAACTTATTATTTTGATTTGAAGCTAATAGTTTATCTTGAGATATCTTTAAATTTGAACGAAAAGGAATTTTATAATTTTTTGCCCAAATTACTTTATTTTTTCTATAATCAATTGCATATAAAAAACCAATATTATCAGAGGCAAAGATAATGCCATTATTTACTATTAGATTTAATTTTTTTTCAATATTTTTAAATCTATTCTTATAAAAATTAAATTTATTAATTAGTTTTTTCTCCTTCAATGAAAATATAAATATATTTCCTTTTAGATCACTAAATATAATATTATTGTTTTCCGATAATATATATTGATTAATTTTTTTTCTTGTAATTTTTTTGCTTCTATAATTTTTTTCATTAAGATTTAAATATTTAAAATTTTGTAAATTATTATTATCGCTATAAAAAATATCATTCCACTCTTTTACATCAACTAATGGCTGTGTTTTAAAATTAAAATCTTTTTTGATATTTATGATTTTGTTAAAGGGGTTAGATGAAATAGTGAGCTTTTTAAACTCTCTAAAACTATCATTTGTATCTTCAGTGATTAAATTCTCATTTTTCCAAATGCCAGATTTATTATCAAATGAACAACTATAGATTAAAATAATAAATAGTATTATAATTTTATTTTTCATTTATTTAAAAACTTATTTTTCTAATATTTGATCTGATATTTTTTTTAAATAAGAATCAGAGCTGGACAATTTTTTTAATAAATTTTTACCTTCTTCGATTTTTGAAATTTGCATTAAATATAATGCTTTCTTTAAAATTAAAAGATCTTTTTGTTCAGACGGAATAGATAAATCTTGTAGAATGTTAAAATAATTAATTATTTTTTCTTCATTATTCTCCAATTTTTTTTCAAGAATAGTGTTTAAAGCTAAAATTGAATAAAATTTATTTTTACTTTTTATTATTTCCTCGTAAATTTCTTTAGATTTTTCTTTATCATTAGAAGCTAAATAAATATTTGCTTGAATAAATTTTTCAGACATTAAGATATTCTCTCTTTCTAGATTTATTTTCATAATTGAAAAAATAATCAAAAAAAGTACTAAAATGAAAAAAATTAAAATTATTTTAATTTTTTGAGCAATAAGAAACAATTTCAACTTATCTATAAATTCTACTTTTTTATCTGTATTTTGATCCATTTAAAAAATTTTTCTTCGAGGGAAAGTTTTTCAATTTTACTTCTCTGCTATATTTTTTTATAGCTTTTTCAATAATTCTATCAAGAGACAAGTATTTTTTTACAAATTTAGGGTAAAAACCACTTATACCCAACATGTCATCAGTAACGAGTATTTGGCCGTCACAATTTGCTGAAGATCCGATCCCAATAGTCGGAATTTTTAAATTATTAGTAATTAATTTTGAAGCTTTAGGGTCTATACACTCTAATACAATTGAAAAAGCTCCAGCCTTTTCAATATTTTTTGCCTCATTTAAAAGCTTATTGGCTTTATTTTTGGTATCACCTTCAATTTTAAATTTTTTCTTAAACTGTGGAGTAAAACCAATATGACCCATTACTGGTATATTAATTTTAACTAAAGATTTTATTATTTCAAAATTTTTATTGTTACTTTCTAATTTGATGGCATCACATTTTGTTTTTCTAATTAGTAATTTCGCATTTTTTTTTGCTGATTTTAAATTGTTATATGATCCTTTGGGCATATCTACTACTAACAATGACTTTTTGATACCTTTTTTTACACTTATAGTATGTTGTATCATATTCTTTAAATCTATTTTGTGAGTATCGTTTAAACCATAGAGAACATTTGCCATGGAGTCTCCAACTAAAACTATATCACAATGTTTATCAAGAATTTTTGCAATATTTTTTGAGTAAGCTGTTAGACTTACAATTTTAGATTTATTTTTTTTTTTAACAATATTTAGAATTTTTTTATTCATGCTTATATCTAATTTATTCTAATTCAATTGTACTAGGTGGTTTTGAGCTTATATCATATACCACTCTATTTATACCTTTCACATTATTTATTATTTTATTAGAGATTTTATCTAAAAATTCTTTTGGAAAGCTAAAATAATCCGCAGTCATTCCATCTTCGGAAATAACTGCTCTTAACAAGCAAGTAAACTCATAAGTTCTCGAGTCTCCCATCACCCCAACAGTTTTTACTGGAAGAAGTGCAGCATAAGCTTGCCAAATTTTATGATAAAGATTATTTTCATTTAATTCATTTATAAAAATATGATCTGCTTCTTGAAGAATTTTAATTTTTTCTCTAGTCACATTTCCTATAATTCTTATACCTAACCCTGGACCAGGAAATGGATGCCTATAACATATATTTTTTTCTAATCCTAAAGTTTTCCCAAGAATTCTTACTTCATCTTTAAAAAATTCTTTTAATGGCTCTATTAAAGTTAAATTCATCTTTTTAGGTAACCCTCCAACATTATGATGTGATTTTATTTTTGAAGTTTTGCTTCCTGTAGATGACTTACTTTCAATTATATCAGGATAAAGAGTCCCTTGCGCGAGATATTTTATTTTTTTAAATTTTTTTGACTCTCTTTCGAATATCTTAATAAATAAGTTACCAATAATTTTCCTTTTTTTTTCTGGATTAGAGATATTTTTAAGTTTACTTAAAAATATATTTGAGGCATTAATCAAACGGACATTAAGTTTATATTTATTTTTAAAAATTTTATAAGTGTATTTAAATTCATTTTTTCGCATTAAGCCAGTATCTACCATAATACAAATCAAATTTTTTTTGATAGCTTTGTTAATCAATAATGCTACAACACTGCTATCAACTCCTCCCGAAAGAGCACAAATAACTTTATCCTTTTTGACTATTTTTTTTACATCTTGAATTAGTCTATTTTTTTGAGATGCAATACTCCATCTTTTTTTTAATTTACATATGGAGAATAAGAAATTTTTGAATATTTTTTTACCGTTATCTGTATGAGTTACTTCTGGATGAAATTGTACGCCATAAATTTTTTCTTTTTTATTTTCGATTATTGTTAATTTAGAATTTTTTGTAAAGGCAACTTGTTTAAATCCTTTAGGCAGTTTAACTACTGCATCTTCGTGGCTCATCCAGACAGCAACTTTAGGAGAGAAAAAATTTTTAGTCAATAATGACCGACTTTTTTTAAAAACAAAAGCTCTACCAAACTCTCTTCGCTTATTGGATGATTTAATTTTTCCACCGTATAATTTTGCAATTAACTGTAAGCCATAACATATTCCAAGTATTGGAATATTTTTAGAAAAGATATTTTTTGGAACACTTTGATATTTACTCTTTGTAACTGATGATGGACCTCCAGAAAGTATTATACCTTTAATTTTAGAGTAATCTTTAATTTTTTTTAATTCTGATGGGGTAATGACATAAGAATGGACGCCTAAATCTCTAATTCTTCTTGCTATTAATTTAGTAACTTGAGACCCAAAATCAATGATTAAAATACTCTCGTTAAATTTTTGAAATTGCATTTAATTTTTTGATAAATTTTCAATTTCAATTTTTAAATTCTTACTTTGATTACAAAATTTATCACAAATATTATTTAATCTTTCATTTAATTCTTTACTTTTTTTATAATCTGATGCTTCCAGTTTTAATTTTACTAAGTTAAAAATTGCTTCCTCATTTTCTGGATTTAAAAGAATGACTGTATTTAAATTCTTTTCTTGCAAATTTTTATCATTCAAATTCTTGAAAATTTTTGACAGATACAAATAGGACATTTCACTTTTCGGATTAAATACTATGTTTTGTTCAAATTTAAACTTCGCTTCTTCAAATTTTTTACTATTAAATAGTTTTAAACCTTCATCAAAATAAATATTATTTGCCATTAATTTATTCGGTAAACATAGTAAAATTAAAGCTAATTTAAATCTTAGTATCATAACTTATAATTAATTGTTTTTTGTGTAATCTCCACACTATGTACCATACTTTCATAAAAACCTGCTTTTGTAATCTTAATAAACTTGGCTTTTTTTGAAATTTGATTTAAATTTTTCGCACCTATGTACCCCATCGAAGATCGTAAACCTCCTTTTAATTGATAAATTATTTTCGAAACATTTCCTTTATATTCAACTCTGCCCTCTACTCCTTCGGGTACAAATTTTGACTTATCTTTAAAATTTTTTTGAAAATATCTATTAGCTGAACCTGATGACATTGCTCCAATTGAGCCCATTCCTCTGTATTGTTTATATATTCTTCCTTTTATTTTAAATTTTTTTCCTGGACTTTCAGCCGTACCTGCAAAAATAGATCCCATCATTATGGCATCGGCTCCAGCGGCTAATGCTTTTGCAATGTCTCCGGAAAATTTTACTCCACCATCTGAAATAATTTTTATTTTTCTATTTTTTAATGCACCTCTGACTTCCATAATTGCAGAAATCTGTGGAACACCAATACCAGCTACCATTCTAGTTGTGCATATAGAACCAGGTCCAATTCCTACTTTAATAATATCTGCACCAGAATTATATAATTTTTTTGCAGCTTCCGCAGTTGCAATATTTCCCACACAAATAGGAACATTAAAATTTATTTTTTTAATTTTTGATAATATCTTAAGAACTTTTTCACTATGTCCATGAGCTGTATCTATAACAATCAAATCACATCCATTATCAATTAATGACCTGGCTCTTTCTAAATCTTCGCTGTTGGTACCAACTGCAGCCCCTACAATTAATTTTTTTTTCTTAACTTTTATTACCTCTTTAGTTTGTTTTTTTATGTTTAGGTTCCTATGTACAACCCCGATTCCTCCAGACTCTGCAATTGCCGTTGCCATTTTAGACTCGGTGACTGTGTCCATAGCTGAGGATAAGAAAGGTACTTTTAAAATTATTTTTTTGGATAGATTTAGTGAAATATCAGTTTCAGATGGTAATACATCAGAGTACTTTGGAATAAGCAAAACATCGTCAAAGGTTAAAGACTCTTTTATTGTTTCCATATTAACTTATAAACGATTTTTAAAAATTATAAAGTCTTTAAAATTCTACAATGTATATAAGTTTCTTTGGATTCATTTCTACTAGATAAAGGTTTAAAAAATTTTATTTCTTTAAATAATATCTCAGCTAAGTTTTTAATTTCATCAAAATCTTCACCCATAAATACTTTTGAAACAAAAACCCCATCAGGAATAAGAATTTTGGAAGATAAATTAAGTATTTCTAAGCATAATTGATTTGTTCTAATAGAATCAAGTGACTTATTTCCAGTTGTATTTGCTGCCATATCAGAAATGATTACCTCTAATTTGCCATCAAAAAAATCTTTTATTTTGATCTTAGTAGTTTTTTTAAAAATATCACCTTTATAGAAATTTACATTTTTAATTGGGCTCATATTTTTAATATCTATGGATAGAATTTTTCCATTAGTAATAGTTTTACTTGCAACTTGTGACCAACTGCCTGGGTACGAGCCTAAATCTAAAAGTTTTGTATTTGATTTTAAAAATTTAAATTTTTTGTTTAATTCGATTAATTTGAATGATGCTCTTGATCTGTAACCAAGTATTTTTGATTTTTTAAAAAATGGATCTCTGTGTTGTTTAATCTTCCAAGAATTACTTTTCTTTGTTCTTTTGGATTTTTTCATTATAAAATATCTTCATGATCTTCATCTGATATTTTTGTAGCATGTTTTTTAAGCTCTTTTTTGTATAAAAAAATACTTCCAGGTATAAAAATTAAATATATGAAACTTAAAACGAGTAGTGTTTTAAAGGTATAAAATAATAGAGCGATAAATATCGTGCCAATGCCCAAAAGTAAAAAAATAGTAGTTTTTGAAGAGATAGATATTTTTTTTAATGAGGGCGTTGGAATTTTACTTACTAACAATAAAGCAGTAAGTATTGTTAGATAAGGTGTGATAAATTTTAAATCAAAGTTTAAATTAAAATTACTTAATTCATAAATTAAAGGTATTAAAATTATTAATCCTCCCGCAGGTGATGGTATTCCCTCGAAAAAATTATTTTTCCATTCTTGTTCATTTTCATTTTTAGTAAGATTAAATCTAGCTAACCTCAACACACAACAAACAGAGTAAATTAAAGCAATGGCCCATCCAAGTTTTCCATAAGAATTCAATTCCCAAAAGTATAATATAAACACTGGTGCTATACCAAAGCTTACGAAATCTGTTAATGAGTCTAATTCTTTTCCAAAATCAGATGTCCCTTTAATCAATCTTGCTATTCGTCCATCAAGTGCATCAACAATTGCTGCTAATAAAATTAAAGTGACTGATAAACTAAAGTTTCCATCGATAGAGAATTTTATTGAACTTATTCCAAGACAAACTCCACCTAATGTGAGTATATTTGGTAAAAGATATCTAGTTTTTTTTGAGGAAACTATTTTAAATTTTTTATTTTGATCCATTAGTCAGACGCAATTAAGCTTTCTCCAGCTACTACATTTTGCCCAATTTTAGCTAAAACTTTTTTATTTTTAAAATAAATATCTACTCTACTCCCAAATCTTATCATGCCTATTCTATCTCCTTGTTTCAAAGATTGACCTTGTTCAACTTCACATACAATTCTTCTAGCAATTAAACCTGCTATTTGAACTATGATTATTTCCTCATTATCTTTCATTGATTTTACTTTAAAAAAATTTCTCTCATTTTCTTCACTAGCTTTATCTAGAGATGCATTTAAAAATTTTCCAGGCTTATAATAAATTTCTTCTACCTTGCAAGTATTTGGAACTCTGTTGACATGACAATTAAAAACATTCATAAAAATGCTCACTCTTGTAAATGAAGTATTTTCAAGTCTTAATTCTTCTGGTCCAGATCGCTCTGAAACATCTGTAACAAGTCCATCTGCAGGACTTACTAAATAACTATCGTCGTTAATTGAAAAACGTTCGGGATCTCTAAAAAAATAATATACCCAAACTGAGATTATTATAAAAATTAACCCCAATAACTTTGATAAGAATAATGCTACAAAAGTTATTAGCACTGAAATAGCCAAGAATTTATAACCTTCTTTATGAATCTTTGGAAATATTGTGTTTAACATAATTTAAAGTTTGCTAAATTTTTCTTAATATGTATAAAAATCACAGTTTATCAATCAATTTTTTATGTCAAAAATAAAAGTTAAAAATCCAGTTGTAGAGTTAGACGGAGACGAAATGACCAGAATCATATGGTCTTTTATCAAAGATAAGCTTATTAAACCCTATTTAGACATTAATCTTAAATATTATGACCTTGGAATGGAGAGTCGTGATAAGACTGATGATCAAATAACAATTGACGCAGCTAATGCCATAAAAAAATATGGTGTGGGAGTAAAATGTGCAACTATCACACCTGATGAAGCGAGAGTAGAGGAATTCAAACTTAAAAAGATGTGGCGATCACCTAACGGTACAATAAGAAATATTCTAGGAGGTACTGTTTTTAGAGAGCCAATTATTTGTAAAAACGTTCCTAAACTTGTACCAGGTTGGACACAGCCGATTGTTATAGGTAGGCATGCTTTTGGAGATCAATATAGAGCTACTGACTTTTTAATACCAGGCGAAGGAAATCTTGAAGTAAAATGGACTTCAAAAGACGGTAAAAATAAAAAAGAATTTAAAGTTTTTAATTTTCCTGGATCTGGAACTGCATTAACTATGTATAACTTAGATGACTCAATTAAAAATTTTGCGAGAGCATGTATGAATTATGGTCTTGGAAGAAAATGGCCAGTTTATTTGTCAACAAAAAATACAATTCTTAAGGCTTACGACGGAAGATTTAAAGATCTTTTTCAGGAAGTTTTTGAAAAAGAATTTTCTGAAAAGTTTAAAAAAGCCAATATTATTTACGAGCATAGGTTAATTGACGACATGGTAGCATGTGCTATGAAGTGGAACGGCGGATACATTTGGGCATGCAAAAATTATGATGGAGATGTTCAGTCAGATACTGTAGCGCAAGGATTTGGTTCATTAGGATTAATGACAAGCGTTTTAATGACACCAGATGGTAAAACTGTTGAGTCCGAGGCTGCACATGGAACTGTAACTAGACATTACAGAATGCACCAAAAAGGAAAAGAAACTTCTACAAATCCTATTGCTTCAATATTTGCATGGACAAGAGGTTTAGCTCATAGAGGAAAACTCGACGATAATAAAGATTTAATTAAATTTTCAACAAATATTGAGGAAGTGTGTATTAAAACTGTTGAGAGCGGATCAATGACAAAGGATTTGGCAATCTTAATTGATAAATCAACTAAATACCTAACAACAAATCAATTCTTAGAGGCAATTGATGGAAATTTAAAGAAAAAACTTAACTAATTTTTTTAGAAATTTCTTTAAAAGCCTCTTTAATTTTGTCTTTATCTACCCCCCCTGCTTGAGCAAAATCTTTTCTACCTCCTCCTCCTTTACCTCCTAGAATAACAGAAGCAGCTTTTACAAAATCAACAGCATCATATTTTGAGGTTAAATCTTTAGTTATACCTACAGCTAAACCGACCTTATCTTCAAAAGTGGAAATAACTACTACTATCCCTGATTTAATATCTTTTTTTCCTTCATCTATAATGTTTCTTAATTCTTTAGGAGGAAAATCTTTCAAAACTTGTTCTCGAATTATTATATCTCCAATTTTTTTGTCTTGTATTATATTTTTGCTTTTATCTTTTTTTACTCTTTCAATTTTTACTTTGTTTAGCTGTTTATTTAAATTTTTTAAGTTTTCGGTTAAATTTAAATTATCTTTATAATCTGGATTTATTTTTAGTTTTTGTAATTCTTTTTTAATTAATGTAATCTCATCCTTTAAATTTAACTCTTTTTGGGATTTATCTTGTTTTTGCGTTTTTTCATAAACTTCTAATTGTTTATCTCTTAATGCCTCAACTCTCCTAACTCCTGAGGCAATCGAAGACTGGCTTATAACTTTAAATTTACCAACCTCTTTAGTGTTTTTAACGTGAGTGCCTCCACATAATTCAGTTGAGAAAAAACCGTTGTTTTCCTTACCCATAAAAACCACTCTCACTTCTTCTCCGTATTTTTCACCAAATAATGCTAATGCGCCCATGCCTACTGCTTCTTTTGGGGTCATTATTCTTGTCTGTACATCAGTAGAGCCAACTACAATTTCATTAACAATTTTATTTATTTTTGTCATTTCATCTTTTTCAATGGGTTTATTATGACTAAAATCAAATCTTAGCCTCTCTGGTGAAACTAATGAACCTTTTTGAGTGACATGTTTTCCTAAAGTTCTTCTTAATGATTCGTGTAATAAATGAGTTGCTGAATGATAAGCTTTAGAGTTATTTCTTTTTAAAACATCTATTTCTAAATTAACGTTTTGGCTAATTGATATTGAGCCTTTTTCAATTTTTCCATAATGAACAAATAAATCTCCCATTTTTTTCTGTGTATCATTAATCTTTATTTTACAATTTGAATTAAAAATATAACCTTGATCACCAACTTGACCTCCTGACTCTCCGTAAAAAGGGGTTTGATTTGTTATAATTTCTACTTCATCTCCAGCGCTAGCTGAGGCTACAAACTTACCGTCTTTTAAAATCTTGATAACAACACCTTCTGCTTTATCGAATTCATAACCTAAAAATTCAGTTGGATTTATTTCTTCCCTTATTTTAAACCATCTTTCTTCTACAGACCTATCTCCAGACCCTTTCCAATTGGCTCGCGCAAGAGCTTTACTTTTTTCCATCTCCTTTTCAAAACCAACATTATCTACTTTAATACCCTTCCCTTTTAAAATGTCGGCAGTTAGATCTAAAGGGAAACCATAAGTATCATATAATTTAAACGCTGTTGATCCTGGAAAGGTTTTATTTAAAACTTTAGTCAAATTTTCATCAAGTATTTTCATTCCTCGTTCTAATAGAGAAGAAAATTTTTCTTCCTCATTTTTTAAAGTCTCTATTATTAATTCTTTACCAGTAATTAATTCAGGATAACTACTTTTCATTTCATTTAATAAAATATCAAATAACTTATAAAAAACAGGATCTTTGCTTCCTAAAGAATGAGCATGTCTCATCCCACGCCTCATAATTCTTCTTAAAACATATCCTCTTCCTTCATTAGAAGGCAATATTCCTTCAGCAATTAAAAAACTGCTAGCCCTTAAATGATCTGCAATAACTCTATGACTCGCAATAGTTGACACATTTATGGGCGACTTCAATAAATCGGAAGATGCACCCATAATTTTTTTAAAGTGATCGATCTTATAATTATCATGGGTCCCTTGAAGGACAGCTGTCATTCGTTCAAGGCCCATTCCAGTATCTACTGATGGTTTTGGTAAATTTATTCTTTTATCTTTTGAAATTTGCTCGTACTGCATAAATACTAAATTCCATATCTCAATAAATCTATCTCCATCCTCATCTGGGCTTCCTGGAGGTCCTCCTTTTAATTTTTCGCCGTGATCGTAGAAAATTTCTGAGCAAGGACCACACGGACCAGTGTCTCCCATTGACCAAAAGTTATCTGAAGTTGCTATTTTTATTATTTTGTCATCACTTAAACCTGCTATTTTTTTCCAAAGTTTATATGACTCTACATCCTCATGGTAAACTGTTACAGAAAGTTTTTCTTTTGGCAATTGAAAATCTTTTGTTAATAAATTCCAAGCATGAATAATTGCCTGCTCTTTAAAGTAGTCTCCAAAGGAAAAATTTCCAAGCATTTCAAAAAAAGTATGGTGTCTTGGTGTGTATCCTACGTTTTCTAAATCATTATGTTTTCCACCAGCTCTTACACATTTTTGAGATGTTGTAGCTGTTTTATAATCTCTTTTTTCTAAACCTGTGAAAACATTTTTGAATTGAACCATGCCTGAGTTGGTGAACATCAGAGTAGGATCATTGTTTGGAACTAAGTTGCTGGAGTCTACAATCTTATGATTGTTTTTTTGAAAGTAATCTAAGAATTTTTTCCTAACATCTGTAAGTAAAATTTGACCCATATTTAATTAAATACAGATATTTTAGAACTTGTCTATAAAGAGATTAGTTTGTAGCTTTTTTATCGTTGTCTACTACAACGCAAATTTCAGATTTTGTTAAAAATCTTTGCCCTGTTCCATTATCTAGTGAAAACATGCCTCCAATTCCCTTAACAGCATCAATAGTCAAATCTGTATGTTTCCATTTTTCATATTGATCCTCATTCATATAAAAAGGGGTTCCATCTACTTCTCCCAGCTTTACATCACTATTTCCTACTTGATATTCTTTTGCTGGAAAGCACATAGGTGCGCTGCCGTCGCAGCATCCTCCTGATTGGTGAAATAAAAGGTCGTCTCCGTGAACTTCTTTGATTTCATTTAATAATTTCTTTGCTGATAATGTAAATGATACTTTCATTTCTATGTTTCGGCCCATGATTTAGAATCATGGGCCATTATATATTATTGGTTAAAAGAAGCCTAATTTTTTCTCACTGTAAGACACGTGTAAATTCTTCACTTGTCTGTAATGATTTAACATCATTTTGTGAGTCTCTCTTCCGATACCAGATTGTTTGTATCCACCAAATGCAGCGTGTGCAGGATATGCATGGTAGCAGTTTGTCCAAACCCTACCTGCTTCAATACCTCTACCCATTCTGTATGCAATGTTTCCGTCTCTAGTCCAAACACCTGCTCCTAATCCATATAGAGTGTCATTAGCTATTTCTAATGCTTCTTTCTCATCTTTAAATGTTGTAACTGATACAACTGGTCCAAAGATTTCCTCTTGGAATATTCGCATATTGTTTTTACCTTCGAAAATTGTCGGTTGGATATAGTTTCCTTTTTCTAAACCACTGTTAATCTTAGCTTCGCTTCCACCACATAGAACTTTGGCACCTTCTTTTTTGCCTAAGTCTAAATAAGACTTAATTTTTTCCATTTGTTCTAGTGAGGCTTGAGCTCCGATCATAGTTTCCATTTTTAAAGGATTGTCTTGTTTCACTGCTTTAGTTCTAGCAATCGCTTTCTCCATAAATTTATCATAGATAGATTTTTGAATTAAAGCTCTACTTGGACAAGTACAAACTTCTCCTTGATTAAGCGTAAACATAGCAAAACCTTCTAAACATTTATCAAAGAAGTCATCATCTTTAGCCATAACATCTTCAAAGAAGATATTTGGCGATTTACCACCTAATTCCAAAGTAATAGGAATTAAGTTTTGAGATGCATACTGCATAATCAAACGTCCAGTAGTAGTTTCACCTGTAAAAGCAATCTTCTTAATTCTTTTTGAAGAAGCTAATGGTTTACCCGCTTCAAGACCATATCCACTTACAACGTTAACGACACCTGCTGGTAATAGATCTCCAATAAGTTCCATTAAAAGCATTATAGATGCTGGTGTTTGTTCAGCCGGTTTTAATACCACACAGTTTCCTGCTGCCAATGCTGGAGCTAGTTTCCATGTAGCCATTAATAATGGGAAGTTCCAAGGTATAATCTGACCAACTACGCCTAATGGTTCTGGTATGTGGTAAGAATATTCGCTATTGCTGATTTCAGCAACTGAACCTTCCTCAGCTCTTATAACTCCTGCAAAATATCTCCAATGATCAATTACCAAAGGTAAATCTGCAGCCATACATTCTCTTATTGGCTTACCATTGTCTAAACATTCTGCTGTAGCTAAAACATTTAGATTTTTCTCTATAACATCAGCAATCTTCAAGAGTATATTTGATCTCTCTGTGATTGATGTTTTTCCCCATGCAGGAAATGCTGCGTGGGCTGCGTCTAGAGCGAAATCTACGTCTTTATCATTCGATCGTGGCACCTTACAGATAACTTCATTAGTGATAGGAGTAGTATTATCAAAATACTTTCCAGATTTAGGTTCTACAAATTTTCCGTTAATGTAGTTTCCATATTTAGCTTTAAATGGAAATTTAACCTTCAAATGAGAGGTATCTAAAGATGAAGACACTTTCGAGCTTGATGCTTGTTGTGTACTCATTTTTCCCCCTTTTTTTTATTTATTAATTAAAACCAATCTGAACTAGATTGTACACTGCTTTTTTTGACACTAGTTTTTTTAAATACTAAATATTGATTTTATCAATTTTAAGTTGAGGTGTTATGAGAAACGGGAGGCTTTATTAAACCTCCCGTTGAAATGATGGCGAAAAATTTATTCTTCTTCTTTTTTATCACTAATTTTTTCTTTAGACGAAGGGTTTCCCTCTAATTCTTTACTTATCGCTGAAGCTTCATCTCTAATAGTTTTTTCTATTTCTGCTGCAACGTTAGGATTTTTTTGAAGGTAAAATTTTGCGTTTTCTCTACCTTGGCCTATTTTATCACCTTTATATGCGTACCAAGCTCCAGATTTTTCAACAACTCCAGCCTTAGTCCCAAGATCAATTAATTCACCTAATTTACTTATTCCTTTTCCATACATGAGATCGAACTCAACAACTTTAAAAGGTGGTGCAACTTTATTCTTAATCACTTTTACCCTAGTTGAGTTACCTATGATCTGATCTTTTTCTTTAATTGCCCCTATTCTTCTTATGTCCATTCTTACGGATGAATAAAACTTAAGAGCATTACCACCTGATGTAGTTTCCGGATTACCAAACATAACACCAATTTTCATTCTTATTTGGTTAATAAATATTACCATTGTATTTGATTTAGAAACTGACCCTGTAATTTTTCTTAATGCTTGACTCATCAATCTAGATTGAAGACCCACATGGTGATCTCCCATTTCTCCCTCTAACTCAGCCTTAGGGGTTAATGCTGCGACTGAGTCCACTACTAAAACTGAAATTGATCCAGATTTTATTAGTGTGTCAGTTATTTCTAAGGCTTGTTCTCCTGTATCTGGTTGGGAGATTAATAATTCCTCAGTTTTTACACCTAGTTTTTTAGCATAAACTGGGTCCATAGCATGCTCAGCATCAACAAATGCGCATATTCCACCAGCTTTTTGAGCTTCAGCTACTACTTGTAAAGCTAAAGTAGTTTTACCTGATGATTCTGGGCCATAAATCTCAATAATTCTTCCTTTTGGTAGGCCTCCAATACCAAGAGCTAAGTCTAAGCTTAAAGATCCAGTTGAAATAGCCTCCACATCTAACGCTTGCTGTTGTCCAAGCCTCATTACTGAGCCTTTTCCAAAATTTTGATCTATTTGGCTTATTGCAGCCTCTAAAGACTTGTTTTTTTCCTTTAATTCTTGTTGTTTTTTATTATCAGTTTTAACCACTTTTAAGTTATTTTTTGTCATATTTTATCCTTTTTATTATTCGAATCGTTAATATAAATGTACACATTTTGTTCTTTTTTTCAAGGCCTTAAAAGAAGGCCTCTATTTAACGGATTTTTGTGAGAGAAAGCCTATTTGCTTTGCAAGCTCAAATTGTGAAACAATGTAGTCCCTTTGAGCTTTAGAATGAGCTATCCGAGCTTCCAAAAGAAGACTTCTTGATTGAATAACTTCTAATGTTGTACGCGTGTTACCTGAATCATATTCAAGTGTAATACCCTCGTTAGCTATTTCTGCAGCTTTTAATTGGGCTTTTGTGGCGTCTAACACACTTTTTGATGATTGGTAATTAGACCAAGAGTTTGAGGTTTCTGATAAGACTTTGTTTTTTGTATCCTTCAGAAGTAGTTGAAATCGTTGTTTTTCTAATGAAGATTTTTTAATCGATGAAATATTTTCTCCGCCTTTTATTATTGGCCAGGTAATAGTTGCTTTAACTGTCTCATCGTTTTTTTCATCTATTGTTGAACTAAAATCTTTGTTTTCAGATTTTGAGACTTTAATTGAAGCTTTGGGAGAAAGTCTAGCTCTTTCAATATTTAACTCTTTTATTGAAATTTCGTAATCTAATCTAGAAATTAAAAGCGTTAAATTTTTAAGGCTTGATTGATCTAAGGAGCTATTTAAGGTATTTGGTAAATTAACGAGAACTTTTTGATTTAAATTTTCAAAGCTTGGTATTTTTTCTCCTGTAATTCTTTCGAAATTTGTAATTGAAGAAAGAAGCTCAGTTTTTGCTTTAATCAAATTTGCATTTGCACCAGCCAAAGATGATTCTGATTGTGCTAAATCAGTTAAAGTAATTTCTCCCTTTTGCAATCTTGCATTATCAAATTCTACCTGTCTCTCAAATAAATTAACATTAGAAAAATTAAATTTTTCGTTATTATATTTAAAAATATAGTCAAAATAAGCAAAAGCAGTTTCAAAAATTATTTGCTGTTCTAATTGTTTTAATTTTAAAATTGCTTTTTGGGTTTTAAGTTCAGATTTTTTGAAGGTATTAACCCCTTTAAAACCAGAAAAAATTACTTGTTCTAAAGATATAATTTTATTTTCAGTATCCGAATTTGAGTCTGCTAAACTGGCTCCACTCTGATTAGTTCTGCTAGTTGAGGTGGTGCTAGTTTGATCTCCAGAAATAGTAATACTTGGTAAAAATTCACTTCTTGATATATTCTTATCTTGTTTAGCTGACTCTAAATTTTTTCTTTCTGCATTTAATTCTAAATTATTACTTATTGCTTTTTGTAAATAAAATTTGAAATTTTCACTCGCTTCGAGACTCATAAAATGTAGAGCTAAAAAAAAGGTAATAACAATTTTTTTCATTTTAATTAATTTTCATACTTTTCAATCGATGCTTTTTGTCAATATTAATTGTAAAATCAGATTTTCTTTTTAAATTTTTTAACATATGTTTTGTTAGCCTTTCATAGTGCATAATAAAATTTTTAATCTGAATATCGTTCATCGTTTTTTTTCCTTTAGAAGTCATTCTTAGTTTTTTTTCTTGTAAAAGTCTCCACTTATAAACGTAATCAAAACTAGGTACCTTTAAAAATATTTTTAAATCAATTAATTTAAATATCTTTTTATAATTAGTTTTGAGTTCTGCATTAACCCGACTTCTCCATATTTTTTTTTTATCGCTCTCTTTTTCTAATATATTTATTGGAACTATTAAATCTTTTTTTTTTTGTGGTGTTGCCGCGACACACCATCCCTCAAATATTACAATGTCTGGTTTATTAGTTATTTTTTGCCATTTTTTTTTTGGACTTCTATCATCCATAGATTTATCAAATTTTGGAATATACAGATTTGGTTGAGTAAAATTTTTTAATTTTTTTAGACAGCTGAAAAGTAATTTGGTATCATGAGTACCTGGTACTCCTCTTGTAAGAAAAAGCGGATTTACTTTTTTTGCCATTTTTTTTCTCTCATTTAAAGTTTTATAAAAATCATCAATGGAAAATATGACTGTATTAAGTTCGTACATCTCTTTTAAAATAATTTTCAAAATATTAGAAATTGTTGATTTTCCTGAACCTTGACCTCCAGTCAAACCAACAACTAGTGTTTTTTTTTTTTTAATTTTATGTTCAAAAATCTTTTTGCTTATCGGTAAAAAAAATTTTTTTAGTTGTCCTATTTTATCTCTAAAAGGCTCTGATAAAATTTCTTGTGTCTCTATGAATTGAAGATATTTTTTTTTTACTTTATTATTAAAGTTCAACTTTTTGGAGTGCATCTTAATTTTTATCTAGAGGATGATTTTTTCCGTCGTTAATCTCAACGTTTTTAAGGTCTAATGTATCAATATCTTCTACACAACCTAAATTGAAACCTGTCATAGACGGATTAGATCTTGGATTGTGATGCGTATAAATTCCGCAAATAGAGCAAAAGTAGTGTTTTGCAACTTTTGTATGAAATTGATAAAGAGATAATTTATCCTCTCCCTTAACAATTTTAAAATCATCATTTCTAACCATAGACATTATTGCACCTTTTCTTTTGCAAATGGAGCAATTGCATCTCAAGACTTTAGCTAAATTATCAATATTTATTTCAGCTTTAAATTGACCACAATGACATTTGAGTTTTTTCATAATTTTCACCTGATAAACTGCAACACTACCTATGTTTTAGAATATCCACAATAGATCAAATTCTTAGACAAATGTTCACCTTTTGATTCTATTTTGATTCTATTTAAGACTCTAAATACAACTTTTTAGCGTGTTATCTCTTTTTTGCTTTCTAAATTTTCTTGGCTATTAAAAAGCTCTTCCTCTTTTTCTCTAAAAGAAACAATTAAAATAATTAAATTAAATATTATAATTAAAGCAGTTAAAAAGTTTAGGTTAATGTCGAGATTATGATTCAAGAGAGACAAGGTTAAAATGAATAATAATGACCTTAAAAATACTTGAAATTTGAAAACTGCAATAATTGAGAAAGAATGCGTTAAAAGTTTCATAAATGACATTTTTGATGGTCCAAAATATCTAGCGCCCCTTTCAGATTCTATCTCATTTAAATTATTTAGATGTTTTTTTACTGATCCAGAGTAACTACTCCACAAACTAGCTTGAGTAGAAAGTTTTTTTACATCTTGTTTAATTAAGCAGCTATAATTTCCAAAATTTATTTTCTTTCCTGTAAATATTAATGTGATTAGCTTGTGCATGAAATATAGAAATTGAAAAAAAGGACCTTCAGATCTTTTAATTCTTTTTGCTACTACCGATTTATTTGGATCTTCTATAATTTTTTGAATTAATTTTTTTAATTCTATCGGTCTATCTTCTCCATCGCCATCCATTAATATTAAATAATCAAAATCCTTTTTTTCAGAAACATATCTTATTCCAAAAGCATTACATCTGGCATGTCCCCTATTCTCTCTCATGTTCAAAATTTGGATTGATTTAATAACAGATGGTTTAATTAAAATTGGTTGCTTTATTGTTGATGCATCATTAACAACAAGACATTCAATATGAATCTTTTGAAATTCTTTTATATTTTCATTAATCTCAATAATTAATTTTTCTAGAGACTCCCAATCATTAAAAACAGGTATTAAAATTATCAATTTTTTCATTTTTTTCCTATCATACAGTACCCAACTGGTCTAATAGTTCCAAAAACTCCAGGACATATTTTTTTTAAAATACTTGGGTTTCCAGTATAAATTACTCCTTGATTATCTTTAATGTTCATTATCTTTTGCCCTAAATCATTAATCCAAACTGGTCTGGATCTTAAATGATACGATAGATTTCCTGCTGACCATTCATCTCCAACTACAATTTTAATTTCATTCACAAAGTTATTGTCCCATTTATTTTGAACAAGCCTTGATATCTCTCTTCCCGGATAATCAGTTCGCTTTGTTTTATCTATTAAAGAAATGCTTAAATAAAGCATTGGTGAAAAAATGAAAAAAAATAGAAAAAAAATAAAAAACTTTTTAAGCTTTTTGAAATCTATATTTCTTTTAAAAAACTCAATAAAGAAAACTCCAAAAAATAAATAAAATGGAGTCATCCACATAGTTCTAATTTTTGCACCAGTAAATAAAGATGTTAATAAGATTAATATTATAGGCAAAAAAGTTACTGTGAATAAAAAAGTAGTTTTTTGATTTTTGAATTTTAATAACTTAACTTTTTTCAATAAAACAAAAATCATAATAAAAAAGGGTATTAAAATAATTAATTGATTAAATAAAAAAATTATTGGATTAACTAAATGATCTACTATTTCACTATCACCTAAGCTTGATCTTTTAAAACCATAAGTAATAGTAGAAAAATTATTTTCATAGAGCCACATAAAATGTGGAGACAAAATTAATAAAGAAACGATAACTGAAAATAAATAATTATTTATATGTTTTTTATATTTTTTAAGATTAAAAAATAAATATAAAAAAAGAGAAAATAGGATGTAGACAAATAAATATTTTGATAAAAAACCTAATGCTGAACAAATCCCGAATAAAAACCAGAATGATTTATTATTAGTTTCAAGGCTTTTCCAAAAAAAATAAACAGCCATAGCCCAAAAAGGTAATTGACTTATATTTACGTTAAACTCAGGAGTTGTAAAATTATAGAAATAAATACCCTCTAAAACTAGTATAGAAATTAGAGCTAATTTTTTATTATCTAATATTTCATTTGAGAATTTCCAAACATAAATGAAAGCAACTACAACAAAAAGTTGGCTTAAAAAATAATATGCCCAATCATTTGATCCAAATATAGAAAAAAATAATTCTACTGCAAAAGCGCTTAAGGGAGGGTGTTTATCAAAACCCCACCCTAAATTACTTCCCCATGCAAGAGCTTCAATAGTATCTAAAGGTAAATTAGTATTTGAAAAAGTAGGAACCAGTGTCCAAAGTGTTAAATGACTAAGTATAAATAAATAATAGATATTAAATATGTTTTTTTTGACTATCATATAAAGTAATTAATACAATTTATAAGCTATTGACACGACTAAAATCAAACATATACTCCCCAAAATTCAAAAAATGGTAAAATCTATTACTAAAAAAAAATACATTCCCAGTAGTAAAGAAAAATACATGTGTGCAAAACATAAAAAATTTTTTACTGATGAACTATTAAACTGGAAAAAAGATATAATTAAAGCAAACAATCTAGGTAATCTTCTTAATTCTGGTGATGATAACGTTTCTTCTGCAGATATTGTTGATCAAGCTTCATCATTAACAGATAAGTCAGTCGAAATGAAAGCTTTAAATAGAAGTAGAAAACTAATATTAAAAATCAACTCAGCTTTACAAAGGCTTAAAGAAGGAACCTATGGTTTTTGTGAAGAAACTGGCGAACCTATAGGTCTTAAGAGATTAATGGCAAGGCCAGTAGCCACTCTTTCGATTGAAGCTCAAGAGAGACACGAAAGAGATGAAAAAATTTTCATAGAAGATTAAGCTTCTGGAATTTTTTCGTTTTTTTTCAAAAGATCGAAACCTTTTTGGACAGCTGGTCTTGATGAGATTAATTTATACCATCTTGTTAAATTTTTAAATTTTTTAAGACCAATGTCATGCCATTCATGCCTAGCAATCCATGGAAAGGTAGCAATATCAGCAATCGTATAATGATTCCCAGCTAAATACTCTGATGAGCTTAATCTTTCATCTAATTCTTTATAAATTCTCTCTGATATTTTAAAATATCTTTCCTCTCCAAATTTACTTTTTCCAGGATTATAATGATGAAATTGATGATGTTGTCCTAACATTGGTCCTATATAAGCCATTTGACCCATCAACCACTGATTTATTTGAGTTCTATTATCGTTATCATAAAGCTTGCCGCTTTTTTCACCAAGATAAATCAAAATTGCACCTGACTCAAAAAGACTTTGATTATTTTCATGATCTATTATGACAGGAATTTTTCTAAAAGGACTTAGTTTAACGAACTCTGGTTTGAATTGTTCATCTTTATTTATATTTACTTTTGTTACCTTGTATTTAAAATTTATCTCCTCAAGCATTATAGAGATTTTCTTACCGTTTGGGGTATTAGCGGTAAGAAGTTCTATCATTTTTTTCCAAGCCTATCTTTAATAGTTTTAGAAGATGTAGTGAACTCAAATCTGTATTTTTCGTTAGGTCTCGCTCTTTTAAAGCACTCTACTGAAGCTAAAGCAACTTCATGAAATCCTGATAGAATTAATTTAAGTTTTCCAGGATATGAGCATATATCTCCTGCAGCAAAAATACCTTTTTTATTCGTTTCGAAATTTTCTGAATTTACCTCAATGGTTTTTTTGTCCATATTCAGCCCCCATTCAGCAATTGGACCTAATTTCATTATTAAACCAAAAAATCCTAGAATTACATCAGTTTTAATTTTTTCTGTTTTTCCATCATCAAATTTTACAGTGATGGATTTTAATTCATTTTCGTTATCTAAAGAGTCAATTTGGCAAGGTGTTTTTATTGAAACTTTACCTTCTTTTTCTAATTTTCTTAATTCTGAAAGAGTGTGCTGTGCTCCTCTAAAATCATTTCTTCTATGTATAAGTGTAACGTTTGAAAATTTTGAAAGTTCTAACGTCCAATCTAAAGCTGAGTCTCCTCCACCAAATATTGAAATTTTTTTATCTTTGAATTGTTCTTTATTTTTAACTGCATAGAATACAGATTTTCCCTCAAGTTTTTCAGCTTCTTTTAAAGAAATTTTTCTAGGTTCAAATGAGCCAACTCCACCTGCAATTATTATGTTTGGTGCTAAAAATTGATTTTTATTATTTGTTTTCACGACCCAATTATTTTTTTCTTGCCTAACCTCATCAACTCTTTCATTTAAAAATATTTCAGTATTAAAAGGTTTAATTTGCTCAATTAATCTTGAAGTTAATTGTTCGCCTGTGCATTCTGGAACTGCGGGAATATCGTAAATAGGTTTATCAGGATATAGTTCAATGCATTGTCCGCCAGCTTTATCCAAATTATCAATTACTACTGCTTTAAGACCTTTTATACCTAATTGATGCACTGCGAATAGACCTACGGGTCCTGCGCCAATAATTATAACATCAGTTTTTTTCACTAAGTTTGTTTCTCCGGTGTAGTTACTTCTAAACCATCTAATTCATCATTAACTATTATTTGACAGCTAAGTCTGCTATTTTTTTTTGGTTCAAATGCCATATCAATCATATCGTTTTCAGCATCTTGTGCTTTTGGAATCTTTTCAAACCATTTATCGTCAACATACACATGACATGTAGCACAAGCCATAGAACCTCCACAATCAGCATCAATTCCAGGTATTTCATTTTGTATTGCGCCTTCCATTACTGACAAACCACTTTCGACTTCAATAGTTTTTGAAGAACCTTGATAATCTTTGTAAGTTATTTTAGGCATCACTTAATAATAAGCTAGATAAATTGAAATAATAACTGCCCAAAAAAAAGCGTAATAAAGTATATAGCCCTTCACTGTAAAAGGCATTTTCTTTAATCTTCTTTTTCCTTTTCCTTTATAAGGTTTAGATATTTCCATAGTTAGTTAGTATCAAAAAAAAAGGGCAAGTATGTGAGACATACCCGCCCTTTTTCAATTAATTATCTATTATCTAGATGATAATCTTGTGTTTTGCATTGCTGCTGCCCAGATAACTAGACCAAAAGCGATCTTGTTAACAAAGTCAGCTAAGTTATAAATAACGTTTAAAGCATTTGCATCAACACCACCAGTTAGGTAACCAAAAATATATCCTAAAGGATAAATTGCCCAACCAATAGTTACGATTATTCTCATAGCGCTGAAGGCTGTAGCCATAGCTTTGTTACCAGCTTTAGCCGCCATTGTTCCAGCTTCACCTGAGAATATTTCAAACAAGATGTAAATCCATCCAGCCATTCCAATTACGAAACCTACAAATGGTTGTATGTAACCAGCTTCACCTAAGTATCCACCGATTAACATTACTAATGAACCAATTAATAGCTTCCAAAATATAGAAGTTGGCACCTTTCTAACAGCTGCCAAGATTAGATAGAATTCGATCATTTGAAGTGGCACTGTGATTAACCAGTCGATATATCTGTATACCGTTGGTGAGTCACCAGTCGACACCCAAACTTCTCTCATATACATGTAGTGAACAAATGCAACACCAGTTACAAGTCCAGCTACTGTTAAAGATGTTCTCCATGATGCAGCAACAGTACCTCTTTCTGCGAAGAAAAACACAGTTGTTGCAATCATTCCCATTGAAACAAGCCAGAATGAAATTCCTACGAAATCATTCGTTTGTAACAATGCAGTCGCCGCATTAGCTGAGCTAGTTATACCTAAAAAGGCAACAGCTGCTAAAGCAAGAAGACCTAATTTTCTCATGAAAACCTCCCTCGTTTGTTTAGTTTTCGTTTAGTTTATATATAAACTACTCGGACGAGTGATTAATAAGCTCACCACCGAATAATATGCTCGGAACCATAGTAAAAAAAAAAGTTACAGTGAAGTGTTTTTTTTATTAAAAAACCGCATATTTATTGGTTTTTTTATTTTTTTTTGGGGATATTTATGAAATAATCGAGAAAATTAAAGAATTCTGGGGGGTTTAAATTGACTCAAAATTATAATGAAATTTATCAAAAATCTATAAAAAATAGAGAAGATTTTTGGAAAGAAATTTCAAAAGATATATTTTGGTACAAAAAACCATCTAAAATTTTAAATTCTGACAACCCTCCATTTTATAGATGGTTTGAAGACGGGATAACGAATACATGTTATAACGCACTAGATCTTCATGTGGATCAAGGCAAAGGTGAAAAGCTAGCTATCATTTATGATAGCCCCATCACTGGTACAAAAGAAAAAATAACTTACAGCAAGCTTAAAGAAAAAGTTGCTTTATTTGCTGGAGCTTTAAAAAAACAAGGCGTAAGTAAAGGAGACAGGGTTATAATCTATATGCCTATGATTCCAGAGGCAGTAGTGGCTATGCTTGCCTGTGGAAGAATTGGTGCAGTTCACTCAGTTGTATTTGGAGGGTTTGCTGCCAATGAGCTTGCAAGTAGAATTGACGACTCAAAAGCTAAAATTCTTGTCACTGCCTCATGTGGCTATGAACCTGGACGAACTGTTCATTACAAACCTTTAGTAAATAAGGCATTAGAATTAGCAAATCATAAAATAAAAAAATGTATAATTTTTCAAAGAGAAAAAGATAAAGCAGAGTTAAATCCTACTGTTGATATTTCATGGGATGATGCTCACAAAGATGTAAAACCTGCGGAGTGTGAAAAAATGAATGCAAATGATTACGCTTACATTCTGTATACATCGGGAACTACAGGTCTTCCTAAAGGAATAGTTCGTGATATTGGTGGGCATATTGTGGCATTAAAATGGACTATGAAAAATATTTATAATATGAAACCGGAGGATGTGTGGTGGTCTGCTAGTGATATTGGTTGGATTGTTGGACACTCTTACATAGTTTATGGCCCATTATTTTATGGTTGTACTACCGTTCTGTTTGAAGGAAAACCAGTGGGAACTCCTGATGCAGGAGTTTTTTGGAGAGTAATTTCAGAACACAAAGTAAAATCTCTTTTTACTGCACCAACAGCAATAAGAGCTATAAAAAAAGAAGATCCTAACGGAGAATTTTTTAAAAAGTATGATTTAAGCAAATTTGATAAACTGTTTCTTGCTGGAGAGAGGGCCGACCCTGATACAATAAAATGGTTTGAAAAACTTTCCAACTCACCTGTCATAGATCATTGGTGGCAAACTGAAACTAGTTGGGCAATAACATCAAGTTGCACAGGTATAGAAAATTTTCCTGTAAAATATGGTTCAGCTTTTAAACCAGTGCCAGGTTATGATCTCAAAGTTTTAAATTCTGAAGGTAAAGAAGTAGGCCCGGGTAAGATGGGAGATATTGTTGTAAAACTCCCTCTTCCTCCAGGAACATTTCCAACATTGTGGGGCGCAGATAAAAGATATAAGGAAAATTACATGACTACTTACCCTGGATATTATCAAACTTATGATGCGGGACACATAGATGAGGATGGCTATGTTTGGATCATGTCAAGAACAGATGATATTATTAATGTTGCAGGTCATAGATTGTCTACTGGGGCTATTGAAGAGGTTTTGGCAGAACATACAAATGTTGCGGAGTGCGCAGTAATAGGAATTGCCGATAAACTTAAAGGTCAAATACCTATCGGTTTGCTTGCACTTAAAGCAGGGGTAACTAAAGATAAAAAAGAAATAATTAGTGAATGTGTAAAAATGGTTAGAGAAAAAGTTGGTCCTGTTGCAGCTTTCAAAATAGCGATTGTAGTTAAGAGATTGCCAAAAACAAGATCGGGGAAAGTGCTAAGAGGAACGGTAAGAAAAATTGCAGATAATGAGCCTTATAAAATGCCTGCGACTATAGATGATCCTGCTATTTTAGATGAAATTAAACAAGACTTGAAAGATAATAATATTTTAAAACTTTAAAGGCTGCCCTTTAGATTCAACTATTATTTTGCCTTCAGACATAACTAAAATACCATTTACAATTGTTCCTACAGGAAAACCCTTTACTTTATAATTATGAAAAGGAGTCCATCCACATTTACTAGCGATCATCTCATTCTTTATAGTTACCTCTTTATTCATATCCACAATTGTTAAATCTGCATCAAAACCCTCTTTTATAAAACCTTTATTCTTAATTCCAAAAATTTTGCATGGGTTTTCACACATCAAATTTATAAGCTGATTTAATGAGAGTTTTCCATTGTTTACATGGTCAATCATGACTGGAAAGATAGTTTGAACTCCTGGCATTCCTGAAGGAGTATTAGGGTACTCTTTATCTTTATTTATTTTTAGATGCGGTGCATGATCAGACCCAAGAACATCTACAATATTATTTTTTATGGCAACCCAGAGACGATCATAATGATCTTTAGATCTTAGTGGTGGATTCATTTGAGCATAAGTGCCTAATTTATCGTAACAATCTGGAGCGTATAATGTCAAATGTTGAGGTGTAGTTTCGAAAGTTACATTTTTTTTATGCATGGCTAAAAAATCTACTTCTTCTTTTGTGGTCACGTGAAGTACATGAATTCTTTTGTCATATCTTTCAGCAATTTTTACTACCCTTCGAGTTGAAGATATTGCGCACTCGACATTTCTCCAATCAGGATGAGAGTGCACATCTCCCTGTCTAATAAATTTTTTCCTTAATTTTATAATATCTTCATCCTCGGAGTGAATCGAAACTATTCTGTCACTACTTGAAATCACTTTTTCAATATCAGCCTCTTTATCAACTAATAAATTTCCAGTCGATGAACCTGCAAAAAGTTTTACTCCACAACAACCTTCAATGTTTTTAAGTTGTGAAAGTTGTTCAGTATTTTGTGGAGTTGCACCAAAATAAAATGCATAATTACTATGCATTCTATTTTTTGCAGCTTTTAATTTTTTTTCAAACTCTACCAAATTTGCTGTTGGAGGGTTAGTATTAGGCATCTCAAACAAAGAGGTTACACCTCCAAGAACTGCAGCTCTACTTCCACTTTCTAAATCTTCTGCATCAGTTGATCCAGGTTCTCTAAAATGCACTTGGGTGTCTATGATGCCTGGCAAAATTACTTTCCCAGATGCATCGTAAACTTTAGTATTATTTTCCTCTATATTACCTATTTTTTTAATTTGATTTTCATATAACCCAATATCAGATTTAATCAATTTTCCATCGATATAACAGGAACCATTTTTAATAATGAGACTATAATTATCAGACATGTTTTTTATATATAATATATTGTATAAGGAACAATTATGAAAAAAGATCAAGTTGTAATTTTAGAAAAAAGAGGTGTAATCTTAGTAAGTGGAGAAGACTCTAAAGATTTTCTACAAAATATAATTACAAACGACATAAATAAAGTTTCTAATAAAAACTCTATTTTTTCAGCCTTATTAACTCCTCAAGGCAAATATCTGAATGAATTTTTTATAATTCAAAATGTCAAAGGATATTTATTAGACTGTAGCGAAAACTCCACTGGGGAGCTAATTAAAGATTTATCAAAATACAAATTAAGATCAAAAGTTGAAATTGAAGACTTTTCTACTGAATTTGTTATTGGGGTTATAAACGACTCAAAATTCAAAGAATTACAAGGAGATTTAAAATCAAATGAAAATACAATTACTTACAGAGATACCCCTATTTTTTTAGATCCAAGAAATAATAAATTAGGAGCGAGAATAATTTCAAATCTAGAAAAACTTTACTTAACAATAAAAAAATTAAATCTTTCTATAATTGATAGTAAAGAGTATTTTTCTCTTGCTCATAAATTAGGAGTACCTGAAAAAGGATTGATAAATTTAAAAGATCAATTGTTTGGTTTAGAAGCAAATTTTGACACACTTCAAGCCATAGATTTTAAAAAAGGATGTTTTGTAGGGCAAGAAAATACTGCAAGGATGAAATTAAAAAACAAACTTAGAAGAAGATTGTTGCCCATATCATCATCTGAAGAATTAAATATTGGTGATGAAATTACTTTTAATAATATTAAAATAGGAAAAATTCTTATTGATCAGCCTTACCCCTTCGGATTAATTAAAGTTCTCGAACCTAATCTTGAGGATTTTATAGATAAAAAATTATTAGCAAATAATAAAGAGTGTAAAATTTTAGAGAACGTTAAGTAACCTAGATAAAGACGCTAGTATCCCATATCCACTCAATTCAATAAAAGCTATTACTAAAATTATAAATATAATTCTTTTATGCTTTCTTAAATATTCAATCATAAATGCCTTTTTTTGGTGCGGTCGGAGAGACTCGAACTCTCACGGGAAACCCACACGCCCCTCAAGCGTGCCTGTCTACCAATTTCAGCACGACCGCAATAATAATGCGACAATAAATGAATGACAATTTAATCTCAAGTTGGTAAATTGGAATTAGTATGTCTGTACAACAACAAAATTTGAGCCCTACTCAAGAGATTTATAAGAAAATCTCAAAATTCGTTCCTGAAGCTGAATGGAAAATTCATGCTCCATTGATAGAGAAAATTAATAAGATTAAAAAAGAGAAAAATGCAATTATACTTGCTCATAACTACCAAACTCCGGAAATTTACCACGGTGTAGCAGATATATCCGCCGACTCATTAGCTTTAGCAGTAGAGGCGTCTAAAACAAAAGCTGATAAAATTATTATGTGTGGGGTACACTTTATGGCAGAAACAGCAAAATTAATGTGTCCAGAAAAAAAAGTGTTCCTTCCTGACATGCAAGCAGGCTGTTCTTTATCTAATTCTATTACAGGTGAAGATGTAAAATTACTAAAACAAAAGTTTCCAGGCGTTCCTGTTGTCTCTTATGTAAATACTTCTGCAGACGTTAAAGCAGAAACTGATGTTTGTTGTACTTCAGCTAACGCAGTAAAAGTAGTTGAGTCTTTAAATGTAGATAAAGTAATTTTTCTTCCCGACCAATATTTAGCAGACTATGTAGCAAAAAATACCAAGGTCAAAATAATTTCTTGGAAAGGAACTTGTATAGTGCATGAACAGTTTACAGGAAAAGAAATAGAAGAAATTAAAGCAGAAAATCCTGGGATTAAAATTATTGCTCATCCTGAATGTCCGCCAGATGTAATTGCTGCCTCTGATTTTGCAGGATCAACATCTGGAATGATTGATTATGTAAAAAATAAACAACCAAAAAAAGTTATGTTAGTTACAGAATGTTCAATGAGTGACAACGTAGAAGCTGATAATCCAAACGTATCTTTTATCAAGCCATGCAATTTATGTCCTTATATGAAAAAAATTAATTTAAAAAAAATATTAAATTGTTTAGAAAATGAAACTAATGAGATTATTTTAGATAGCAAAACTATAGAGGCCGCGAGAAAATCTGTAATCAGAATGACCGAGATCGGTCGTTAGATCAGTGCAAGTATTAAATCAATTTTATATAAAATCAGTTGTAAGAAAGGCTCTAGAGGAAGACCTGAAGCCTAAAGGTGATATCACTACAAACATCGTAAGTGCAAAAAATAAAATTATTAAAGCTAGAATAATAGCTAAACAAGATGGTGTAATAGCTGGTTTAGAATTTTGTAAAACAGCGTTTAAATTAATTGGGAGAGAAACTATTTTTATAAAGAAAGTCTCTGATGGGAAAAAAATAAAAAAAAATAAAGTAATTGCTTATATTAAAGCTAAAACGAAAACGATCTTAACCGCAGAGAGAACTGCTTTAAACTTTCTAAATCATGCCTCAGGTATCGCAACAATCACTAATCAATTTGTAAAAAAAACTAGTAAAAAAACTAAGATCTGTTGTACAAGAAAAACTACACCTAATTTGAGAACACTGGAAAAATATGCCGTTAAAAAAGGTGGTGGTTATAATCATAGATATAATTTAAGCGATGAAATTCTTATTAAAGATAATCATATAAGTGCATCTTCTAGTCTTAGGGAGTTAGTTGAGAAAGCTATAAAAACAAAGAAAATTGTTACAGTTGAAGTTGAAAATGTAAATCAGCTTAAACAAATTTTAGGCTTAAAATTTAAAAGAATACTTTTTGATAATATGAAATTTCCACAGTTAAAATATTGTTTAAAACTTTGTAAAAATAAATATGAAACAGAGTATTCGGGAAATGCTACTTTAAATAATGTTAAACAAATATCCAAAACAGGTGTAAATAGAATTTCAGTTGGTGCAATTACTCATAGCACCAGATCATTTGATGCTACTTTATTATTTAGATAATTCTGCTTGTGCAGCTGCAAGTCTTGCAACAGGAACTCTAAATGGAGAACAAGAAACATAGTTTAATCCTGTTCTAGAACAAAATTCAATACTCTTAGGATCACCACCGTGTTCGCCACAAATACCTAATTTAATATTTTTATTTGTTTTTCTGCCTCTTGAGGAGGCTATTTCCACTAACTCGCCTACTCCATTTTGATCGATGCTTACAAATGGATCTACATCAAAAATTTTATTATCAATATAATCGTTTAAAAATTTTCCTGAATCATCTCTACTTATCCCAAAGGTTGTTTGTGTTAAATCATTTGTTCCAAAACTGAAGAAATCAGCATGTTTTGAGATAGACTTTGCTTGTAAAGCAGCACGTGGTAATTCAATCATTGTGCCTACCATATATTCAAGTTTCAATTTATTTTCTTTTTCTATTTCTTTAGCTATTTTATTAACTAAAGCTCTTAAAATTTTTAATTCAGATTCTGTTGAAACCAATGGTATCATTATTTCTACAAAAGCTGCTTTTACTTTTTGTTTTTTTAATTCAACTATAGCTTCAAATATTGCTCTGCATTGCATTTCGTAAATCTCTGGAAAAGAAATACCGAGCCTACATCCTCTATGTCCAAGCATAGGATTTTCTTCGTGAAGTTCTGCAATTCTATCTTTAATCTCTTTAGCTGATAAATTTAAGGATCTTGCGACTTCATCTATGTCTTTGTCAGCTTTCGGTAAAAACTCATGAAGCGGTGGATCTAATAATCTTACTGTAACAGGTAAACCTGACATAACTTTAAATATTTTTTTAAAGTCCTCTTTTTGGTGGGGTTGAAGTTTATCAAGCGCGCTATTTCTATCTTCTTTTGATTTAGATAAAATCATTTGTCTAACAGATAAAATTCTCTCTTCATCAAAAAACATATGCTCAGTTCTACATAGGCCAATTCCTTCAGCGCCAAATTCTCTAGCCGTTTTACTGTCCACCTCTGTTTCTGCATTTGTTCTTACTTTTAATTTTCTAAATTTATCAGCCCATTTCATAATTGTAGAAAAGTATCCAGAAATTTCAGGTTGAACAGTCGGAACTAATCCTTTCATTACTTTTCCACTTCCCCCATCTATAGTAATAATGTCTCCCTCTTTAATAATCACGTCTCCAGCTTTAAATTGTTTTAACTCATAATCGATTGTAATTTCACTTGAGCCCGAAACACATGGTCTCCCCATTCCTCTTGCAACAACGGCGGCATGACTAGTCATGCCGCCTCTTGCAGTAAGAATTCCTTTAGCTGCATGCATTCCATGTATATCCTCTGGAGAAGTTTCTAACCTCACTAATATTGTATCTTGCATCATCCCGTTTAATTTCTCTGCTTCATCAGCAGTGAAAACAACTTTACCACTTGCAGCTCCTGGAGATGCCGGTAATCCCGAAGCAATTACCTCTTTCTCAACTTTTTCGTCTAAAGTGGGATGTAGTAAAGTATCTAAAGTATTTGGATCAATTCTTTTGATTGCTTCTTTTTTTGAAATCAATTTCTCTCTAACCATATCCACTGCAATTTTAATTGCAGCTTTAGCTGTTCTTTTTCCAGATCTAGTTTGCAACATCCAAAGTTTATTATTTTCAACTGTAAACTCAATGTCTTGCATATCTTTGTAATGCCTTTCAAGCTTAAGAAATACCTTTGCAAGCTCTTTATAAACTTTGGGCATAGCCTCTTCCATTGAAGGATCTTTAGATCCTGAATCTTTTTTTGCTTTTTTAGTGATGTATTGAGGAGTTCTAGTACCAGCTACAACATCTTCACCTTGTGCATTAATTAGAAATTCTCCAAAGAAAGAATTTTCTCCTGTCGAAGGATTTCTTGTAAAGGCAACACCTGTTGAACAATCATCTCCCATATTTCCAAAAACCATAGCTTGAACATTTACAGCTGTTCCCCAATGATCTGGAATTTGATTTAATTTTCTATAAGTTTTTGCTCTTTGACTGTCCCAAGATAAAAATACTGCGTTTATTGCTCCTAGTAATTGCTCTTTGACGTCCTGAGGAAAATTAATTTTTTTTTCTTTTTTTACTAACTCTTTAAAATTAATAATTAAACCATCCCAATCGCTCTCGTCTAAATCTGTGTCTAATAAAACTCCTTTAGTTAACTTATAATTATCAATTAGTTCTTCAAACAAATGTCCCTCTACCCCCAAAACTACATTACTGTACATTTGTATAAATCTTCTATAGCTATCTTTAGCAAATCGTCCGTTAGAAGTTCTCTTTTTTAGCGACTCAACTGTTCTGTCATTAAGACCAAGATTTAAAATTGTATCCATCATCCCAGGCATTGAAATTCTAGCACCTGATCTAACTGATACTAATAATGGATTTTTTAAATCACCGAATTTTTTTTGAGTTTTCTTTTCAATATTCTTTAGTTCTGACTCAATATTTTGTAATACTTTTCTGGGTAATTTTTTTTTATTTTTATAAAATAAATCGCAAACTTCAGTAGTAATAGTAAATCCAGGAGGAACGGGTAAGCCTAATCTACCCATCTCACCAAGGTTTGCTCCTTTTCCACCCAAAATATTTTTTTTGTTTTTTAACTTTTTGGCAGATTTATCATCAAAGCTAAATATAACTTTTGCCATTACAATCCCTCTAATTTTGAAAAATCGATAAAATTGTCAAATGTATTACAGAGCATTTTTAACAACTCTAATCGATTATTTTTAATATCTTGATTTTCATCATTTACTACCACATTTTCAAAAAAATTATCTGTAGTTTCTTTAGTATCAGAAAGCTTTATTAACAAGCTTTCATAGTCTTTATTATCATCTTTGACAGTAAAAGCTTTACGTATATCATTTATTTTTTCATGAAGTATTTTTTCTTCATCTTTTCTAAATAATACGGCATCGGGTCTACCAGTAATGCCCTTTCCAGCTTTATCTAAAATATTTGAAGCTCTTTTATACGAACTTATAGCATTAAGGCCAATTCCTTTATTTTTATATTTATTCATTAAAATTGTTTTTTTATAAAGTGCTAAGAAATTATCTCCAGAATGAGAGCTAATTGATGCCTCAATAATATCAGTTTGAATATTTTTTAATTTTAATACGTTTCGCATTCTTTCCTTTATAAATTCCAACACCTCATGTTCTGTTTTCTCATTTATAATTATAACACCTTGTTCTTGATAAAGTCTTATGGCGTAACTAATTAGATCTCTAAGTTTAAACGATAATTTATTTTCGATAATTATTCTAAGCAATCCAATTGCAGCCCGTCTTAAAGCAAAAGGATCTTTTGAACTCGTAGGTTTTTCATTAATGACAAAAAAACCTACTAACGTATCTATCTTATCTACAATTGAAATAGAATAGCTAAAAGGTTTTTTGGGTATTACTGAAGTAAGGCCTATTGGCAAATAATGATCACTTACTGAATTTGCTACATCTTCATCAAAACCTTGTGCTAATGCAAAATATTTTCCCATCACACCTTGAAGTTCTGGATATTCTCCAACTAGGTCGGAACATAAATCGGATTTAGAAATGGATGCTGCAACTTGAGCTTTTTCTTTATTGATATTTAAGTCATCAGATAATAGGCCAGCCAACTTTCTTAACCTTTGCGTTTTATCATAAATAGACCCCAGATTTTCGTAAAAAGTTACTGCTTTAAGATTAGCTATTTGTTTAATTAAATTTTTAGATCTGTCTTTATCCCAGAAAAATTTAGCATCTGCTAGTCTGGCTTCAACAACCCTTCTATTTCCTTTGGTAATTAATTTTTTTTCATCTTTTTTATTTGCCACAACAAAAAAATAATTAGTTAATCGATCTCTACTATCAAAAATTGGGAAATATCTCTGATGCTTCTCAAGTGTCGAGATTATAATTTCTTTCGGTATTTCTAAAAAATCTTTACTAAAACTCACATGAAGTAAATTGGGATCTTCAACAATATTAACGACTTCATCTAAAAGTTTAAGATTTAGACTTTCTTTGTATTGTTTAGATTGAGAAAATGAACTTATTTTTCGAAGAATGATCTCTTCTCTCTCTTTATGATCAACGATTATTTTGTGATTTTTTAAAAAATTGTAGTAATCCCTAAAATCTTTTATCTTTTTAGTTTTTATAATTAAATCTTGTTCAATAATTACCTCATCGGTGGTATCAAGATGTTCAAATTTAAACATTAATTTTTTATTGTTGAACTTTGCAAAAATTGACCTGAGAGGCCTACCCCACATCAAATTATGATCTGACCATTTCATTGATTTTTTCCAATTAATTGATCCTATTGCCTTCGGAATAATTTTGATTAACAAGTCCTCAACCAAGATTGATTGAGATTGTGTTTTAACAAAGTAAAATTTTCCTTTATCAGTATTTTTTTCAATTAAATCTTTCTCATTTACATTTTTAGCTTTCATGAAGCCTTGCAATACTTGATTAGGAGAACCCACCTTGGGTCCTTTAATTTCTTTAGCCTTTATTTTAATTTTTTCAGTAAGATCTTTTGAGAATATTGTTAGTCTTGTTGGTGAAGAGTAAACTGATAATTCTTTATGCCTTATATTCTCTTCCTTAAAAGAATTTTCAATATATTGTTTTATTTGAGACCTTGCTGATATTTGTAATTGTGGTGGAATTTCCTCGCTATATAATTCCAATAAAAGTTCTGCCATAATTTAACTTTGTGAACTAAGCCATAAAGCACCGCAACCTTTTGCGAGCTCCCTAATTCTTGTAATATAACCAGTTCTTTCAGCAACACCAATAACTCCACGTGCGTCTAATAAATTAAAAATATGACTTGCTTTAAGACATTGATCATATGCTGGCATTGAGAGTTTTTTTTCGAGTAAAGATTTACATTCTTTTTCTGTATTTTCAAAACTTTTTAGTAAGGTATCAGTATCCGCAAACTCGAAGTTATAAGCAGAAAATTCTTTTTCGGATTGAAAAAAAACTTCTTTATATTTCACACCATCATTATTCCAATCAAGGTCAAAAACATTATTTTTCCCTTGAACAAACATACATAGTCTCTCTAAACCATAGGTAATTTCAACGGGAACAGGTTTACATTCTATACCTGTCATTTGTTGAAAGTAAGTAAATTGAGTGATCTCCATCCCGTCACACCAAACTTCCCATCCTAATCCTGCTGCTCCTAAAGTTGGACTTTCCCAATCATCTTCAATAAAACGGATGTCATGATTTTTTACATCGATACCTATAGCCGCTAAGCTTTTAAGATAAAGTTGTTTAATATTTTTTGGAGAAGGTTTTATAATTACTTGATATTGATAATAGTGTTGTAATCGATTTGGATTTTCACCATACCTGCCATCTGTCGGTCTTCTGGACGGCTGTACATACGCAGCCTTCCAAGGTTTAGGGCCAAGCGATCTTAAAGTTGTCGCTGGATGAAATGTTCCTGCCCCAACTTCCATATCATAAGGTTGTAAAATAACACATCCATGTTTTCCCCAAAATTTTTGGAGATTCATAGTTAAGTCTTGAAAAGACAAAAAATTTAATTTTTCAAATTTTTTTTTTTTTACTTTTTTTTTTGCTGGCATTTATAAACCAAATTTTTGCCACATCGACTTTTCTTCAATTATGTTTGCAAATTTTTCAACTGGATCTTGTGTAGACGAAGATAATTTTCTTGCTAAAAAACCTTTTGGTTTTTCAAAAGTTTTAATAACCACTTTATCGCCAAATTTTTCTTTTAAAATTTGATCTGCATTGCCTAAGCCATCAACTAATCCAAGTTTGAGTGAAGCTTTTCCTGTCCAAAATTCTCCAGTAAAAATATTATTTTTTTCGGGGTCTTTTAGCTTTGATCCTCTGCTTTTTTCTACAACTTTTATAAAATCTTCATGAAGCTCTAATTGAATATTCTTTAACCTTTTTATATCCTCTTCTTTCTCCTCTTTAAAAGGGTCCAGAGTACTTTTGTTTTTTCCAGCAGTATAAACTCTTCTCTCAACTCCAATCTTTTGAATTAACTCTTTGAAACCAAAAGAAGCTGATATTACTCCAATTGAGCCTATTATTGAGCTAGAGTTTGCATATATTTCATCGCCGGCACACGCGATAAAATATCCTCCCGAAGCAGCGACATCTTCTGCAAAAACAATTACTTTAATTTTATTTTTTTCTGCAAGTTGTCTTATATAGCTATAAATTAAGTGTGATTGAACTGGCGATCCTCCCGGTGAATTAATTGAAATAGCCACATGAGATATCTTTTTTACTGAAAATGCTTTCTTTAAAATATCTCTTTGGTTGGCTAACTCCATGCCTTGTTTAAATCTGCCGCCTGAGCCAATTATCCCAGTTAGTCTAACATGCGGTACAACTTTTTTTTTCTTAAAAAATGAAAACATATATTTACGAAGATTATTTAAACTTATAACAGCAAAATATTAAATTTTAATTAATAATTACGCTACTTATAGTTGAATTATAGGTGCGTCACCACGTTTCCAATTAAAAATTTATAATTACCTAAAAACAAATATAACTAATATCAATGGGATTAGTTGTACCACTAAAAAAATCAGCGAATTCAGCTTACTTAGAATTGAAAAATCTTCTGAGTGAAAAACTTCAGAATGTGGAGACACTTATACTGCAAAAGCTAAAAAGTGATGTAAATCTTATTGAAAGAATGAGTAATCACCATCTTAGTTCAGGTGGAAAAAGATTAAGAGCATTATTAACATTGGGGTCCGCAAAATTAACAGGATACAAAGATAATGGTAGAGATATAAATTTAGCAGCTTGTGTAGAACTAATTCATTCTGCAACGTTATTGCATGATGATGTGATTGATGAAAGTAAGCTAAGAAGAGGATCACAAACAACAAATTCAATTTGGGGGAATCAGTCTTCAATTTTAGTTGGTGATTATTTATTAAGTAGGTGTTTTGAAATGATGGTAGAAGACGGTGACTTAGAAGTTTTAAAATTGTTATCTTCTACATCTGCAAAGATTGCTCAAGGTGAAGTTATGCAACTTCAACATAAAGGAGAGGCTGATTTATTAGAAGAAACATATCTAGATATAATTAGTTTAAAAACCGCCTCACTTTTCTCGGCTGCTACTAAAACAGGTGCGTGTTTATCTCAAAGCAATGAAAAAGAAAAAAAAGCATTAGAGTCATACGGAAAAAATTTAGGTCTAGCATTTCAAATTGCGGATGACGCCCTTGATTATTATGCAAAAGAAAAATTATTCGGAAAAGAAATAGGTAAGGATTTTTTTGAGGGAAAGGTAACATTGCCCTTAATTTCAATATTTCAGAAAGGCAATGATAAAGAAAAAAAATTTTTAGCTGAAATAATGAAAAAAGAAAACAGAACAGATGAAGATTTTGGTGAAACTCTCTCTTTAATTAATAAATATAAAGCAGTTGAGGCCACATTTAAAAAAGCAGAATTTTTTGTTAATGTTTCTTTTGATGCTTTAGCTATTTTTCCTGAAACTGAAGATAAACGAATTTTACAAAACTTAACTAGTTTTAGTCTTAATAGATCTTTTTAAGGGTAAAGCAGTTCTTTTTTCCAACTTCCATTTTTTTTTTTATAATTTAATCTTTCGTGTATTCTTCCTTCGCCATCTAACCAAAATTCTATTTCTTTAGGCAGTAATCTCCATCCTGACCAATGTGGTGGTCTAGGAACTTTTTTCTGATAAGGAAATTTTTTTTCAAATTCTTTAATTTTTTCTGTAAATGTTTCTCTTTTTTCTAAAATTTCTGATTGGGACGAGGCCCACGCGCCTATTCTATTTTTGTACGGTCGAGAGTTATAATAATCATCTGCCTCTTTAGCTGAAACTTCTTCCACTTTACCAATCACTCTTACTTGACGTCTTAAGCTTTTCCAGTGAAAGCACATCGAAGCTTTTTGATTTTCTTTTAGCTCATTTCCTTTTTTACTGTTAAAATTGGTATAAAAAACAAATCCTTTTTCGCTTAAACCTTTAAGGAGAACCATCCTAACATTAGGTTGATTATCTTTATTTGAAGTTGCAACCGCAACCGCGTTAGGGTCATTAATTTCACTTTCTTCAGCTTTTGAAAACCATTTTTTAAATAATTCTATTGGATTATCTAAATCTTCAAAGATAATATCTATACCTAGTGTATTTTTGCCATTTTTTTGATTCATAATTTCTTTAAAATAATTTATACATTATTTATCTATGTCTTTTAATACTTTTGGGAAAATTTTTAGGTTTACTACTTGGGGAGAATCACATGGTCCAGCTATTGGGTGTGTGATTGATGGATGCCCACCAAATATATCTATATCTGAGAAGGATATTCAGCAAGATATGGACAGGAGAAGGCCTGGGCAATCAAAGTTTACAACGCAAAGAAAAGAGTCTGATAAAGCTGTAATTTTATCTGGCGTCTTTGAAGGTAAAACTACCGGAACTCCAATCTCGATAATAATATACAATGAAGATAAAAGATCTAGAGATTATGAAACGATTAAAAATAAATTTAGACCTGGACATGCTGATTATACGTATTTTAAAAAATATGGTATAAGGGATTATAGAGGAGGTGGAAGACAGTCTGCTAGAGAAACTGCATGCAGAGTTGCTGCTGGAGCAGTAGCAAAAGTAGTATTAAAAAAACTGATTGGCAGTAAGTTTAATGTTGTTGGAGCAGTTACACAACTAGGGTTGATGTCCTGCGATAAATCTAATTGGAAAGATAGTGAAATAAGAAAAAATCCTTTTTTCTGTCCTGATAAAAAGTCTGTAAAACTTTGGGAAAAATATCTTCTCGCTGTGAGGAAAGCAGGATCTTCATGTGGTGCAATAATTGAGTTAAGGGCGTCTGGTATTCCAGTTGGCCTTGGGGCTCCCATATATTCGAAATTAGATACTGACATAGCTGCTGCATTGATGAGTATCAACGCAGTTAAAGGAGTTAATATTGGAGCTGGTATGAATGCGGCTTTTTTAAGTGGTGAGGAAAACTCAGATGAGATGAGTAAAGGATCTGGAAAGGTGAAATTTAAATCTAATCAAGCTGGAGGTATTTTAGGTGGAATTTCATCTGGTCAAAACATTGTGGCTTCATTCGCGGTGAAACCTACTTCCTCAATTTTAACTAGTCGAAATACGATAGATAAAAAAGGTAAAAATACAAAAATTTCTGTCAAAGGGAGGCATGATCCATGTGTTGGTATTAGAGCAGTGCCCATCGGAGAGGCGATGATTAATTGTGTACTGTTAGATCACTTTCTTTTAAATAGAGCACAATGTAGTTAGTTAGTTAGTTATCTTATTTTTATTTTTAGCTAAAATTATTTTTGAATTTAATGTTTCTTCTACTTTTGTTGCAATAGACAAACTATCTAAACCAGCTATTTCATACATTTTTTCCGGGGTATCTTGGTCAATAAAAATATCTGGCAGAATCATTGATCTAAACTTTAGCCCTGTATCAAAAACACCTCTATCTGACAATAATTGCATCACGTGAGATCCGAAACCACCTATAGAACCTTCCTCAATTGTTATTAGTACTTCATGATTAGTCGCTATCTCCATAATTAATTTTTCATCTAAAGGTTTAGCAAATCTAGCGTCTACTATTGTGCAATTAATGCCCTTTGAAAAAAGTTTTTCTGAGGCTTTTTTACATTCCTCTAACCTTGTTCCAAAGTTTAATAATACAACTTTTTTTCCTTCCTTAATAATTTTTGCTTTGCCTATTTCCAAAACTTCTTTTATTGACGGCAATTGAACACCTGTACCATTTCCTCTTGGGTATCTAAAAGCAGATGGCCTATCATTAATTTCCACTGAGGTATTTATCATTTTTACAAGTTCTGACTCATCGCTTGCAGCCATAACAACAAAGTTTGGCAAGGTAGATAAGTAAGTTATATCAAAAGATCCTGCATGGGTGGGTCCATCTGCACCAACTAATCCTGCTCTATCAATTGCAAATCTCACAGGTAATGATTGTAATGCAACGTCATGCACAACCTGGTCATAGGCTCTTTGAAGAAAAGTCGAGTAAATTGCTGCATAAGGCTTATATCCTTCTGTAGCTAATCCAGCAGCAAATGTCACGGCATGTTGTTCAGCTATGCCTACATCAAAAGTTCTTTCTGGAAATTTTTTTTCAAATAGATTTAACCCAGTTCCAGATGGCATTGCTCCTGTAATTCCTATTATTTTTGTATCTTGTTCGGCATGTTTAATTAAAGTCTCTGCAAAAACTTTTGTGTATGATGGAGTATTAGAATTAGATTTAGATTGCTCACCAGTAGAAACATTAAATTTAGAAACTCCATGGTATTTATCACCAGAGTCTTCAGCTGGTTTATAGCCTTTTCCTTTTTCTGTTCTTACATGAATTAAAACAGGACCTTGATGATTTGAATTTTTTACATTTTCAAATATTTGAACTAAGTTTTCAACATCATGTCCATCGATAGGTCCAACATAATAAAATCCTAATTCACTAAATAAAGTTCCGCCAGTAACTATATTTCTTAATAGATCCTCTGCTTTTCCAGCTTTTTGGCTAAATCTTTTTGAAAAAGCAGAAATTACCATTTTTATTGTCTCTCTGAAATTAAAATATAATTTTCCTGAAAGAAGATTGGCTAAATACTTGCTCATAGCTCCAACAGGTCTCGCAATCGACATATCATTATCGTTTAAAACTACAATTAAATTTGACTTTAAAGCGCCAGCGTTATTCATTGCCTCATAAGCCATTCCAGCACTCAGTGCCCCGTCACCAATTACAGCAATAACATTGTTGTTATTATTGGATAATTTTTTTGCTACAGCCATACCAAGAGTTGAAGAAATAGAAGTCGAGCTATGAGCGGCTCCAAAAGGATCATATTCACTTTCAGACCTTTTTGTAAAACCTGATAAACCTCCACCCTTTCTCAAAGTTTTCATTTTGTCTCTTCTTCCAGTAATAATTTTGTGGGGATAACATTGATGGCTGACATCCCAAACTAGTTTATCTTTAGGAGTGTCAAATACGTAATGTAAAGCTACTGTAAGCTCAACAACTCCAAGGCCTGCCCCTAAGTGCCCTCCAGTTTCTGAAACCACGTCAATGAGTTCGTCTCTCAACTCGTTAGAGATCTGTTTCAAATTTTCTTTATTATATTTCCTTAAATCTGAGGGAAAGTTAATTTGTTTAATTAAATTTGGCACTAGAAATTTCTCCCTAAAATAAACTCTATTGTATCTGTTAAATCTTTTGCATTTTTTCCATGTTTTCTTAATTTAAGCAATATTTTTTTCTTTAAATTTTCTGCATACTTATATGCTTTTTTATAACCTAACAGGTTTATTAAAGTTGATTTACCATTTTTTTTATCTTTGTTTGTTGATTTACCTATCAATTTTTTTGAGCCCTTAATATCTAAAAAATCATCAGCTAGTTGAAAAAGTAAACCAATGTCTTCCCCCAGCATACCAAAGTTTTTTATTTCATTTTTGTTTTTGTTTGCCAAAATTGCTATAGATTGCAAACAAAAATTAAATAATTTTCCAGTTTTTTTTCTTTGCATGTCAATAATTTGATTTACTTTTTTTCTCTTATTTTCAAATTTCAAATCGAGTTCCTGGCCCCCGGCTATTCCTGTATGTCCTGAGCAATTGGCCAAAAGACTAATAATTTCATTTTTTTGTTTTGAAGAAATTAAATTTTTTCTATCAGAAATAATTTCAAAAGATAATGTAAGCAAAGAATTTCCAGCTAACACTGCAGTAGCTTCTCCGAACTTTTTGTGTGTTGAAAGTTTTCCTCTTCTGAGATCATCATTGTCCATACAGGGTAGATCATCGTGAATTAGAGAATAAGAATGAATACACTCGACAGCGGCACAAATATAAATAAGTTTGTTTCGACTAACTCTTAATAACTTACCAGCATCAAAAATAACTTTAGATCTAATTTTTTTTCCTCCTGAAATTACTCCATATTTCATTGGTCTTACTAATAAAGAATTGTCCTGTTTTCTCAGAAATCTTTTAATAAATTGGTCAATTTTTTTTGCATTTTTATTTAATTTAAGTTTAATCATCTGCTTTTTCATTTTTTTCGTTAGATAAATTTTTTGATTTTATTTTAAAAAGATTTTCCACGTGTTTATTTAAAAGAATTAATCTTTTATATTCAATATCAATTGTATTAAATTCCAAATTTTTGCTCTCTAGTTTTGCAAGAATTACATCAATTTCATCTCTAGCCTCTTTTAATGATTTACTTTTGATATCAGCTGGAATATTTTCGATTTTCATAAATCAAATAATAGGTACAATATGAAAAACATCTATTCAAATATTTTCTCTTTTAACAAACAGATACTTAAAAAAACTGAAAAATCTCTAATACAAGGAGAAATTGCCGTTTTACCAACAGAAACTGTCTATGGTTTGGCTGGAAATGCCTATTCTAGAAAAGCAATCAATAAAATTTTTAAATTAAAAAAAAGACCAAAAAAAAATCCATTAATTGTTCATTACTATAATTTTGATGATGCAAGAAAAGATATAATATTAAATAATTATTTTATCAGGCTTTATAAAAAATATTGCCCAGGTCCTTTAACTTTTATATTAAAAAAAAACAAAATATCAAAAATTGACTCACAAGTTACTGCTGGTATGAAAACAATAGCTATAAGATTTCCTAAAAATAAAATAATTAGATCTCTTTTAAAATCTTTAAATTTTCCTCTAGCCATGCCAAGCGCAAATATTTCTTCGGGTTTAAGTCCTGTAACTGCTTTTGATGTTTTTGATGAATTTAAAAAAAGGATTAATATAATTATCAATGGAGGTCGTACAAAAATTGGAATAGAATCAACAGTAATAGATTTAACATCTAAACCTAAAATTTTAAGACCAGGAATAATTGATAAAAATGAAATAAAAGAATTTTTAAAAATAAACTTGTCTAAAAGAAGAACCAAATTTAAATCTCCTGGGATGTTTAAAAAACATTATTCTCCAGGAATACCTGTTATTTTAGGAAAAAAACCAAATAATACAAACCAAGCATACATCGTTTTTGGAAAAAATTATAAAAATAAAACAAATTATTTCAATTTAAGTAAAAATGGCAACTTGAAAGAAGCAGCAGCTAACTTATATAAAATTATGCGAAAAATAAAAAATAAAGGTTATAAAAAAATTTTTGTATCAAAAATACCTAATTCTGGTCCAGGTATTGCAATAAATGATAGATTGAAAAGAGCTGGAAATTAAAAATGTTCATTGAAATAAATAATCTTACAAAAAATTATGGAAAATATACAGCAGTCAATAAAATTAATTTCGCAATAGATAAAAACAAAACTATTGGTCTTTTGGGTCCAAATGGATGTGGAAAAACAACTACTATAGGAATGATGCTAGGTCTTGTAACCCCCTCAGAAGGAGAGATCACTATAGAGAATAAAAACATTAATACATTCAGAAGAGATGAGATTTTAAAAAGATTCAATTTTGCATCACCTTATGTTGAATTACCAAAAAAACTTACTGTTAAGCAAAATCTTGAAATTTACGGAAGATTGTATGGTGTAAAAGAATTACGAAAAAGAATTGAAGAGATATCTATTGATTTAGATATAAAAAATTTTTTTAATAGAAAAACAGGTGAACTTTCATCGGGTCAAAAAAATAGAGTTTCGTTAGCAAAATCTCTTATTAATAAGCCTGAAATTTTACTTTTAGATGAACCAACTGCAAGCTTAGATCCTGATATTGGTGACTTTATAAGAAGCTACATTCAAGAATATAAATCAAAGAACAAAATTACAATTTTATTAGCCTCACACAATATGAACGAAGTTGAAAGGCTTTGCGATAGTATCATTATGATGAAAAAAGGTAGGATTATTGATGTTGGCACATGTGGGGAGCTCATAAAAAAACATGGAAGAAGTAATTTAGAAGAAACATTTTTAAAATTAGCTAGGAGTAAAGATGAATTTTTTTAAGATTTATGCTTTAGGTCTTAGACACCTTTATTTGATAATGAATTCATTTCCAAGGGTCTTAGATTTGATATATTGGCCAACTGTTCAAATTTTTTTATGGGGTTTTATATCAAAGTTTTTTACTCTTAATTCAGTATATTATAGCAACACTGTAGGGGTGATACTAACCGCTGCAATTTTATATGACTTTCTTTTTAGAGCCAGTATAAGTTTTAACATGATGTTTCTAGAGGAAATTTGGAGTAGAAATTTTACGAATCTATTTATAGCTCCTATAAGAATTAGAGAAATTATAGCTGCCCTCACTTTTACTGCCATTTTAAGAACTTTAATTGGATTAGTGCCAGCTGTATTGATAGCTATTCCGCTCTTTGGAGTTTCAGTTTTAAAACTTGGATTGCCATTAATTTTTTTATTATTAGCATTGTATTTATTTGGGGTTACTTTAGGCCTTCTAGTAACATCTGGCCTACTTAGATTCGGACCGTCTTTTGAAAATATAGCTTGGGCTAGTTTATTTTTTTTAGCTCCACTGGGATGTATTTATTATCCATTAGAAATATTACCCACCTCTCTACAAATCATTGCAAAAGGTCTTCCTCTAGTTCATATTTTTGAGGAAATGAGAAGTATTTTGATGAATAATACAGTTAATTATATGAATATAATCAAATCAATTTCTATATCAGTAGTTTATTTTATTTTTGGTGTTATAGTTTTTTACATCTCTTATTTTGGTGCAAAAAAAAGAGGAACATTAATTAACATGGGTGAATAATATGCATGAAAAAATTGATAAAATAAAAAAGAGTGAAAGCAAACCTGTTGTTTTGAAAAACGTGTTTGATAGCCATGAAATAAATAAATTTATTGAACTTTACAAAAAACTTCCTGTTACAGTACATAATAAAAAACAAAACGTTATTAAAAAGAGGTGGTTATTTAATTATGGAAAAGAGTTAGAAAAAATATTTTACAATAGACTAAGTAAGGAAATTGGTAATTTTAAATACGATAATTTAAAAACTGAAGATGGACAGGATATTCTTGGACTATTTCAAGAAAGTTATAATCCAATTGGACTACACATTGATGGGGGTTTTGATTTTAGAGACTTAATCTATAAACAAAGTTTAATACCTCTTACTCCAGTAGGAAGTACAATCATTTTTAAAAATAGATATTATGGAAAATCAACAAATTTTACAATTGATCAAGACGAATTAAACAAAAAGGATTTAAAATACGGTCAAAATAAAAGATCTTCTGAGCACTTAAAACTATTTGGAAATAAACCTTTTGATAACGAAATACATAAAAAATATTTAAATCATGAAAAAATTGAAAATTTAACTGGATTAGAAATAGAATTGATTTACCAGTGGGAAGTAGGTTCAATGTTAATTTTTGATAGGACTAACCTACATTGTTCCTCATCTGTTATAGATGGAAAAAAATTGGGATTGACTACTTTTACAAAAAAATAATTCATTAATGGCTATTTACGATTGTTTTCAATATTTTAACGAAGATCACATGGTTGATTTAAGAATGAATATTTTAAAAGATAAAGTTGATTATTTTGTAATTTCTGAATCTACAAAAACTCATCAGGGTGAAAGTAAAAAACTTAACTTTGATATCAAAAAATTCAAAAAGTTTGAAAATAAAATAATTTATATAGTTGCTGATTTTAATGAGCCAATAAATTTTACTGTACATAAAGGGGGGGAGTCAATTATAGAGCAACATCAAAGAAATAGTATTCTTAAAGGATTGGAAAAAGCAAATAATAATGATTTGGTGATTATCTCAGATTCTGATGAAATACCTGACTTAAACAAAATTAATCAAATTAAAAGAAGAACAAAATTTATTGCATTTTCTCAGAAAATGTTCATGTACAAACTAAATTTACAAAATATCGAAGAAAGCAACTGGATAGGATCAAAAATTTGTCAGAAGAAAAATTTACAAAGTCCCCAAAAATTAAGAGATTTAAAATTTAAAAACTATCCTTTTTGGAGAGTTGATAAACTGAACTTACAAATTATTGAAGGAGGGTGGCATTTTTCATTTCTACAAAACCCAAATGATATTATTAAAAAAATTAAAGCTTATTCTCATGGAGAATTTAATACTGATGAAAATACAAATAAAAATGAGATTGAAAAAAAAATTGCTAATAATATAGATATATTTGGAAGAGGTTTTGAATTAAAAAAAATTGACATTAACAACTCTTTTCCTGATTATGTCGTTAATAATCAAAAGCTCTTAAAGGATTGGATTATCTAAAATTTTAAATATCAAAAATGAGTAGAAATTTAGTTTTAGCAGCTGCAGTTGGATACAATTTTGAACAGATTTCTTTATTTTTAAAAAGCTTAAGAAAATATTATTCTGATGAAATTTGTATAATTATTGATGGGAAAGATAAAGATTTAGAGTACAAATTAAAAGAGTATAGTTGCAAGACAATCACAACCACATTAAATAAAAAAAAAATACAATTTAAAAGATATAAAATATTTTCAAGTTTTCTTGAAAATAAAAACTACGATAAAATTTTACTTAGCGATAGTAGAGATGTTTATTTTCAAGGTGATCCTTTTAACTATAATTATACTGGAGAAATAAACTTTTTTTTAGAAGATTATAAAATAAAAGATTGTCCTTATAACTCAAAATGGATAATTAAAACTTATGGCAATGCAGAATATTTAAGTGTTGCAAACAATATTATTCTTTGTTCGGGGACTGTTTTAGGAAAAAATGAGAAAATTAAGGAATACTTAAACTTAATAAATCATAATATTGAAAAATTTAATTATAAGAAAAGATTAAAATATTATTTAACCTTTAGAACGGACCCCGAAGAAAGAGGGTGTGACCAAGGTCATGCAAATTACTTAGTCTATAAAAATATGATAAGTTCGGTAAAATTTTACTCAAATAAAAGCGGTCCTTTTGCAACAGTGTTCTATCTAAAAAATTTAAACTTTGATAATAAACTGAGACTTGTAAATGAATTACAACAACCTTATTTGCTAGTACATCAATATGACAAAAGGTGGGAAAAATTTTCTGGTATTTTTAATGAAATTAAAAAAAAATTTGAAAGTAATTAATTTTCAGAGGTTTGGTGCGCCGGATAGGAGTCGAACCCATAACCTCCGGAGCCGAAATCCGGCGCTCTATCCAGTTGAAGCTACCGGCGCATAATTTCTAATTTAAATTAATTTATGAATAAAACAATAAAATTTATAGTTGAAAAAAAAGATCATAATATAAGAGTTGATCTTATCTTATCAGAAAAGATCAACTTCATCACAAGAACTTACGTAAAAAAATTAATTGAAAATTCTCAATTAAAAATTAATAAAAAAATTGTGAAAACACCTGCAACTAAAGTAAAAGTAAATGATAAAATTATAATTAATATTATTGAAAAAAAAGAAAGTAAAGTCCTTCCTAAGAAAATGGATTTAAAGATAGTATTTGAGGATAATGATATAATAGTTTTAGATAAGCCAAAAGGTTTAGTTGTTCATCCTGGTGTAGGAAATTTTGAAAACACTTTAGTTAATGCTCTTAAGTATAGATATAAAGATAACTTGTCTAGTATAAATGGGAAAATTCGACCGGGAATAGTTCATAGAATTGATAAAGATACTAGTGGGTTACTGGTAATCGCAAAAAATAATTTTTCACATTCAAACTTGAGCAAACAATTTAGTGATCATTCAATAAAAAGAAATTACCATTGTTTAATTTGGGGAGTAATAAGACCTTTGATTGGTAAAGTGGAAACATTAATTTGCAGGAGTCAAAAAAATAGACAACTTATGACGGTAAGTGAAATAAGGGGGAAAAAAGCAATTACAAATTACAAGACTTTGAAAGTATTTAATATTAAAGAAGTTCCAAAAATCAGCTTGATTGAGTGTCAATTAGAAACCGGAAGAACTCATCAAATTAGAGTTCATCTAAAACATAAAGGAACTTCTATTATAGGTGATCAGCAATATGGTAAAAAAAATATAAAATTTAAAAAAATTAATAAAGATTTTTTTAACATTTTATCAAATATCGCTGGTCAAGTGTTACATGCTCAAACCTTAGGATTTTCACATCCAATAAAAAAAAAATGGATGAGCTTCAAAGCTCCGCTTCCAAATGACTTTAAAAAAATGCTGAATTTCTTAAATAAACATACTGGTTGAAAAAATTTAATTAATATATAAATCTTTAGAATGAGTAACAAAAATCAATTATCAAATTTACCAGTCCCTACTTCGGGAGGATTGTCGATCTATCTTGCGCAAATTAAAAAATTTCCAATGTTAGATGCCGAGGAAGAATATATGCTCGCGAAGAATTGGAAGGAAAATGGAAACTTACAATCTGCACATAAACTTGTTACTAGTCATCTCAGATTAGTAGCAAAAATTGCTATGGGTTATCGGGGATATGGTTTGCCAGTAAATGAAATGATTTCTGAAGGAAATATCGGTTTGATGCAAGCAGTGAAAAAATTTGATCCTGACAAGGGGTTTAGATTAGCGACTTATGCAATGTGGTGGATAAAAGCTTCAATTCAAGAGTACGTATTACGATCTTGGAGTTTAGTCAAAATGGGAACAACATCTGCACAAAAAAAACTTTTTTTTAATTTAAAGAAAATAAAAAATCAAATTGCTCCTAGTCAAGATGGTGACCTGCGTGATGAACAAGTCAAAGAAATTTCAAAAAGGCTGGATGTTGATTCTGAAGAAGTTGTAAATATGAATAGAAGGATGATGGGTCAAGAAAAATCTCTTAATGAACCGATTAAAAGTGGTGAGGCAGATGAATGGCAAGATTGGCTTGTGGATGAAAGTTTAGACCAAGAATTATTAATTTCTCAGCAACAAGAATATGATGATAAGAAAGAACTTCTTAAAAGTGCTATGAAAATTTTAAATGAGAGAGAGAAAGAAATTATTATTGCTAGAAGATTAAATGAAAACCCTTCAACTCTTGAAGATTTAAGTAAAAAATATAAAATAAGCAGAGAAAGAATCAGACAAATAGAAACTAAAGCTTTTGAAAAGCTTCAAAAATCGATGATAAATGCTAGTAAATCAAAAAATCTACTAACAAATAATTAAATTTTAAAAGGATCTTCCAATAAAATCGTATCATCTCTCTCAGGACTAGTTGAAATACTTGAAATTTTTGCCCCTATAAAATCTTCTAATGCATAAACATATTTTTTTGCGTTCTCAGGTAAGTCTTTCATGTGCCTAATTCCTTGAGTTTTTGTTTTCCATCCTGGAAAAGTTTTATAAATAGGTCTGACATTAAATTGGTCTTCGGGTGCAGAGGGTAAATAATCTATTTTTTTTCCATTAAGTTCGTATTGTACACAAATTTTTATTTCATCCATATCATCTAACACATCTAATTTTGTTAAAGCTATACCATTAATTCCTGAAATCTTAATTGTCTGCCTTACCAAAACTCCATCAAACCAGCCGCATCTTCTTTTCCGTGCCGTGACAGTTCCAAATTCTTTACCTTTTTTTCCTAAACTCTCTCCGATTTTATTATTTAATTCAGTAGGAAAAGGGCCACTTCCAACTCGAGTTGTATAAGCCTTTGTAATTCCTAAAATGTAATTTAATTTATCAGGGCCTAAACCAGTTCCTGTTGATGCCATTGACGGAACTGTATTTGAAGAAGTTACATAGGGGTACGTTCCATGATCCACATCAAGAAGAATTCCTTGCGCACCCTCAAATAGAATTTTTTTTCGATTTTTAATGAACTTGTCTAACTCTAACCATACAGGTTTAGCGTACTTTAGTATCTGTGGAGCAATCTTAAGAAGCTTTTTTTTTAATTCATCTTTTTTATAAATCTTTTTATTTAATCCTTTTCTAACTGCATTGTGATGAGCAAGAACATTTTTTAGTCTATTATCAAGATTGCTCTCTGATCTTAAGTCCATAACTCGTATTGATCTTCTTCCTACTTTGTCCTCATAGCAAGGTCCTATCCCTCTTCTTGTGGTCCCGATTTTGCTTTTTCCAGCTATATCTTCTCTAATTTCATCCATTTCTTGATGAAATGGAAGAATTAAAGATGCGGACTCAGAGATCATAAAATTTTCATCCGTCACACTAATACCTTTATTTTTAATTTCCTTAATCTCATCCAACAATGCCCACGGATCAATTACAACGCCATTACCTAAAATTGAAATTTTTTTTTCTCTAACAATTCCAGATGGTAAAAGTCTTAATTTAAAAACTTTTTTATCAATAACTAATGTATGCCCTGCGTTGTGCCCTCCTTGAAAGCGGACAACAACATCGGCCTCACTAGAAAGCCAATCAACTATTTTTCCTTTTCCTTCATCTCCCCATTGAGAACCAACTACAATTACATTTTTCATTATTTAAACTCTTTTTTTAATTCAATTGAATTTAGATGGTTTATAGGACCATGACCTCTACCATATTTAGGGCTAGATCCTATGGCGTGATTAACATATTTAATGCCTAACTCACAGGATTTTATTATAGGTTTTCCACAAGATAAGAATGTTGTAATCGCACTTGATAACGTACATCCAGTTCCGTGTGTGTTCTTTGTTTTAATTTTTTTATTTTTAAAAATTTTTAAATCTTTTTTATTTAAGAAAATATCATTTATATATTTTGAATTTTTATGGCCACCCTTCAAAAGTACGTTTTTTGCCCCCATATCTAAAAGTTTGTTAGCAGAATAGATCATATCATCAACATTTTTTATTGTAATTTTAGTTAATTCCTCAGCTTCAGGTATATTAGGTGTAATTAAAAATGTTTTTTCTAATAATTTATCTCTTAAAGTTGTAATTGCTCTTTGATTTATTAACTTAGCTCCACCTTTTGCTACCATCACTGGATCTAGTATAATTTTTTTTGTTTTTATTTTTTTTATTGCCTTCACAACTGACAAGATGACTTTTGATGAGTGAAGCATTCCGATTTTGACTGCATTCGGAGCTATATCTTTGCATGAGAATAAAATTTGTTTTTCGATCTCTTTATGGGGAATAGGTAAAACTGATTTTACTCCAGTAGTATTCTGTGAAGTAATAGCAGTTATTGCAGTCATTGCATAACCTCCTAAAGATGTAATTGTTTTAATATCAGCTTGTATTCCTGCCCCGCCAGATGAGTCTGATCCAGCAATTATTAAAATTTTAGATTTTAGTTTCAATTTATTATTGATTTTTTAATTTTTTGGATACATTTAACAATTAAACTTTTATTATAAGACTCTGCCATAATTCTTATTTTTGGTTCTGTTCCAGATTTTCTTACTAATATTCTACCATTATTTCCCATCTGCTTATTTGCTAATCTAATAGCCTCTCTACATTTAAAACTATTAATAATATTCTTATCTCGGACCTCTATATTTTTTAGTATTTGTGGCAAAGGTTTGAAAACATTTAACAATTTACTTGCTTTAATTCCTTTTCTTAAAGAAAATAATACTTCTAATGCTACTAATAATCCATCTCCTGTAGTAGCAAATTTTCCTAAAATTATATGTCCAGATTGTTCTCCACCTAAATTAAAATTTAATTTTTTCATCTTCTCTTTGACATATCTATCTCCAACTTTTGTTCTAAAAAATTTTATATGTTCTTTTTTTAAAAATTGTTCTAAACCATAATTTGACATTAGAGTTCCAATTACACCACCTTTTAAAATTTTTTTAGATTTCCATCGTCTAGCAAGCATCGCAATAATTTGGTCTCCATCTATAACCTTCCCATTTTCGTCACACATTATAATTCTATCAGCATCACCATCAAAAGAAATGCCAACGTTTGCTTTATATTTTTTTACAAAAAATTTAATTTTAGCAGGATAAGTTGATCCGCATTTATAATTTATATTTAACCCGTTAGGTTTCACACCAAGAGTTATAACTTTCGCACCTAATTCCCTTAGTAACTTTGGAGCGGCTTTATAACAGGCTCCATTGGCACAATCTAAAACAATTTTAGTACCCTTTAAATTAAAATTTTTGGGAAAATTACTTTTTAATATTTTGATATATCTTTCGTTTCCATCCTCTAATCGTTTTACCCTACCAAGAGACTTTGGGTTAGTAAGTTGTTTTGTATTTTTAGCGTCTATTAACTTTTCAATTTTCTTTTCTATCTTATCCGATAATTTCATCCCATCTGGTCCAAATAATTTTAAGCCATTGTCATGATAAGGATTATGTGAAGCTGTAATCATAATTCCCATATTAGCTCTCATAGATTTAGTTAACATTGCGAGACCATTAGTTGGAAGAGGACCAAGTGTAAAAACATGCATGCCTCCAGAGACAAGGCCCGATACAAGTGCTGGCTCTAAAGTGTATCCTGACAGTCTTGTATCTTTAGCTATTACTGCTATCTGCTTATTTTTTTTTTGATTCTTAAAATACGTACCAGATGCTAATCCAAATTTAAAGAATTTCTCTCCGGTTATGTTTCCTTGGTTAACTGTTCCTCTAATCCCATCTGTACCAAAATATTTATTTTTCATTTATCAAATAATATTTTATTAAAAACTAATATTCCTTGTTTGATTTCTAGCACATTATGAACCCTAAAAATTTGAACCCCTTGGGATAACAGATATAAAACCGATGCCACTGTTCCCCCGATTCTCTCTTTACTATCATATGAATCTGCTATTAGGTTAATAAATTTTTTTCTAGACGTCCCAATTAAAATTGGAAGTCCAAGGCTATGAAACAAAGATATTTTAGAGATTAAAGTCAAATTATGTTTCAAAGTTTTACCAAAACCTATGCCGGGATCTAAGATTATTTTTCTATCAGAAAATTTATTTTTAATACTTTCCTCAAAAAAATCATAAATATCTAATAAAACATTTTTATAATTAGGTTTTATTTGCATTGTATTGGGTGTCCCTTGCATGTGATGAAGAACTTTTGATACATTTTTTTTTTTACTCATATTTATAGAATTTTGATCATAGCTAAAACCTGATACATCATTTAATAAATCTACTCCGTAGTTTAAGCTGTATCTCATAATCTCTGATTTTCTAGTGTCTAGTGATAAGCAAATTTTTTTGTATTTTTTTTTAAATTTTTTTAAAACTCTTTCAATTCTTATAAACTCATTTTTTAAACTTATATCTTTTGAACCAGGTCTGGTGGATTCTCCTCCAATATCAATTATTTCAGCCCCACTTTTGATCATCTGGGTAATATGTTCAAAAGATTTACTTTCTTTATTGAATTTTCCTCCATCAGAAAAACTATCTGGTGTTAAGTTCAAAATTCCCATTATCGTAGGTTTAGAAAAATCAATATACTTTAAAAAATTTTTACGTTTTGATATAATTTTTTTGATATCTAAATTAATTTTTTTTTTTTCATTTTTATTGAGGAGTCTGATATCTTTAATATTTATATACTTACTTTCAATTTTTTTTTTTCTTCTTGTAAAAATTTCAAGAGAGGTAAATGCTATTTTATTACTGCCACATAGAGGTAATGCAGTCTTGTTTTTAATTAGTTTTTTTGCTTGTTTGCCGTAAAAAAAATTACACGCCCTTGTGTAATATTTTATCATCTATTTAGATTGCAGGTTTTGGCTTTAATCCCAATGAACCAAGAGCTGAGGAAGATTTTCCATTATCGTTTTCTTCTTCTTTAAACGATCTAGTAGGTTTGATATTCTTCAATATTAAGTCTCTAATTTCATCACCAGACAAAGTTTCGTAAATTAATAATGCTTTTGCAATTTTGTGCAAATCGTCAATTTTATCTGTTAGAATTTTTCTTGCTCTTTCGTAACCTTTATCAACTATTTTCTTTACTTCTATATCTATTTTTTTTGCAGTATCCTCAGACATATTTTGTTGTTTAGTTACAGATCTTCCTAAAAAGACCTCCTCCTCATTTTCACCATATGCTATTGTACCTAGCTCCGTACTCATTCCGTATTTGGTCACCATATTTTTTGCCATTTTTGTTACCATATCAATGTCAGAGGAAGCTCCTGAAGTAACTTTATCATGACCAAAAATTATTTCTTCAGCTATTCTGCCACCCATTGCAACTGCAATATCAGCATGCATTTTTTCTCTTGTCACTGACAATTGATCCCTTTCAGGTAATCTCATAACCATACCTAAAGCTCTTCCTCTTGGAATAATTGTAGCTTTGTGTATAGGATCAGAAGCGCTCTCATTCAAAGCAACAATTGCATGACCGCCTTCATGATAAGCTGTTAATTTTTTCTCATCTTCAGACATTACCATAGACCTTCTTTCTGCCCCCATCATAACTTTATCTTTAGCCTCCTCTATATCCGACATAGTTACAACTCTTTTATTTTTTCTTGCAGCAAGTAATGCAGACTCATTAATTAAGTTAGCTAGATCTGCTCCTGAAAAACCTGGTGTGCCCCTTGCAATAGTTCTAAGCTTTACATCTGGGCCAGTATTAATTTTTTTTACGTGAACTTTTAAAATCGCTTCTCTACCAATAATATCCGGGTTTCCAACTACGACCTGTCTGTCAAATCTTCCTGGTCTTAATAAAGCTGGATCTAGAACATCTGGCCTGTTAGTTGCAGCTATTAGAATTATTCCTTCATTAGTATCGAAACCATCCATTTCAACAAGTAGTTGGTTAAGAGTTTGCTCTCGCTCATCATTTCCTCCCCCTAAACCCGCACCTCTACTTCTGCCTACGGCATCAATCTCATCAATAAATATAATACATGGCGAATGTTTTTTTCCTTGCTCAAACATATCTCTTACTCTTGAAGCTCCTACTCCAACAAACATTTCAACAAAGTCAGAGCCAGATATAGAAAAGAATGGAACATTAGCTTCACCTGCAATAGCTTTTGCCAAAAGAGTTTTACCTGTTCCAGGAGGACCAATTAAAAGAGCGCCCTTCGGTATTTTGCCACCTAATCGACTAAATTTTTTAGGATCTTTTAAAAATTCAACTATCTCCTCAACTTCCTCTTTAGCCTCTTCGACACCAGCAACATCATTGAATGTTACTTTTCCTTGAGCCTGGTTAAGTAATTTAGCTTTAGATCTTCCAAATCCCATCGCGCCGCCTTTGCCTCCTTGCATTTGACGCATGAAAAATATCCAAACACCGATTAGTAAAAGCATTGGAAACCATGATAATAAGATACCTAGAAGTGAAGGCATTTTATCTTCTTGTGGTGATGCAATTATACTCACTCCTTTTGACGAAAGTTTATCAACTAGTTCCGGGTAGTTTGGAGAAAAAGTTTTAAAAGTTTTACCATCAGCTAAAACTCCAGAGATATTATTTCCTTGTATTTGAACTTCTACAACTCTTCCTGCCTCAACCTCATTCAGGAAATTAGAAAATGCTAAAGAGTTTTTTTCAGAATTCATTTTACTAGGATCTTGAAACATATTGAATAGGCCTACGGAAAGTAGGACAATTATGATCCACATGACTAAATTTTTTACATTCATAACTCTTAAATAATCATTAAATTGAATTAAACAAGTATATTTTAAAAATAATCAAGTTGTAAATAAGACAAATTATGTCCTTTTTTTAGTATTTAGACACTTTTTTCAACAATCACGCATAAATCGTCTTTTTTTTTAAAAAATAAACAACCCCCAAGAGTTGCTTTTTTAAAGCTTTGTTTTTCAATAGTGCTTAAAAGAAAATTTACTTTTTTTGATCGAAGATTATAGTAATTTTTCTTCAAAACCTTAATACATTTATGAATCACTTGCATTTTTACTTCTAAATTAAGTTTTTTAAATTGTTTGTAGTCAATTAATATTTGTTTTTTTGATACTTTAATTAAATCTTTAAAAATTTCTTCTAAATATTGATCTAGAACTTCTCTACTTGATGCCAAGTTATTTATTGATTTTATAATTTGATCGTAGTTAATTCCACTTTTCATCAAAGGTCTTTTTAGATTTCTTATTTTTGTCCTTAGAAACTTAGTATCTTTATTTGATGGATCAATAATATATTTTTTGAATATTTTTTTTGAAATTTTTATTAAAGAATTTTTTTTTACGTCTAGTAATGGTCGATATAATTCAATTTTTTTGTCTAGTTTAGTCAAGGGTTTCATTGCAGATAATCCTGTCAAACCACTTCCTCTTGAAAGTCTAATAAAAAATGTTTCTACTTGATCATCTAAGTTATGGCCCGTGAGGATAGTTTTAATATTTTTTTTTATACAATAAGTATTGAGCATTTCATATCTTACTTTTCTGGCTTGAGCTTGAATATTTTTTTTTATTACAAAATTATTTTTTAAAACGTTTAGCCTAATATCGTAATTTTTCAATAATGCTTTTACTTGTTCAGCTTCTTTTGATGATTTAGATCTTATATTGTGATTAACCAAAACATAATAAAAGATTGTCTTTTTTTCAAAGCTGTAAGCTTTAGATAAAGCTGCAAGTGCTAAACTGTCAGGTCCTCCAGAAATAGCTACTAAATATGATTTTCTTTTAAGCTTATCTAATTTATTCCTAAAATTTGAATATATTAAAGATAATTCTTCAAAATCACAAAATGTACTTTTAAGAATTACACTTGAATTTTTTTTGCTCATACTGAGCTTTTTGTAACACAGACTTACTTGCTTTTGGGTATTCTTTTTTGAGACCTAAAATCATTTTGCAACCTTGATCTTTCTCACCTAATTGGACCATGGTAATTCCTAACTTTAAAAGATTGTCGGGTGCTTTTTTACTTTTTGGGTAATTTTGGTAACCATCTAAATAAGCTGTGGCAGCATCAGAGTATAACTGTCTTATTCTGAATGTCTCTCCATACCAATATTGAGCACTGCCAGCTAAATCGTGGTCTTTGTTTTTGTTTATGAATTCTTTTAAAGCGACTTCAGCAGTTTCATAATCACCAATTTTCATAAAACCTACAGCAAATTCATATTGTTCATTTGCCGGCTTGTCTGGTAGCAAAGAATCTTTCTGTTCAGGTTCTTCAGAGATCACTGTTTGAGCACCTTGAATAGAGTTTACTGTTTGTTGTTTGGGTAAATTGGTCATTTGGTATCCTGGGCTAGAACCAAAATCTTGCGGTTTACTCGATCCAGGTAATGTAACTTGATTATTTTTTGTAGTTGTAACATTTCCGTTTTCTAAGTCTGAAAATCTTAATTGAGTATCTGACTGTATTTTTGTTACTCTTGACGATAATTTATCTAATTTAAAATTTACCTCTTCAAACTTATTAGTAAGTTCTCTGAATTGATCTTCAATTTCATTTAATTTCAAAAGATGTTTTGTTAAAATGTCTTCATTTAAGCCATCAGACTTAAAGTTTGATATTGTGTTACCAGCGACATCAGATTTTTGATAGACTGCTTTTTCTAAAGTTTTTAGATCTTTAGTGATTACTTGTATTTGATCGGAAATTGCTTTTAAATAAATTTCTTCCTCTTCAGCAAAAAGATTTGTGAAATTTATTAAAGCAAATGTGAAAAATATTATATATAGTTTATTTATTACATTTCGCATTCATAATTCCTATTTATACAAAATGGCAAAAAAAAGACCCTTTAACAAATTTGTTAAAGGGTCTTTATATATTTAGTTAATTTTTTAGTTAACTTTTACTGTTACAGATCTTCTATTTTGAGACCATGCAATAGGTGATGATTTCGGGTTTACTGGTTTTTCTTTTCCGTAACTAATTACAGATAATCTTTTGCCTGAAATACCATAAGTCATCAAATAATCTCTTGCTGCGTTTGCTCTTCTTTCACCTAACGCCAAGTTATATTCTCTCGTTCCTCTCTCATCAGCATGTCCCTCGATAACTACATTAAGTTTTTTATTCTTTCTTAAAAAAGTAGCTTGTTTTCTTAATGTCGCTCTTGAGGCAGTTGTTAAAGAAGATTTGTTAGTTGCAAAAAACACTCTATCTGGAACACCTGCAGCTAAATATTCAACTGTTTCTTTCCCAGTGTATACATCTCCGTCAATATCGCCAGATTTTTTAGCTGTAGAACAGGCGCTGAGAAGTAGTGTAGTGAATATTACAAGTAATATATTTTTTAAATTCGATTTTAGTGTCATTTTTTCCCCTAGGTTTAATGTGGTTATTTCAAATTATTTAAAGTCTTTCAAGTATATTTTACATAAAATTTAACCTCACTTTGATAATAATGAGGACCAAGATGGGTCTGAGGCATCAGTTTTTGTTAAAAGTCTTCTTTCATTGTAGCCAGTAATATCTATGGACCATAATTTAGCAGAAAAGCCCTCCCCTTTATTACCAGATTTAGTCTCTCTATAAAAAACTAATACTCTACCATTTGGAGACCATGAAGGTGCTTCTTGGTAATAATTTTCTGTTAGAAGCCTTTCACCTGTTCCATCAATTCTCATCACTCCTATAAAAAATTTACCTTTATGCATTTTAGTAAAAGCAATTAAATCTCCTCTCGGTGACCAAACAGGGGTGCCATAAATACCTTTGCCAAATGTAATCCTTTTAACATTACTACCATCGCTTCTCATAACATAAATTTGTTGCAATCCGCTTCTATCAGAATTGAACGCAATAAATTTTCCGTCAGGAGAAAATGAGGGAGAGGTATCTATTGAGGAATGTTCTGTGATTCTCTCTACTAGTCTTGTTTCTAAATCCATTGTAAAAATATCTGAATTTCCATCTTTTGCAAAACTCATAATTATTTTTTTTCCGTCTGGAGAAAATCTTGGAGCAAAAGTCATACCTGGAAAATTTCCTACAACTTCTTGTGTTCCAGTTTCAATATCAAGCAAATAAACTCTAGGCATATTTCTAAAATAAGACATATAAGTAACCATTTGATTTGTTGGATTAAATCTTGGAGTTAAAACCAACTCATTACCTAAAGTAAGGTATTTTGTATTAAAGCCATCTTGGTCCATGATAGCTAATTTTTTTATTCTTTGAGTTTTTGGTCCACTTTCGGCAACATAAATTATTCTAGTATCAAAATAACCCTCTTCCCCTGTCAGTCTTTCGTAAATTTTATCTGATATTATATGCGCGACTCTTCTCCAGTTAGATGGAGTTGTGGTAAATGCTAGTGCTGTCATCTCCTGAGCAGCAGCTAAATCCCAAAGTCTAAACTCTACCTTTAATTTGTCACTGCTAATTAAAAGTTTCCCTGTAACTAAAGCTTGAGCTTTTATTAATCTCCAATCTTCAAATCTCGGTTTTAAATGTGCGATGTCTGGTTTTTGGACAAAGGCATCTTTTTTTAAAGGATTAAATAAGCCCGTGTTTCTAAAATTTTTTTCTATTATTCCAGATATTTTATCACCTAACTCTTTTACATTAAGATCTTTATATTTTTCTGATTTAATATCAACATGTAAAGGAGAAATAGCAATCGGTAATGGATCTAAATTACCTCTAGTAATATCCACTTCTATAAGTGCCGATAAATTAGTAATTGAAAAAATATTAATTAGAAAAATAAAGATAAATTTTTTCATATTAGCCTTTTAACATTTCCTCTGGGTTAAAGTTTAATTGAATATTCTTCCATTTGTCATATCCAGTAGGTGGAACTTTTAGTGGTTGGCACATCCTAACAGCTCTTAAAGCGCTCTCAGCCAATACTTTATAAAATTTCTGACCTGGTCTATTCATACGTTCGTGATCCAATATTTCTGATTTGAGTATGGTGCCATCTTTCTTTAATTGTAATTTAATTCTAACTAATAAGTTTTGATCATAAGGTAAACCTAATGGAACACTCCAGCAACCAAAAATTTGTGCTCTTAATGCATCTTCCTCTGATAGAGTAAGACCAGTTGCAAATGAATTTTTTTGGTTACTTTGAGTTATTTTTTTACTAACTTTTTTTTCTGTAGCTTCGATTTCTTTAGCTTTATCTATTAGTGCTGCAATTTGATTTGCATCAACTACCTCTTTCTTCTCAAATTCAGATGACTGTCTAATTTGAGGTTTTACTTCCTCAGGATTTTGTTTTTTTTTAATTATTTTTTTTTCTTCTTCTTTTTTTTTATCTGGTAGAGGAATTCTATCGGGCTTTTCTTTTGCTTTAGCTGATGGTGGAGCTTGTTCCGAAACTACTCTTTTTTCTTCCTCCTTTTTTTTTGTTTTCTCTATAATTTTTCTCGCTTTAGGAGCATATGGTATCATTGTTTTGTCCGAAATTTGTATTAATTCCACTGATACTATAGGTGGCAAATCAACCGGTTCCCTAAGCATAAAAGGCAAACTCATAACTGTCAGTAAAATCATTAATGAATGAAATGTTAAAGAGTATATTAAGCTTCTTATCATATTCCATTTTAATTTTTGTAAGGCTCAGAAATTAAAGCAACTTTTGAAAATCCTGCACCTGATAAAGTTCCCATTATCTCTAAAACTCTTCCATAATTGATATTCTTATCGCCCCTTACATAAATTCTGGTATCTGTTCTGTTTTTTGCAATGGCTAAAAGTTTAGGTACCATTTTTTGATAAGTGACTTGATGTTCTTGAATATATATCTCTCCTTTAGAATTAATACTTATTGTTAAAGGTTCTTGATCATCTGGAAGCGAGTCTGCAGCTGACTCAGGTAAGTCAACTTGAACACCTACGGTCAATAAAGGAGCAGTCACCATAAATATTATCAGAAGAACAAGCATTACATCTACAAAAGGTGTAACATTTATCTCACTCATTGGTTCCTTTTTTGAGCGATAAAATCTGAATGCCATTATTAAATTATTGATAAAAATCTTTTAGAAAAATTTTCAATTCTTGAAAAATATTTTTGGGAGTCACTGTTAAATTTATTATAAGCTACCACCGCTGGGATCGCAGCTAATAAACCTAATGCAGTTGCAAATAATGCTTCCGCAATACCTGGTGCAACGATTGCTAAACTTGTATTTCTTGAGATTGCAATAGATTGAAAAGAATTCATTATCCCCCAAACAGTTCCAAACAATCCAATAAAAGGAGCGGTTGACCCAACTGTAGCCAAAAATGTAAAGTTTTTTTCAACCTTTTTCATTTCATTATCTGTGGCTATTTCTAGAATTCTTTCGACTCTTGCTGCTTGAATCGCAGAAGATTGTCTTTTTGTTTTTACTAACTCTCCCATTGCTGCTTTAAAGATTAAAGTTGCAGGGTCATTTGAGTTTACTGGGAGACTATTATTAAAACTTTCTGCTGATTTAGCTTTCCAAAATTTTTTTTCAAAATCAATAATTGATTTATTTATATTCTTAAAAAGTTTAAATTTGTCAAAAATCAGTGCCCAAGAAAAAATTGAGGAAGCAATTAATAGAATAATTACAAATTTTACTACAAAGTCTGCTCTTAAAAAAAGTTTCCACAAAGAAAAATCTGTTGCTCCACCTAAGCCTACTACTTGAGTTGCTATATCTTGTTCCATAGTGGTTAATTACTTTTAGATTGTGTCATGAATTTGGCGTAATTTATTAATTTGGGTTTAATTTTCTTCAGTTAATCTTGTTTCGCTGAAGTATCTTGCTATCAAAATAGCGTCGGATTTATTAACATCTTTTTTCTTGGCGAGTTGATTTGATAATTTCGGATACATTTCTATGGCTTTTGTTCTACTTGAGTCTTTTGAAGAATTAATTAATTCAAAATGTTTTTTCCATTTTGATGGTCTTACAAAGTAAATTGGCAATTCAAGCGCCGCGCATATGCCTTTGATTGCGCCAAACGTTTGGCCAAAATTAAACATACTAGTTACACCTTGACCAGGCATTGCATTTACTTGCTCAACAACAACTGCTACCTCTTCATCTTTAATAATATTTTCTCTGAGAAGATTTACAAGTAATGCACTATTTAGTTGTCTTTTATTTTTCTTCCCTTCGGACATCACAGGTATATCGAATATATTTAAAACATTATTATTCTCTAAAACTGCTATTGCACCGCTAAGACCTGGATCTATTCCTATGATTTTCATTATTGAAAATTTTTTAAATTAGCGTTTGTAAATATGTTTTGTACATCATCTAACTCCTCGAGACTATTTAAAACTTCAAATAATGCCTCGCTTTTATCTTTAGCTAAATTTATTAAATTTATTGGCCTCCACTCTATTGATGAGTAATTCAGTGTTTCGATTTTTTTTTCAAGTTCAGTTTTAATTTTATAAAAATCTTCTTTTTGGGTAATTATCTCAAAAACATTATTTAAATTAATACAGTCTTGTGCCCCAACGTTTGTTGCTAATTCAAATATTTCTTCCTCTTTAATACTGCCTTTTTCTACGTGTATTATGCCACAATTTAAAAACATATGAGCGGTGGACCCGGTCTCTCCCAATCTTCCTCCATTTTTTTGCAATATTGTTCTTATACTTGATGCAGATCTATTTTTATTGTCTGTAAGAGTCTCTATTATTAAAGCAACATTAGATGGTCCAAATCCTTCATATCTTAAATTCTCATAATTTTTATCTCCGCTCATTTCTGATTTATTAATTGCTCTAGAAATGTTATCTTTTGGCATATTAGCTTGCTTAGCTGCTTGAATAGCTGTCCTCAATCTAGGGTTCATGTTTGGATCTTTGTCACCTAACTTAGCGGCAACAGTTATCTCTCTAGATAATTTGGAAAAAATTTTAGATCTCTCTTTATCAGCCCTACCTTTTTTATGTTTAATGCCTGCCCAATGTGAATGTCCTGCCATGACTAATTTGCTAAACTTCCTCCATTAATTAATCTGGTGATTTTTTTTGCTAAGCCAGTTTCAAAATTAGTTTCTACAATTACCCCTGATAAAGTTCCCTCACCTTCAGCAGGAAAATGACTAGTTGCATCTTTTTGTTTCAAAAATCTTTTTATTGAATTTTCTTTATTCATCCCTATGACAGAATTATAATCTCCACACATTCCAATATCTGTTTGATAAGCTGTCCCTCCTTCTAAAATACGAGTGTCAGCAGTTGGAACATGCGTATGAGTTCCAACAACACAAGTGACTTTACCATCAAAGAAATGGCCGGCAGCCATTTTTTCACTTGTGATCTCACCATGAAAATCTACGACTATAAAATCCACATCTTTTTTTAATTTCATTTTGTCAGAAATTTCTTGTGCTTTTTTAAAAACATCCTCTGTTTTTCTCATAAAAACATTTCCCATCAGATTTATGACTCCAACTTTAAATTTTTTATCTCTTGAATAATAAATTTTATAACCTCTGCCTGGTGAACCGTTGACAAGATTTGCAGGTCTTAAAAGTCTATTTTCTTTCTCTATTAAATCTGTAGTTTCTTTTTTATCCCAAATATGATTTCCAGAGGTGATTACATCTACACCAATTTTAAAAAATTTTTCAGTTATCTCTCGGGTAATACCCCTTCCATCATCTGATGCATTTTCTCCATTAACGATTACAAAATCAATCTTATAAGTTTTAATTAAATCAGGTAGTTTGTTACTTAAAGCTTTTCTGCCAGAAGCTCCCATTATGTCTCCTAAAATAAGTAAGTTCATTAAAAAATTCCTTTTTCTGTAATAATGTAATCTAGTTTTACATCTTTTTGATTTACCGGGAGGTTATCGTGTCTTTGAAATGAAAAAGCAATACCAACAGTAAAAATATTTTTAAATTTTTTTAAGTATTTATTTAGATATCGATCGTAAAATCCTTTGCCGTATCCTAACCTATATTTATTTTTATCAAAAGCTAATATCGGCACTAAAATTAAATCAGGTATTTTAGGTTTGCTCTTTATTGGTTCTAATATTCCAAATTTACCTACATATAATACTTCATTTTTTTTCCAAGAGAAAAAATTCATTAAATTATTTTTATCCGTGACAGGAAGTAAAATTTCTTGATTTGAAAAATTCCTATGGTCTAAAATTTTTAATACATTAAGCTCAAAGTTTGATGGATAATATAAAGCAACTTTAATAATTTTTTTTTTAAACTTGTTACGTATCAGATTTACTAAAGGTAAAAAAAAACTTTTATCAATATTAAAATATTTATTTTTCCTTAAATTTAAATATTTTTTTCTTAATTGTGTTTTCTGTTGCATCTACTGTATTTTAGACAGTGACTCTGTATTTGAAATTATTTTCTCTAGTGATTTAGTGGTTTTATCAAGCATTGACTCATAAAGTGAGTTGTTTTCTTCTATTGTCTTTTTAAACCCATCTAATTCTTCATTTAAATTTTTTATTTCAATATCTTTACCCTCTTTATATTTAATCGCTAGAGATCTAATTTCTTTAAACTTATTTGAAATTTCATCTAATTTTTTTTTTTGGTCTGTTACTTTTTGTTTTAAATCAAAATATTCGTCAATTAATTGAATAGTTGTAATTAATAAAAGCTTATTTTCTCCGATATTTCCAAGCTTATCTTTTAATTCTGCATACTTTTTGTCTAAAAACTTTGTTAATTTTTTCAATGACTCTTCTTGACCATCATCACATGAAAGCAAATAGTCTTTGTTATTAAATTTAATATTTACATTTGCCATTTATCTATCTCACTAACTAAATTTTCGGTTTCTTGGCTTAATTCCTCTATGTCTTGATTAAATCTGTCCTCAAGCTCAGATCTTTTGTTTACATCTAATTGAAGATTTTTTATTTTTTCTTTTAAATATTTGTGTTCTCTCATTAATTCTTCATTTTTTTTTTCAATTTCTTTTTTTTGATTGGCTAATTCATTTTTTTCACTTCTAATTTTTTCTAACTCATAATTTGGCTGTGAATAACTTAAAGATAAAGAATTTAATTTATCAATAAGTTGGTTTAAATTTTGTTCTTTCTTTTCAAAACTATTCATAAAGATTTATACCATAATATTGATATAGTTAGTTTAAGTCTATATAGGTATTTAAAAGTGACTGTAAAATTTAATCAATTATCCAACGCTATAAGATTTTTATCAATTGACGCTGTTCAAAAAGCAAACTCGGGGCATCCCGGTATGCCTATGGGAATGGCTGATGTTGCTACGGTTTTATTTAAATACCACCTGAGGTTTAATCCCAATAATCCAGATTGGATTAACAGAGATAGATTTATTTTATCTGCAGGTCACGGATCCATGTTGCTTTATTCTTTACTATATTTAAATGGCTACAAAAGTATTTCTATTGAAGATATAAAAAATTTTAGACAATTAAATTCTATTTGTGCAGGACATCCTGAATATAAAAAAAGTACTGGAATTGAAAC
>NZ_CVSG01000074.1 GCF_001179945.1 Candidatus Pelagibacter communis | reverse complement strand
GTGTGCATTTAAAAAAAGAAGTTTTTAATAAAATAAAATCTAATATTGAAGCCAATAAGATAAACTATATTGATAAACCCTACACAAGGTTTGAGGGAACTGAGTTTGAACAGAATACATTTTTTATTGAAGATCCAAATGGAAATGTATTAGAGTTAAAAACGTTTGACTAATAATTCACCTACACTAATAGAAAATAAAAGCCAATTAATTAAATATTTCACCGACGGAATTAAAGAGGAAAATCAGCTTAGAATTGGTGTTGAACATGAAAAATTTCTTTTTAATAGAAATGATCTTAAAAGAATTGATTATAAAAAAATACAACAAGTATTTGATCTCCTAAAAAATAAAGGTTGGGAGCTACAATATGAAAAAGATAAGATAATTGGTTTAAAAAAGGAAAATCAAAAGATTACTACTGAGCCAGGATTTCAATATGAATTATCAGGTGCTCCTTTTAAAAACATACATTTAGTTTGTTCAGAAAACAGTTCTCATTTTAATGAGCTGAAAGAAGTTTTTAGTTCTGCTTCTATAGCAACTTCATCTATTGCATACGATCCTTTTAATAAATTAATTGATATACCTAAAAGTCCTAAAGAACGTTACAAAATTATGACATCTGAAATGCCAAAAGGTGGCAAATTAAGTTTAGATATGATGTATAAAACTGCCGGAATTCAAATTAATTATGATTATACATCTGAAGCTGATTTTGAAAAAAAATTTAAAATTGGAAACTATTTAGCTCCCTTAACCATCGCTCTGTTTGCAAATTCTCCTTTTAATGAAAACAAACTATCAGGTTTTTTATCTTATAGAGGAAAAGTTTGGCAAGAAACTAATAGAGGTGGAATAATGCCAATTACTTTTGAAAAACTTAATTTTGAGAAATATATTGATTATGCAATTAACTATCCAATTTTATTCCTAAAAAAAAAAGGCAAATACTACTCGCCTAATGGTCAAACTTTTAAAAACTTTTTA
>NZ_CVSG01000073.1 GCF_001179945.1 Candidatus Pelagibacter communis | reverse complement strand
TTGTAAAGAAATTGAAGAAAGCTTATTAAAAAAAGAAATAGATATTGCTGTGCATTCTCTAAAAGACATGGAGGCAAATGAAAATGAAGGTCTTTTAATAGGAGCATATTTAAAAAGAAACGATTACCGAGATGTAATAATTAGTGAAAAAATTAAAAGTATTTCTGATTTAAAAAAAGGCGTAAAAATCGGTTCAAGCTCAAAAAGGAGAGAGCTTCAATTAAAAAAAATTAATAATAAAATTTCTGTAATCAATATTCGGGGAAATATTGACACAAGAATAAATAAAATCAATGAAAACAAATTAGATGGAATCATTCTTGCGGCTGCTGGAGTAAAATCACTTAAACTCGATAAAAAAATAAGCTTTACTTTTAATTGTGAGCATATTCTACCAGCGGTTGGACAAGGAATTATTGCTGTGCAATGTAGAAAGGAAGATGAAATTAAAAATTTGATAAAAAGAATTAATGATAGTGCAACTAGTCTTTGCGCAATAGCCGAAAGAAAAATGCTTCAAACTATCGGAGGTGATTGCGATACTGCAATAGGTGGGTTAGCTGAAATTGAAAACCATAATTTAAAACTTAAAGCTCAGCTTTTTTCAGATACTGGTCAAGAGAGTTTTGAATACGAGCTTATAGGAAGAGAGGCAGACGCGTCTTTTATTGGAAAAAGTGTTGGAGAAAAATTATTAGATCTAGCTGGAGAAAAATTTAAAAAAAAATGAATATTATAATAACGAGACCGCTAATAGACTCTGAGGATTTAATGGGAAAATTATTTTCTTTAGGTCATAAAATTATTCATGTACCTACCTTAAAGATCTCTAAAGCAGAACTTGATCCTATTGACTCCGAAAAATACAATGCATTTATATTTACAAGTGCTAATGCAATTAGGTTTCTAAAACTTTTAAAACCAGATAGAAATAAACTTTGTTTCTGCGTTGGAGCAATTACAGAAAAGATTGTAAGACAACAAGGTTATAACAATACTATTTCAGCTGGTGGCACGATAAACGCCTTAAAAAATATTATTATAAATTCAGGTGACTTAGATAAAAAAAAATTCTTAGCGTATATTTGTGGAGATAATAT
>NZ_CVSG01000072.1 GCF_001179945.1 Candidatus Pelagibacter communis | reverse complement strand
AAGTCTCTAGTCAAATTTTGAGCCATTATCCCAGAACCCTAAATCACTGGAAGAACTTACAGATGAAACATGCAAGTGGCCTATAGGTCATCCTAATGAAGAAAAATTCTATTTTTGCGGTAGAAAGCCTGAAGGAGATTTTCCTTATTGCAAACTTCATGTTTTGTATGCCTTTCAACCTAAAAATCAAAAAGACGATGATCTTGGTGATGAGATACCAGAATTTATAGAGAAAAAAGTTAAGGCCTCAGGGTAATTCAAGCGTAAATGGAATTTATTAAAAAATACCTTAAGTGGCTAAGTACTTTTTTAGTCTTAACGGGTATACTTTTAACTAACTTAAATATCTATCCAGTAAATATAATGTTCCATGGTGCAGGAGTTGTAGGTTGGACTATTGCTGGTTTTTTATCGAAAGATAAAGCTATTCTTACAAACTTCGGATTACAAATTCCTTTATTTTTAATAGGATTCTATCAATTGTTACTTCAATGAAAAATAGAATATTTATAGGTGAATTTATAGGTAGTGCTTTTTTAGTCATGATCATAGTTGGTTCTGGGATAATGGCTCAAAATTTGACTAGAGACTTTGCCGTCATGTTATTAGCTAATACTATTGCAACTGGCGCAGGATTATTTGTTTTAATAAATTCAATTGCAAATATTTCTGGAGCTCACTTTAATCCTGTTGTTACAATGACAATGTATTTCACAAAAAAAATTAAAAAAGACTTAATTTTTACTTATATAAGTGCCCAAATTTTAGGATGTTTATTGGGAGTAATGCTCGCAAATTTCATGTTTGATTTACCCTTTATAGAATTATCAAGCAAAGCTAGACCAGGGTTTAATATTTTTATTGCAGAAGTTATAGCAACTTTTGGTTTAATTTTTATAATTTTTGGTTCA
>NZ_CVSG01000071.1 GCF_001179945.1 Candidatus Pelagibacter communis | reverse complement strand
CTCTTTTTTACGTTGAACCTGCATACCCAATATTTCCTGCTTTTTACCCTGGCCTTGAGCACGATACTTTTCTGCTATTTGATTTTGGCCAGAGATCATACGGTTAAAAACCTGTTCTTGAACTGTGTGAGTATAATTAATCCTCTTCAACTGAACATCTAAGATTTCAATTCCCATATTAAGATCCAATAGTTTTGTTGTAACTGAACTTAATATACTCTCAATTATCTCAAGACGTGCACCTTTTGCAGACAAATCTTTATAGCCTGCAGTGCCAATATTGACACTTGAAGATTCGACATCCTGAATCAACATTTTCCGATCACTAGAACGTACAATTTCTACCATGGTTCGATTTGCTATTTCATCACGAACTGCTCCATCTAATACATCATCTAAACGTGATTGAGCAAGCATTTCATTTTTTGCAGACTTATAAAACTGTAAAGCATCTGAAATACGCCACCTTGCAAATGCATCAATAAAAATATATTTATTATCTAGGGTTGGAATCTCATTAGCAGATCCATCCCATTCCAAGATTCTTTTATCAAACTTTATAACTGTTTGTATAATTGGTATTTTGAAATGGAGTCCTGCATCTGTTATAGCACCACCTACTGGCTTTCCAAACTGTGTTACTACAGCCTGTTCTGTTTCATTTATTATATAGACAGAACCAAAACAAAAAATTAATATGAATACTAAAAATATAATCGGTATAGTCCGTTTCATTATTTTTTCTCCTTATTTTGGAGATTCAACATTGGTAAAAAGTTTTCTAACCTATGATCTACAATAACCTTGTTTGGAGTTTTACTTAATACTTCATTCATCGCTTCGATAAAATATCTATCTTTTGTGATCTGAGGTGCTTTTTTATACTCTGCCAACACTTGTTCAAATAAAGCCACATCACCATTGGCATTATTAACTCTCTCCACTGCATACCCCTTTGCTTCATTAATTAATTGTTTTGCTTCTCCATCAGCTCTATAGATTTCTTTGTTAAATGCTTGATTTGCCTCATTTATCAATGTTTCTTCTTCCTGTTCAGCGCGAATAACTTCATTGAATGAATCTGCAACCGGATCTGGAGGTAAGACGGATTGAAGCTGAACCATTTTTATTGAAATACCAGTTTGATATCTATCTAGAATCATTTGCATGTGTACCTTTGATTTTTCAGCAATTGCAACACGTTCAGTCTGTAATACTTCAGTAAAGGACCGATCACCTATCAAAAGACGAAGGGTGGCTTCTGAAATATCTCTTATTGTATTTTGCACATCACGTACATGAAATAGATAATCAGCAGCATTCTTGATTTTATATTGAAGAATCCAACGAACCTCTGCAATATTTAAATCACCTGTAAGCATCCAGGATTCGCCACTATAATTACGCTTGGAGTATTCTGTACGAACACCTGCTTTTAGGGTTCTAAATCCATATTCCTGTTTATATTGATAATCAACCTTAACTGGGTAGACCATATCAATAAAAGGTATCTTAAAATGTAAGCCAGGCATAGTTGTATGAGAATATTCTCCAAGACGCAATACAACACCATTTTCATTAGCACCTATTGTATATACAGAGGCAAATATTATGATGACAGTTATCATCACAGCAATTAACCATTTAAATCTCTTAAATTCAAAATTAGGAATTTTTAAATCAACATCTCCAAATTTGATATTGTTAGCCATAATGAATGATACCTCCGTTGTTTTTAGATATAAATACTATTGTAATTTAATATGTTCATTAAATATGTATACTATTTTTTCATACTGGAATAGTCTTTGATTTTATATATAAATAACAGAAAATATACTATGGGCAGAATGGTACTATTTATTGTATTTGTAGGTATGACCATAACAGGTGGATGGCTTGTTTTAAGAAGAACAGGTAATTATGAAATAGACTATTTTACAAAGATACTAGGCTGGATTTTAGTTATTCCTGGTATTTGGGGATTATTAGACTCATTAAGGATTATTCAATAGAAAGGTAATATGAAAATACATATAGAATATTGTGAAAAGTGAAATTACCATCCTGACTTTGACCGTGTGTCAAAAGAAATAAAAAAAATTATCCCGAAAATACAAGTAGAGGGAAATATCAAACCCCCTAGAAGTGGCGCATTTGAAATAACTATCGATGGAAATTTAGTATACTCTAAATTTCAAACTGGAAATTTTCCAGACAAAGATGATATAATAAGTTGGTTTGAATGAAAATAAATAAAAAGCCTCCGCTCTTTTTAAAAGCGGAGGCTTTTTAAGTTTAGCCGTTATAATAAACGGTTATATTATTTCATTAGCATAAGCTTCTGAGTAGTAACACTACCTGCAGATTGAGCTTTTACAAAGTACACACCACTAGATGCATTCGATGCATCCCATGTTAATGTATATGTACTTGCATCCATATAGCCATTTGCCAACGTTGCAACAACTTGACCCATGATATTGTATACCTGAACAGATACTTGTCCTGCTTCAGGAACAGCCAG
>NZ_CVSG01000070.1 GCF_001179945.1 Candidatus Pelagibacter communis | reverse complement strand
AGGAGCACTACCTATGAAAAGTTTTTTTCTTTGTGAAATTTTTATAAGTTCTGAACCATCCTTGAAGTCAACCGCCAAAGGTTTTTCAGAATATACATGTTTACCATTCAATAACGCTTTTTTTGCAATTAAATAGTGTGCAGTAGGAATTGTAAGATTTAAAATTATTTCAATTTTTTTATCTTTAAGTATATCATTTACAGATACAGCTTCGATTTTATAAGTCTTAGCACATATTTCCGCTGCTTTTTTATTTATATCTGCACACTTAATTATTTTAAAATTATTGAAATATTTGTGAGCTCTAAAATATGTTTCAGCTATATGACCGCAACCAATCAATCCCACATTAGAAATTTTTTGCATTAAATAGGTTATACACCTTTTCTTTGCTTTTTTTTTCCTTCTAAGTGTTCTTTTAGGGCTTTTTTATTTTCTTTAGATGATGCTATACCTAGAGTTGGGCTTTCCCAATAGGCTGAACCCTCTAACCATTGATATCCATCTGTATTAATTGAGATTACATAAGTTTTTTTTGATTTTTTTGCCCGTTTGAAAGCCTCCTCTAATTCAGCGATCGAGTTAACGTGTTCGCCATCTGCTCCCATACTTTTAGCATGACTTGCAAAATCAACAGGTACAAGGTTCGGAGTTTTAGAGCTCTTAAGTAAACAATTAAATTCTTTACCGCCTTTGTATAACTGTAATC
>NZ_CVSG01000069.1 GCF_001179945.1 Candidatus Pelagibacter communis | reverse complement strand
AGCTACATGGATGATGGGTGATTTATTCGCAATGCTCAACGACAAAGGACTTAATATTTCTAACTCACCAATTTCTGCTAAAAATTTTGCTGAGTTAGTACAATCAATTAAATCTGGAGAGATTTCAGGAAGAATAGCTAAAGAAGTTTTCGAAATTATGGTTGAAAGCGGTGATAACCCAAAAAAAATCATAGAGTCAAAAGGGATGAAACAACAAAGCGATCCTAAAGAATTAGAAAAAATGATTAATGAAATACTATCAAAAAATAAAGATAAAGTTGATCAATATAAAGCTGGAAAAGAAAAATTGTTTGGTTTTTTTGTTGGACAGGTTATGAAATTATCTGGCGGGAAAGCAAACCCCCAATTGACAAATGAAATTCTAAAAAAACTTTTAAAAGGCTAATTATGCCTAAAAAATTAGATTTAACTGAAAATCTTGAAAAATACATTATTGATCATTCAGAATCTTTGACTGATGTACAGAAAGAAATAATTCAATATAATATAAGTCTTGGTGATCAACAGAGATTGCAAATTTCAGTTTCTCAAGCACAATTTCTACAAACATTAATTAAAATCTCTAATATTAAAAAGATTTTAGAAATAGGAAGTTTCACAGGTTTTAGCGCTTTATCAATGGCCTTAGCCCTTCCATCTGATGGTCTTCTAATTAGCTTAGATAAAAGTCCTGAATTCAGTATTAAAGCACAATCATTTTATAAAAAAGCAAATGAAAAAAAAATAAAGCAAATTGTAAAACCTGCTACTGAAAGCCTTAATGAATTGAAAGATTCAAGTCAAAGATTTGATTTAATTTTTATTGATGCTGATAAGGAAAATTACCTTAAATACTATGAAGCAT
>NZ_CVSG01000068.1 GCF_001179945.1 Candidatus Pelagibacter communis | reverse complement strand
TTTTCATCTGCGTCTATATTTATTCCTTCCCAACCTCTTTTATGAAGTAAATAAGTATTATTATGTTTTATTGGATGGTTGCATCCTAAATCTATATAAATTCCTTTTTTCACTTTAGAAAACATTCTATCAATAATCAAATCGACGCCGCTGATAGAGTAGGAGGTCTTCGAGTACTTTTTATAATAAATCTTTTTCAATATATTTTTCATTTATTTGAAATTTTATTTAATGCATTATTTTTAAACAAGTCAGCTTCTTTAATATATCTTCGAACCATATCAACTGATTTATGACCGGTCATGGCCATAATATTTCTTTCATCAGCTCCATATTCAGCTGTTGTTGTTGCAAAACCTGATCTAAGACTGTGACCAGCATATTTTTTTTCATCTAAACCTGCACTTAGAACATGTTTCTTTATTATTAAAGCTACATTTTTATCTGATATAGGAAAAACTAAATCATTTTTATTCTCAATCATCCAATTTTTAAGATGATTAACTGGGCAATATTCTACATATTTAAAAGAGGGTATTGCTTTAATCATTCCTTCTCCGGATTGATCAGATTTTGATTTTTTAACAAAGATTTTTACTCCTTCGTTGACAAATTCAACATCATCTCTAGTAATGGCTACAAGCTCTGATCTTCTAAATCCCCCTGAGAAACCAACTAAAATTAAAGATTTATCTCTTAATTTTTTGAATTCATTCACTTTTGAGTCATTTATTACTTTAATAATTTGTTTTATATCATTGAATAATAATGGTTTTTTTGCTTTTTGATGAACTCCTATTTGTCTTTTTATGCCTAGTAAATTTTCAACGATTATTGGATGTTTAGTATCTAAATAATGACCTTTGTATCTATGCATAACATTTATAGACGCTAAACGTCTTTTCAAAGTACTGTATTTAGATTGTTTTGATAGGTGTGTTAGATAGAGAGAGACTATCTTTGGATCTGAAGGCATACTTTTCAACCCATGTTTTGTGCAAAATAATACAAAGTCATTAAAATCAGACTTATAGGCTCGAATAGTATTTTTAGCTTTTGATAGCTTAAGATTATCTAAAGTCTCAATTTCAAGTTTTTTAATTTCAGTTGTTAAATCTTTCATAATTTCCGATAACCATTAATTATCGGAAATAATATAATAAGTGATTTTAGATGTCAATACGTATAATTTTAAAGATCATGATAAAATTTATTCTTCCCATCGTAATATTTATAGTAGCTGTTTACGGAATTTCATACTTCTGGACTAACTCGAGTTCAAAAGGCAAAAAAATGATCGCTCTAGGCTTAATAATAACCCTGATAATAGGCATATCTTTAACTATTTTCTTAATATTTGACTAATGAAGCTAGTAGGAACTAAATTTCAGCTAAAAGTATGGTCTTATTTGAGGAAAATACCTCGTGGAAGATTAAAAACGTACTCACAAGTGGCAAAAGCTATAGGAAGACCTCTTGCTGTGCGTGCTGTAGCCAATGCTATAGGAAAAAACCCCTATGCACCCAAAATACCTTGCCATAGAGTGATTAGATCTGATGGATCTCTTGGTGGCTATTCAGGCAAAGGAGGAGTTAAAACTAAGAGATTTTTGCTTCAAAAAGAGGGTATAACGCTCTAGAATTGTTATTTTGCAGGCGATCGGGTCTATTGTCCCCTATTTCATTGTATTTTTTATCCACACACCAGTCGGTTGTACTCTAAAATCTTTAATTGCAAAAAAAAAGCACTCTATGGGCATTTAAACGGTATATTCCTAATATGCAAAGCTTCTAGAAATATTGAATATTAATGCTTCTAGACTACTCTTAATCACCCTATTTTAAATGATTTATTGGTATATAAACTTCAAATTATATCATTTTATAGCTAAAACATAATTTTTAAACATTTTTTGAGAGATTTATTATTTTTTTTTCATCTTAAATATGTAAATTTTCACTATTTATATTAGTTTTTTTGTATATATATAAATAATACTTACCTATTAATGAATATTATACTTTAAGAATTATACGTAACTTACTGTATTTATTGAAAATATTTAAGACTTAAAAAAACCACAATAGGTATAGTAACAAATGACATTAGCGTCGAAGTAACTATAACGCTAGCAATACTATCTACTACCCTTTTCTCTGAATACATCGATCCTACCAAGTAAGTTAAAATAGCACTAGGCATTGCAGATTGGATCAAAAGCACACCAGCAGCCAATCCAGAAAGGTTTAAATATTTAATTAAAGAAAATCCAATTACAGGACCAATTACAATTCTAATAACACTTAAAACAGATGCATTTAACCATGAAACAACTTTTAGCTTTGTTAATGCTATGCCTAAGGACATAAGAACTAGAAATATTGTAGCGTAGGTTAATAAAAACGTAGTGTTAACTACAAAACCAGGGACCTCCCAATCAAAATATAAAACTATTACAGCTGCTATTATTCCGTAAATAGGCATATTAGTAATTAATATTTTCAATGAAAAACTTTTTTTTGCTAAAAGAACTCCTAAAGTGAAGTGAAGCAAGATAATCACTGATGCAATTGCTGAAGCTATACCTAAACCCTCTGTACCATAAGCAAATAAACAAATAGGTATGCCCATATTACCGGTATTTGGTAATATTAAGGGAGGAAGTTCACTTACTACGTCCTTTTTCATTAAAGCAAGAGCAATTAAGCCTATTACTGCAAAACCACCAATAATGATCAAAGCATAAATAAAATATTCTATAAAAATTTCTAAAGTTACACCCGTTGAGGTAATAGTATAAAAAATCATAGCTGGTGTCCCTACATTGCCAGCTAGAGTAGTTATAAAATCTGTATTAAAATTAGGGTCTTTCTTCCCAAGATAATATCCAATACCTATTATAAAGAATACTGGAAGAATAACGTCTATCAGTTTGATGTAGAGTTCCATTAAACTCTTACATCAGATTTTTGAGGTTTTCTCAACTTATTAGTATTATAATTTATAGCGGTTTCAAACTCCATTAATCGCTTATGAATAGATCTTAATTCAGTAATCCTTGTCCAATTATATAAAAATACAGAAAATGCGTCTTTTACTTCACCAAATGCATTTACTACTTGCATCATTACACCTAGAGTGAACGCTGCTGTAAATAATCCCGGAGCCATTATCAAGAAAGGAACTATTACAAACAATTGTCTATACCAAATAGCCCAAAGATCGAAATAACCATAGTGTAAAAATAATTTATGATAATTAAATTTTATACCGGTAAATAATTGTAAAACAGTTGGAGCTTGAACATAATTCTTTCTATCATCTTCACCATATACCAATTCTTTTCTAAATGCTGCCTCAACTTTTTGATTATTGTATTCAAGACCAGGTAGTTTAATACCAACTAACCAACTTATTATTATTCCTCCTAAACTAAGAGTAAGAGCAACCCACACTAAAGATCCAGATACATTATTTAAAAAAGGGACTGTAACATTAGATGAGAGAACCCATAAAATTGGAATGAAGGCAATTAAAGTCATTATTGCTTTAACCACCTGTAACCCAATAGACTCAACTATTTTAGCAAAGTTCATACAATCTTCTTGGATTCTTTGAGAGGATCCCTCTACCTTCGCTTCGGTTGCTCTCCAATAAGGCATATAAGAAAATGTCATGGCTTCTCGCCATCTAAATGCCCATAGTCTTGTGAACCAATTAGTAAAAGCAAAGAGTGTGACGTAGGGTAAAGCTATATATAAAAATCTTTTTATTGAGTCCCAAAATTCAGATATCTCACGTTTCTCTGCTGTTTGAAGAATATCATAAAAATCCTTGTACCAACTATTAAATAAAACATCCAAATAGGTTTGTAAAACAAGCAAAGTAATAATAAAAAATCCTCCGCCGTAAGACCAATAGAACCACTTCTTATCTTTAAAAAAACTTCTCCACATATTTAATCTTTAAGAAAATTATCTGCGTATGATTTAATCACAAATTCTTTTTTGTTTGGCTCAACAACATTGTAAGATATATTGTTTTTTTCTGCATACTCTACTGCTTTTTCTTTTGAGGGAAATTTTAAGATAACTTCCTCAAGAGTGTCCGAAGAGGTTTCCCAACCCATAAGAGGGTTAATTGAAGGATCTTTAGTTATAAACTCTAACACCCAATTTTTAAGTTTCCCCCTGCCCGATTGCATTGCAGTTTTTGCAGGAATGTATATTTTTGCTTTTTTCATACAATTTAATGGTCGGGGCGGCAGGATTTGAACCTGCGACCCTCTGGTCCCAAACCAGATGCGCTACCAGGCTGCGCTACGCCCCGAACGTCTGTTTTATAGGTTAATTAAGTGATTTTGGCAATTGAAAGATAGTCTCGATAGAAGTAAATAATATCAATGATCCAGTACATTACAAAACCCTTTAAATATTTTTTTAAGCTTGAAGCCGCTTCAGGATTAGTTCTTTTATTTGCGGCGATACTAGCCCTTATTATCAGTAATGGTAATTTAAGTGAATATTATTTTTCTACTCTGGAAAAATACATTATTCTTGGCACTAAAGAATTTGGACTTAAGCTAAGTGTCCTTCATTGGATAAATGATGTCTTGATGGCTATATTTTTCTTTTTCGTTTCTCTTGAAATTAAAAGAGAATTTATTCAAGGCGAATTATCAAATCCAAAGCAAGCTATGTTACCAATTATCGGAGCAGTTGGTGGAATGGCTGTGCCTGCATTATTCTATATCGTCATAAATTATTCTGATAGCACTACATTAAATGGCTGGGCTATTCCGTCTGCTACAGATATTGCGTTCTCACTAGGGGTTTTATCTTTATTGGGAAAAAGAGTACCTATCTCTTTAAAAGTTTTTTTAACCGCATTAGCCATAATTGATGATTTAGGTGCAATAGTCATAATAGCTTTTTTTTACTCTGGTAATATTGAAATTAAATATTTAATTTTAATGTTATTATCATTAATAGTTTTAATAGGTCTTAATAAATTTCGAATAAAAAGTTTTATCCCATTTTTGATAGTTGGAATTTTTTTATGGGACTTTACTCATCAGTCAGGAATACATGCAACTATTGCTGGAGTGTTATTGGCGCTAACAATTCCTCATAATACAAAAAATAGCAAACAATCTATGTTACTTAAATTAGAGCATGGTCTATCACCATATGTTGCTTTTGGTATAATGCCAATTTTTGCGTTTGCTAACGCAGGTGTTTCTCTTGAGGGTTTAACTTTTGCAACACTATTAAATCCAGTCCCACTAGGGATTGTTTTAGGTTTATTTTTTGGAAAACAAATCGGTGTATTCGCACTCTCATATTTATCTGTTAAACTCAAATTAGCAGATAAACCCACAGGTGCAAATTGGACAGCTTTTTATGCTGTATCAATTTTAACAGGTATAGGTTTTACGATGAGTTTATTTGTTGGAAACTTAGCTTTTGCAAATAATTTAGAATATATGGATGGAGTAAAAATTGGTGTTTTGACTGGTTCACTTCTTTCAACATTATTTGGATATTTCTTATTACTTTTTGCATCCAAGAAAAATGATTAACGAAGATGTTTTTAAATTAGCTTCTAATACTACCAACGTTGGTCTAAAAAATAGGTACTCACATAAGATATCTCTGAAAAATACGACCTGTGGTGACAAAATAACTATTGAGGTGATCGCAGATACAAAAAAGATCCATTCAATGAGATATGAAACGGTGTCTTGCTTGTATTGTGAAGCTTCAGCAAGTCTACTTTCTCAAAAAATAAAAAATATGAATCTAAAAGATTTTAAGAAAGATTTAATTATAATAAAAAAAATATCTAATAAAAAAAATATTACGTTTCCTAAAAAATTCTCTGATTTCAAAAAATTACTGAATAGCGACAATTTAAATAGATTTAAATGTATATTTTTGCCAATTGATGCAGTATTAAAAGCTTTTAAATTATGAAAAAAATATTAATTATTTTATTTATGTTTAGTTTTTTTTCAAAAGTTATTGCTGGGAATAATGGTACTGCTTATGATTATGAGTTTAATAGCATAGATGGGGAAATAATCAAACTAAGTCAGTATAGAGGAAAAGTAATTGTAGTAGTAAATGTTGCGAGCAGATGTGGTTATACCCCTCAATACGAAGATCTGCAAACATTATGGTCTGAATATAAAGATAAAAATTTAGTTATTTTAGGCATCCCTACTAATAACTTCAGACAAGAACCTGGTAACAATAAAGAAATAAAAAACTTTTGTGAAACAAATTTTGGAATTACTTTTCCGATGACAGAAAAGATTAGTGTAATAGGAAATAATGCACATCCATTTTATAAATGGGCAAGAAAAGACTATGGTATTGGCGCGATACCTAAATGGAATTTCCATAAAATTGTTATTGGAAAAGATGGAAAAGTCGCAGAAACATTCTCTTCTATAACAAATCCGTCATCTAAAAAATTCATTAAAGCAATTGAAAACTTGATTTAGTAAGTAAAACTTAATCCATCATACGCAGGGATTATATTTTTTGGCAATTTTTTCTTTAGTTTAAAGTAATCTAAATCTGTATGCAAATTTGTTAATATAGCCTTTTTAGGTTTAGTTATATTTATTAAATTTAAAGCTTCATCTAGATTAAAATGAGATGGGTGTTTATCAATTTTAAGACAATCTAATACTAAATAATTGAGATTTTTGAGATACTTAATATTTGTCAAAGATACGTAATTACAATCACTTATATACGCAATTTTATCAATAACATACCCGGTTGATTTTATTAATCCATGAGTAACTTGAAAAGGTTTAATGACCAATTTTGAATTTTTTTTTTTAATAGAAAAACTTTTATCTATTATATTCGCTTTCATGATTGGCTTATACCCTTGTTCTTCGAAGAAACAAAATCTGTAAGATTTTTTTAAAGCTTTGATCGTTCTTCGACTACCGTATATTGGGATCTTTGATTTATTTTTCCAATAAAATGGTCTCATTTCAAATATACCAGCTGTTTGATCTGCATGTTCATGAGTATAAATAATTGAGTCAAGATTTTTAATTTTGTTTTTTAAAAATTGATATTTTATATCCGGTGAAGTGTCTATACACACAGATAAATCCCCTTTTTGAATATGAGCACAACATCTAGTCCTTAAATTTTTCGGACTTTGTTTAAGATTTCCTCTATAATTAGTTATCCATGGAGATCCAAGAGAACTTCCACAGCCTAGAATTGTAAATTTGCTTCTCAATTTAATTTACCAAATAAATTAAAAAAATTATTAGATGTAATTTCTGAAAATTCATCGAATGATAAATTTTTCATTTTAGATAAAAACTTTACTGTATGTATAATAAAACTAGGTTCATTTGGTTTGCCTCTTAAAGGAACAGGAGCAAGATATGGAGCGTCAGTTTCAACTAATATTTTTTCGTTTGGTATATCTTTGAAAGTATTGGCTAAATCCTGGGATTTATTGAATGTAACAACCCCACTAGCAGAAATGTAAGCACCTAGATCTAATAATTTAAAAGCAAATTCTCTTGTTCCAGTAAAACAATGTATAAGTATTTTAGTCTCTTTTTTTTTTGAATGTTTTTCTAATATTTGTAAAGTTTCTTTTTCTGCAGATCTTGTGTGAACTATAAGTGGTAGATTTTTTTCTTGTGCAGCGGATATGTGTTCCTCAAAGGAATTGATTTGATCTTTCTTTTCAGAATGATTGTAATAAAAATCCAATCCTGTTTCACCAACACCAATAATTTTTTTATTTTGATTAATTTTATCAATTATATCAATACTTTTGATATGTTGATGTGACTTTGCTTCATGAGGATGAATTCCATAAGTGCCGTAAACACTTTTATGATTATTAACTATCTTAAGTATTTGTTCAAAACTTTCATCTTTTGTTGATATAGTGAGCATGAATTTAATACCCTCTTTATTTGCCCTATCAATCGTTTCATCTAAGGCATTCCACATAGGTTCGTAGGTTAGATGGCAATGAGAATCAATTATCATTTTCAATCTTTTTAAACAAAATATCTAAATTTTTTAACTCTAAATTATAGTCAAGAATGTCATTTTTTTTTATATTTTCAATTGAAATATCCTTATCAGATAAATTAATTGTTTCTAAAACTTTTTTAGTAGAAACCGGTATAATTGGACTTAAAAGAATAGAAATATTTTTTATTTGTTCTGAAATTGTATAAAGAATTGCATTCATTCTTTCTGGATCTTTTTTTTTAAAAGCCCAAGGCTCTGAGTCGTTAAAATATTTGTTTGCTTCGAAAGAAAAATTAACTACCATTTTAATATATTCATTTAAATTTTGGTTATTTATATAATCAATAAGTTTAGGAAGATTATTCTTAATATTTTGGATTAATTTAATATCACTTTCACTTAAATTGCTCTTTTTCGGTATTTTGTTATTACAATTTTTTTTTATGAAAGAAAAAACTCTTTGACATAAATTACCATAATTATTTGCTAAATCATTATTTATACAATTTTTAAGATTTTTCATTGAAATGCTTCCATCATTTCCTAAAGAGACTTCTTTTATCAAATAATATCTGAGTTGATCAATTCCATAATCTTTAATTACTTCAATAGGATCTAAAATATTACCAAGTGATTTAGACATTTTCTTATCATCTGAAAGGATCCAACCATGTCCAAATACTCTTTTAGGTAATGGCAAATTTGCTGCGATCAAAAAAGCTGGCCAGTAAACTGCATGAAATCTCAAAATATCTTTACCAATGATATGAACATCAGCAGGCCAAAAAGATTTATATTTATCATCAGCAATATTAGGAAAATTAAGTGCACTCAAATAATTAGTTAGAGCATCTAGCCAAACGTAAATGATATGATTTTTATTTTCAGGTACCGGTATTCCCCAAGAAAAAGATGTTCTGCTTATTGATAAATCCTTTAATCCTTTCTCAACAAACTTCACTACTTCATTTTTTCTTGATTTTGGTAAAATGAAATCTTCATTTTTTTTATAATGTTCTAGCAATTTTTTTTGAAATGCAGACAATTTAAAAAAGTAAGACTCTTCCTCTACCCATTCAACTGATGAACCAGAAGTTTTAGATATCTTTTTTCCATTTTTTTCTTCAATTTCATCTTTATCGTAATAAGCTTCATCAGAGACCGAATACCACCCACTATATTTATCTAGATAAATATCACCTGACTTAGTTAATCTATTCCATATTTCATTCACTGACTTAAAATGTCTAGGCTCTGTTGTTCTAATGAAATCATCATTAGATAAATGTAATGTTTTTGTTAACGATCGAAAAGTTTCTGAAATTTCATCACAAAATTTTTTAGGGTCTTTTTTATTTTTATCTGCCTCTTTCTGAATTTTCTGACCATGTTCATCTGTACCCGTCAAAAATAAAACCTCATAACCTTCTAGCCTTTTAAATCTTGCAAATATATCTGCAATTATACTTGAATATGCGTGACCCATATGGGGTTTTCCAGATGGATAATAAATAGGTGTTGTAATATAGAAGTTTTTATTCATTCGAAAATCTGTTTTCAATAGATTTAAGTAGTGAGCCTTGACTCAAGTTATATACAAAAAAATCATTAATATTGTTTAATAAAAATTTTCTATCTTCAATAAATTTGATTTTAGTCAAATTTTGACTATCTTTTCTTATTTTTAAGTAATATTCAGAATAAAACAATAATAAATCTTTAAAAAATAAATTTTTACTTTTCTTATAAAGATCTAAAATATTTTTAAAAGTTTTAAATATATTTTCTTTAATGTTTATATTATTTTCTCTCAAAGTAATGTTAATTTTTAGAAAATTACCAGGACTTATAATAATCTTATCTTGGTCAATAATTTGATCTTGGTTATGAATATCCATTAACAAATTTATAATCTGACTTCTTTGATTATAATTTAGCATAATCTTAAATTCTAAACATCGTGATTTTAGAGTATCAATTAAAGGCCTAGTTTTATTATTGATTAAAAAAAAATAATCATTTTCATTTGGTTCCTCGATTATCTTAAGTAAAGCATTTACTGAATTTGTGTTAAAGGTTTCTACATTATCCAAAATAACAAAGCGTTTATCATTATAAAGTGGTTTTTTTTGTAATTTATTCTTTAGTTCGCGAACAGCTTCAATATTTATATTTTTGAAATCATTGCTTTTTAAAAAAATTACGTTTGAAATTAAATCTTTAGATAAATTTTCAAAAAATTTATTTTTTTTTAAAATTTTTTTTTCTGATAAATTATAATTTTCTTTATCATAATAACTTATAATTAAATGATTTATCAGCGTGAATTTACCAATGCCCTTTTCCCCAGTAAGTAATATTACTTTTGGTAACTTTTGATTTAAAAGTAAATTTGATAGGTTATCAAATTCTAAATCTAAACCATAAAGTTGTATTGAATATCTTGGATTTATATTTTCAAATAACATTATTTTATATTGAGGTATTTAGAGGTAATATTAAATATTTTTTTCTCTAAAGAGTTATCATTTTTTGACGAGTCTAAAACAAAATAATGTTTTTTACCTTTGGCAATTTTAAGAAATGATTTTTGAACATTAGAGTAAAATAGTTGTGAAAAATTATCATATCTATTTTTGGTTTTTCTTTTTTTTAATCTTTTATTGGAAGATTTAGATGAAACTTTTAAAATAAAAGTAAGATCAGGCTTTAAGCCATTTAATATACTTTTGTGAATAGTGTTTACAAAATTAAAATTTATTTTTTTCCCGTAAATTTGATAAGCTATCGTCGAATCAACAAACCTGTCACAAATTATAACCATCTTTTTTTTTAATGAGGGTAATATTTTGTTTTTAACATGTTCATTTCGAGCAGCAAGGTAAAGCAAAGTATCTGTATACTTATCAAATTTCTCTTTTGAGGATTTGTTAAAATAATCTTTAAGTATTAGATTTCTTATCATTTCGGCACCTTTGGTGCCGCCTGGTTCTCTTGTCAATATAGATGGGATCTTCTTTTTTTTTAAAAATTTAAATAATTTTTTGCTCTGATATGATTTTCCACATCCTTCAACACCTTCAAATACAATAAAAAAAGGTTTCTTTTTATACATCACCCCAAATCAAATAATTTATTGAAGCAAGTAAACTTTTAAAAAAATTTACCTTTTTTAAATTTTCTGCAGCATATAATGGTAAACTTTTTATTAATTCATCTTTAATCAATATATCTAATTGAGCAATTTTTTCACCCTTTAGAACAGGTGCAACAATCGGACCGCTGTATTTTAAGGCAACTTTTAAATTTCGAATATCTTTTTTATTTATTGTTATATAATAATCTTCTTTTGTTGTAGCTTGAATTTTTTTACTTTTTCCCAACCATGTATCTAATTCAAATAAAGACTTATCTTTTTTTGAAACTTCAAAAGTATTTGTATTTCTAAATCCCCAGTTTAATAGTTTTAACGATTCCGAACTTCTCAAATTTTTAGTTGGGAAACCTGAAACAACAGCAATTAGTCGTCTATCATTTTTCTTCATCGAGCTTGCTAACGAATATTTTTCAACCGCTAAGTATCCGGTTTTTACCCCATCAACACCAACATTTTTATAAAGCAAAGGATTTCTGTTACCTTGTTTTATTGGATCTCCTCCAGTTCTGTCCCAAGTAAACGTTTTTTCTTTGAATAATTCATAATATATTGGGTAGTTATCTATTAAGTATTTTGACATTATCGCTATATCTCTAACCGTTGAAATATTATCCGGATCATTAATTCCTGATGAATTTGTAAAATTTGTAGAAGTCATACCAATCTCAATCGCTTTTTCATTCATCATTTCAGCAAAATTTTCTTCAGAACCAGCAATACCTTCAGCTAAAGCCACACAAGCATCATTGCCTGATGCAATTATAATACCTTTAAGTAAATTTTCTACTGAAACTTGATCATTTACCATAATAAACATTGAAGAATAACCGCTCTGAGATAGTCTCCAGGCATTTTCTGAAACTACAAACATGTCGTCTAAAGATAGTTTGTTTTTTTTTAAAAGATCAAATGCAATTATTGAAGTCATAATTTTTGTCATCGAAGCTGGATAAATTTGAGCATCGGGATCAGATTCATATAAAATTTCATCTGAATGGTAATCAATTAAAATTCCTGTTCTAGCATTAATATTGGGATTAGAATATGCTGAGACAACTAATTTTAAATAAATGACTACTAATATTAAATATTTATTCATTTTTATTTATTGTTATATCTAAATCTTCGAATCCAAACTTTACTAACTTAGTGTAATCATTTTTTACTAAATTTATACTATTATAAGGGCCAGAAAATAAATTTATTTTTTTATTACTTTTTCGCACTATTTTTAATTTTTTTGCATCTAAATTAGGTATTTTTGACAAAATTCTTTTTTTTAAATAAATAGCCGAGTCCTCTGAATAAAATGAAGCAATTTTTATATAAATTTTATTTTCGGTTTTATTCTTATTTTCTTTCTTATTTTTTGAAATATTAGAAATCTTTACTGACGTGACAGGTGCATTAGAAGATATTTTTTTTTCTTCGTTAAAAATTTTTGCCTTTTTAGCTACAAAAGACTTATTTTTTTTAAGTTCTAATATTTCTATTAAGGGTAATTTTTTATCTAAATTGATTTCAAGGGCTACCGAGTCAGAGATAGAGACTTTATAAAAATCTGGATATCTATTACTAATGGAATTTTTCAAAATGATATAATCCTTTGTTTCTGTATTAATAATCTTCATTAATGCATTTGGTTTTAGAAATTTATTAAAAGCTTTTAGTGGGGGATTATCGCTTGCAGATTTAAAAGACTTTTTATTAGGCTTAGAGTTTTCGACAATGTAAGCAAATCCTTTTGAATAATAAGGTTCCTTCTTGTCAAGATTTGTATAATTTGAGCTGCATGAAAAAAGAAATAGTATAAGAATAATTATTTTAAATTTCATTTTTAAAATTTTCTTTTAATGTACAAACTGCAAGTGCAAATCTAAGAGATCTATTCCAAGTTAAAATCTTTTCATAATTATCAAATACAATATAGGCTGGTGAATGAGTTTCTGCACCTGGAATGATGTCTTTATCAGGAATAATAATTGCTGAAAGAGAATTATTTTTAAGATTTAATTTATCGAAATTATTTATATATTTTTTAAAAAAATTTGCCTTTTTTTTATTTGAAATTTTTCTAGCTGAAGAATTAAGATATTTCTTTGGAATATTATCTTTTAAATTTATTTTAAAAAAACAAGGCTGATTTTTTTTCCAACCTATCCTTTTTAAGTAATTTGCTGCAGAAGCAAATGAGTCCTCCGTTTTTTTTAATTCAATTGTTTTATTTTTATTATAATCAATAGCAAAATTCATTATAGTTCTTGGCATAAATTGAAAATTTCCAAAAGCTCCTGCCCAAGAACCGTAAAGAATATTCTTTTTAACAATACCTTTATCTACTAAGTTTAGTAAAATTATTAATTCTTTTGTAAAAAATTCACTCCTTCTTTTGTCAAAGCTTAATGTAGCTAAAGATGAAACAATATCCATTTTTCCCAAATATTTTCCAAAATTAGTTTCGATGCCCATTAAAGCGAGCAATAACTCTTTTTCAACATCAAATTCATTTTCAATTTTATCTATAATTTTTTTTTCTTTTTTATATAACCTTTTTCCTTCTAAAATCTTTTTCCTGGATGACCTTTTCTTAATATAAGTGAAAGTATCCTCGTAAAATTCTGGTTGATATCTGTCATATTCTATAACTTTTGGAAGAAATATTGCTTTATCCATAACATCATCAACTACAGATTTTGATATTCCGTCGGAAACAGCTCTCGCTTTAAATTCTAATAACCAGGCATTAAACTCATTTTTAACTGCATTAGCATCTGTAATTAAAAAAAAATTTAATGATAAAATAAATATAATTATTTTTAGCATTTTACTGATTATCATAATTGTTATTTGTAAACTAGTATAAGAAACCTAGTACATAATCATTGTTATTTAGTAGCATTGATAGTAATAAGTATTGTGTTTGCAGTCAGGAGAGGTGGCTGAGCGGTTGAAAGCACTGGTCTTGAAAACCAGCAACGGGGCAACTCGTTCGTGGGTTCGAATCCCACCCTCTCCGCCATCATATTTTAAAGTTTTTAAAAATTTCAGATATTTTATTTTTATCAATCTCTTTTTTAACTTTATCAAAGTTATAAAAATCATAAATAATTTCATCCTCAAATTCTAAGAATTTTTCTAATTGCCTAAGTTGTTCATAGTTAAAAGAGTTTAGGTATTTTTTCACAAATTTTGTTAATAAAATATCCATTTCTTTAGTTCCTCTATAAGAAGCTCTGTATAAAAGTTTTTTTTTAAATATTTCTAATTCTTCAGACATAAAAATATAATATATATTATTTAATGACTTTTCTCAAAAAAGAAACAATTTTTCAAGATATTACAAAATTAAAAGGTGTAGGATCAGTTTTATCAAAATATCTAAAGAAAAAAAGAATTGAAAAAATAAAAGATATAATTTTTAACTTGCCTTATTCTGAAACTGATAGATCCAAACTATCCAAATTAAATGAATTGGAAATTGGAAAAATTCAATCGATAAAAGTTTTAGTTAAAAAAATAAATTTTCCCAGAAAAAGAAATCTACCCAATAAAGTTTTATGTGAAGATGATACTGGTGAGATTGAAATAGTTTACTTTAATAGTCGTGAAGGATACCTAAGAAAGATATTCCCAATTAATAAATGGGTCATAATAAGTGGAAAAATAAATTTTTTTAATAAAAAATATCAAATGACCAATCCGGACTATGTTACCGAAGAAGAAAATCAGGAGTATGTGATCAAAAATATACCTAAATATAGTTTAACAAAAGGGATCAATGAGAAAAAATACAGGTCAATAAGTGAGCAAGTAATTAAAAACTTGCCTTCGATTAATGAATGGCTAGATGATTTTTTTATTGAAAAATATAAATTATTAAATTGGAATGAAAGTATTAAAAAATTACATGCAACTGATGATGCAAAAAATATTAAATCAAGAAGTTATCGAAGATTAGTATTTGATGAAGTTTGTGCAAATTTGTTAACTTTATCTGAAAATAGAAAAAGAATTAAAAAAGAAAAAATACCTAAAATATTCAAAAACACTATCTCAAGTAAGATTTTGAAAGAGCTTCCTTTTAAACTTACAAAAAGCCAAGAAAATACATTAGGTGAAATAAATTTAGATTTAAAAAGTCCTAAGAGAATGTTTAGAATTTTACAAGGAGATGTTGGTTCTGGTAAAACAATAGTATCTTTTTTAACAATAGCTAATGTCCTTGAGGACAGCTATCAGTGTGCACTCATGTCACCAACCGAAATATTGTCATTACAACATTTTCATTTAGCTAAAAAAGTTTTTAGAAATATAAATATAAGAATAGAATTGCTGACCGGTAAAACAACTTATTCTAAAAGAAAAGAAATATTAAAAGACTTAGCAGAGGGTAAGATAAATTTTTTAATAGGAACCCATTCTTTGTTTCAAAAAAAAATTCAATTTAAAAATTTAGGTTATGTAATAATTGATGAACAACATAAATTTGGGGTCAAACAAAGATCTGATCTGGCAAAAAAAGGAGGAAAAAATTGCGATTTATTATTGATGTCTGCTACCCCTATTCCGAGAACTATGATGATGTCATTGTATGGTGATATGGATATTTCTAAAATAAATGAAAAACCCTCTATTAGAAAAAAAATTTTAACATTATCTAAACCAGAAAAAAAAATTAGCGAATTATGGCCATTTATAAAAAAAAATATTAAGCAACAAAATCAAATTTTTTGGGTTTGTCCTTTAATTGATGAGTCACAATTTTTAAACTATTCATCTGCCAAAGAAAGATTTGAATTGATTAGTAAACACTTTCCAAATGAAACTGGTTTAATCCATGGGGGTTTAGATAAAGATGAAAGAGAGAAGGTACTTAAAAAATTTTTAAAAAAAGAAATTCACATTCTTGTATCAACTACAGTTATTGAAGTTGGGATAGATTTTCCTGATGCCAACCTAATTATAATTGAAAATGCTAATAAGTTTGGTCTAGCACAACTTCATCAATTACGTGGTAGAGTTGGTAGAGGAGCTGAACAAGGTGTTTGTGTGCTTCTATATAAGGAGTCTTTAAGTAAAAATTCTATTAAAAGGTTAAAAATTTTGAAAAAAACAGACGATGGATTTTATATTGCAGAAGAAGATCTTAAACTAAGAGGATTCGGTGACCTGATAGGTTACCAACAAAGTGGATTAAAAAACTTTAGATTTGCTGACCCTTTAATTCATGAAGACTTATTTAAATTAGCAGACTCGTATGTTAAAAAGATTGAGGGTGATAAGATAGAAGAGCACAACTTTTTGCTGAAATTATTTGATAAAGCAGAAATAATACATGTTAATAATATTTAGTTAATATTAGTAGTCCCAGCTGAAACTATAAATTTTGAAGCTTGTTCAAATGAAACATCTAAATAAATTAGATCTTTTTTAGGAACCATTAAAAGAAAACCACTAGTTGGATTTGGTGTAGTTGGTACAAATACATTTATAACATCTTCATTGATATTTTCCTTAATTATACCTTGATTCTCTTTAGTTGCAAAACCTACGGCCCAAACACCTTTTCTTGGGTACTCTAGTAAGACAACACTTTTTTCATTGTTATCTGTTTTAGTAAAACTTTCAGTCATTTGACCTATAGCAGAATAAATAGTTCTTAAAATTGGTATTTTTTTAAGAAGATTATTTATTAATTCAAAAAATTTTTTTCCTAAGAAGGAAAGAGAAATCCAACCTACTAGTGTTATAAAAAAAAGTGCAACTATAATTTCTAATCCTGGTATGTTGAATGGTAGATAATTATTTGGATTTAATTCTTTAGGAATAATTTTTCCAGAAATTCTTATAAAAAAAAGTGTTAAATAAAGAGTGATGCCGATTGGTATCAATACAACCACACCAGCTATAAAATTATTTCTTATTCTTGAAAAAAACGATTTTTTGATATTATTTGTCCGCATTTTAAGAGTAACTTGAATAAATAATAAATATTATAATCAATATAAAAATTGCAATTAGTAATTTATTATTTAAAATCATGAATCTTAATATGTATAACATAAACAGAAGAAAATTTCTTGGCTTATTTGGCTGTGGTTGTTGCTCAATAATACTGCCATCTTGCACCACTGTGCCAATAACTGATAGGAAACAATTAAGTATAATTTCAGAGACAAAGATCAATAGACAAGCAGCATTAGCGTATGAAAAATTCAAGCAAAAAACTAAAATTATAACAACAGGTTCAACATTTAAAGAAATTACAACTATCGGTAAAAAGATGGAAAATGCAGTAAGTTCTTTTTTTAGTAATCAGAATAAAGAAGATCCTACAACAAATTTTGATTGGGAGTATGTTTTAGTAGACAACGATAAAATTGTAAATGCATGGTGTATGCCAGGAGGAAAAATTGCTGTGTATACTGGATTATTGAAAGTAACAAAAAATACAGACGCTTTATCAATAGTTATGGGTCACGAAATAGCGCATGCCGTTGCTCGTCATTCAATTGAAAGAGCAAGTCAAGCTATGACTGTAAATCTAGGCACAAGTATAGCTGACATCTTTCTAGGAGGAGCTATAAATAGGACACGAAATACTGTTGGAAGAAATACTGGCTTAGATATTTTTCAAATCGGTATTATGAATCCGTTTGGCAGAAAGCAGGAGTCAGAGGCAGATTATTTAGGATTAATTTTCTCTTCACTCTCTGGTTTTGATATTCGAGAGTCTGTTGAATTGTGGAAGAGAATGTCTCAAAATAAAAAAGGTAAAGAAGTGCCGGTTTTTCTAAGCACTCATCCAAGTAGCAAAAAAAGAATAGAGAATTTAAAAGGTTGGATTGATGAAGTTATCATTAAATATCCACCAATAAAAACTTGATTATTGGTGAGCCCTGATGGACTCGAACCATCGACACCCTCCTTAAAAGGGAGGTGCTCTACCAACTGAGCTAAGGGCCCTTAAAATGCATCTTTTATATACTAATTAAATAAATTTCAAATAATTAATCAAAAAAATTTATGTATTTTTTGTAAAATTTGTGGAATGAACCAACTTTAATATTTTTTCTTATTTCCCGCATAAATTGCTGATAAAAATATATATTGTTGAGAGAAATAAGCATAGAGGCTAACATTTCATCTGATTTTACCAAGTGGTGTAAATAACTTTTAGAGTATCTATTTAGACATCTTATGTCGCACTCTACATCCAAAGGAGATTTATCATTCGCAAACTTAGAATTTCTAATATTTAGTTTTCCTTTCCATGTAAAAGCTAGACCTGTTCTACCTGATCTTGTAGGCAAAACACAATCAAACATATCTATACCCTCTTTGACTGCTCCTAAAATATCTGAAGGTGTTCCCACACCCATCAAATATCTTGGTTTGATTTTAGGCAAATAATTAACTGACTCACTTAATATTTGAAACATGTCATTTTGATTTTCACCAACCGCTAAACCACCCATGGCATAACCATCAAATCCAATTTCTAATAATTTATCAATGCTTTCTTTTCTTAAATCTTTGAAGACTCCACCTTGAACAATCCCAAATAATGCTTTTGTTTTGTTGTTTCCGAATTCAATTTTACACCTTTTAGCCCATTTTGTGGAAGTGTTGATTGCATTTGATAGAATTTTTTTATCTTTAGTAAGTTTAGGGCACTCATCTAAAACCATTATAATATCGGAATTAATTGCTTTTTGAACTTGAATACTTTTCTCTGGACTTAAAATGATTTTTTTTCCATCTAGATGAGATTTGAATATGGCTCCAATTTTAGGATCTATTTTATTAAATTTAGAAAGTGACATTATTTGATATCCTCCAGAGTCAGTTAAAATTGGCTTTTGCCAGTTCATAAAATTATGAAGTCCGTTAAACTTTTTTAAAACCTCGATCCCAGGCCTGAGCAACAAGTGATAAGTATTACCTAATATAATATCTGTCTTAGTTTTTAGAATATCATCAACAAATAAACCCTTTACAGTTCCTTGAGTTCCAACAGGCATAAAAACAGGAGTTTCAATTATACCTCTTTTAGTTTTTATTAAACCAAGTCTTGCCTTGTCATCTTGAGCTACTAACTCAAAAGAAAATTCATCTTTTAACATTTGTTTATTTTGATCTGATTGAAATTATCTTGTCTGGATTTTTTACTGCTCCGGAATTTGGATCGCCTCTTTTAATTTTATCAACGAATTCCATTCCTTTTATAACTTTTCCAAAAGCTGAGTATTGTCTATCTAAGTGTGGAGCTGACTCAAAACAAATAAAAAATTGGCTATTAGCACTATCAGGGTCGGCTGACCTCGCTGCAGATAAAACTCCTCTTACATGTGGAATATCTGAAAATTCTGACTTTAAGTTTGGTAATTCAGATCCTCCTGTTCCAGCTAGTGATAAATTAAAATCTGATGAAGAAGAATTTCCAAATTTTACATCCCCTGTTTGAGCCATAAATCCTTCTATAACTCTGTGAAAAACCACACCATCATATTTTTTGCTATTTGATAATTCTTTAAATCTTTTAACATGATTTGGTGCTTTATCTGGATAAAGTTCGATTTCTACTTCCCCATAACTAAGTTTTAAAATCATAATCTCTTTTGCCATAACTTGATAATTTATTAAACTAAAACAAAATATAAATAAATAAATAAATTTTTTCATTGATATTTAGCTCTCAACATTTTAACTGCATATTTTGTAACAAATCTATCAATATTTCCACCAAGATTTGCGATTTCTTTAACAAATTTTGAAGATATAATCTGATTTTCAACATCTGACATCAAAAACATTGTTTCTATTTTAGAATTCAATTTTTTATTCATTCCTGCAAGTTGAAATTCATACTCGAAATCAGATACAGCTCTTAAACCTCTTATAATCGCTGAAGCATTATATTTTTTACATAATTCAATTGTTAAATTATCAAATGATATGACTTTAATTTTTTTTCTACTAAGTTTTAAATCTTTAAATAATGAGTGATTGATAATATTAAGTCTTTCCTCGATAGAAAAAAAATAATTTTTATCTGTATTATCTGTGGTTGCAACAATAAGTCGGTCAAACATCTTAAGAGATTTTTTAATGACATCAATATGACCATAAGTAATTGGGTCAAACGTACCAGGATAAACTGCAGTCTTCATTTTACTTTATGTTGTCCTCTATTTTTATTACAGATACAACTTTTTCGGTTCCAGATAATTTTTTAATTCTCACACCCTGAGTATTTCTACCAGCTATTCTAATTTCTTTTACAGCACATCTCATTATACTGCCCTTGTCTGTAGATAAGAGTATTTCATCAGTATCATTTACAACAATAGTAGAGGCAATATTTCCGTTTCTAGGAGAATTTATTATTCCTATAATTCCCTTCCCTCCTCTGTTAGTGACTCTATAATCTAAATAGGATGATCTTTTTCCGTAACCATTTTCAGAAACAGACAATATATATCTGTTTACGGCATGTTTAATTTTTTTGTCTTTGTTAATTACTTTATTATCAATTTGAGAATTATCTAATATTGATAAAGATATTACTTTATCCTTATCATTAAGTTTTAAACCTTTTATACCTTTTGAAGAACGACCTTTGAAAAGTCTTAACTTTTTTGATTTAAATCTTATACACTTACCAAACTGAGTGCTTAGCAAAATATCTTGGTCATCATTACATATTTTTACTCCTATAATCTTATCATCCTGATCTAGCTTCATTGCTATTTTGCCACTATTATTAATATTTATGAAATCCTCTAATGTGTTTTTTCTTACATTTCCTTTAGATGTTGCAAATATTACCATTAGTTTTTTCCATTCAGACTCATCCTCAGGCAAAGGCATAATAGAACTAATAGAGTGATGGCTTTTCAAAGGTAAAATATTAAATATTGACTTTCCTTTGGATGACGCAGTCCCCTCAGGAATTTTATGAGCCTTTATTTTATATACTAGACCTTGAGTTGAAAAAAAGAGAACCGGTGTATGTGTATTAGCAGTAAAAATTTGAACAACAAAATCATCCTCTCTTGTTGATATACCAGATTTGCCTTTTCCGCCTCTTTTCTGTGATTTTAAAGAGCTCAATGGTCCTCTTTTGATATACCCTTGATTGGTGATGTTGATCACTACCGACTCTTTTTGAATTGTTTCTTCAATATTGTAATTAAGCACCGCATCAATAATTTTTGTTTTTCTTGGTGAAGCAAATTTATCTTTAATATTTGCCAATTCATCAATTATAAGATTGTAAAGCGCTTTTTTAGAATTAATTATTTTATTAAATTCTATGATTGATTTTGCAAGACTAGATATCTCGGACTCTATTTCATTTATTCCAAATGCAGTAAGTTTTTGTAATCTTAGTTCTAAAATAGCTTCAACTTGATCAACAGATAATTGATAAATTGAAATATTTTTTTTCTTTTCAATTAGTGAAATCATTTTTATACTTTTTTTTATCTTCCATTTTTTAGATAAAAGATTTTTTTTTGCTATATTAGTGTCTTTAGAATTTTTGATAATCTTAATTGTTTCATCAATATTCTCAACAGCGGTGGCTAAACCTATTAATATATGTGCACGAGTTTCTGCTTTTTTTAAATCAAATTTTATTCTTTTAATAACAGTTTCTTCCCTGAATTTAAGAAACTCAGAAATAAATTCTTTTAAATTTAATATCTTCGGTTTGGAGTTTACTATTGCTAACGTGTTAAAACCAAATGAACTTTCTATATTAGTTAATTTAAACAATTGTCTTCTTACAGTTTCAGGTTCTACGCTTTTTCTTAGTTCAATCACCACTCTTATTCCCTCCCTGTTGGATTCGTCTCTTAAATCTCTTATCCCATCAATTTTTTTGTCCCTAACCAATTGGGCTATTTTTTCAATTAATAATGATTTGTTTACTTGATAAGGGATTGATTTAATAACTAGCGTTTCTCTACCTCCTTTTTTTTCCTCTAGCTCTATTTCTCCTCTAATTTTAAATGATCCTCTACCTTTATTATAACCTTGCTTTATTATATCTTTTCCAATTATTATTCCTCCCGTAGGAAAATCAGGTCCTGGTACATGTTTCATTAACTGACTTATTGTTATTTCTTTATTATTTATAAAAGCTATCGTAGCATCAACAATTTCTCCTAAGTTGTGTGGAGGTATACTTGTAGCCATTCCTACAGCTATACCACCTGCCCCATTTACTAAAATATTTGGATATTGTGAAGGTAGCACTTCAGGCTCTTTTTCAGTCTCATCATAATTACTTCGAAAATTAACAGTATTTTTTTCGAGATCTTCAGTCAAGAATTTAGAAATTCTTCCAAGTTTAGTCTCTGTATACCTCATAGCAGCTGGTGGATCTCCATCAATGGATCCAAAGTTTCCTTGTCCAGAGATGAGTGGGACACTCATTGAAAAATCTTGAACTAATCTCACTAATGCATCATAAACTGATTGATCACCATGAGGGTGATACTTACCTATTACATCTCCTACTATTCTTGCTGATTTTCTAAAAGGTTTTGACCAATCATAACCACCTTTGTACATTGCATAAATTATTCTTCTATGAACTGGTTTTAAACCATCTCGAACATCTGGAAGAGCTCTACTAACAATTACACTCATCGCATAAGACAGGTAAGATGAGCTCATTTCATCTTGAACAAATATAGGTTTAAAAGATTTGTTATTTTCTAATGTATTTTTTTCCATGAAAATTAAAAAGGTATCTCATCATCTAAATCAGAATTGTCTTGAGACATATTTTCATTTGGTAAAGAACTTTTATTCTCTGAAACTAAATTTGAGTTATTCGAGCTTGATCTGCTATCAAGCATTGTCAAACTTGAATTATAACCTTGCAATACAATTTCAGTTGAATATTTGTCTTGACCGGTAGTCTCGTCTTTCCATTTTCTCGTACTTAATTGTCCCTCAACGTAAACGTTAGCTCCTTTTTTAACGTATTGTTGAACTACATTGACAAGCCCTTCATTAAAAATTACAACTCTGTGCCATTCAGTCTTTTCTTTTTTCTCTCCACTTGATTTATCTTTCCAAGATTGACTAGTTGCTATGCTTAGTCTAGCCACACTTTTACCATTTACCATTTGTTTTATTTCAGGGTCTGCGCCTAAACGACCTATTAATTGCACTTTATTTAAACTTCCAGCCATAATATTTTGAATAAATTTTGATTTTATTATTATAAATAATCTTTTATTTATATCATATTTGATTACTAATTATAAGGTGATTATTATTTGAGGGAAAAAAATGTTGAAAAAAATCGTTGTAAAAGGGGCTAAAGAACACAACTTAAAAAATGTTTCTCTAGAAATTCCTAAAGAGAAATTAGTTGTTATAACTGGCCTTTCTGGGTCTGGAAAATCGTCATTAGCCTTTGATACAATTTATGCTGAAGGTCAAAGAAGATATGTTGAGAGCTTATCTTCATATGCCAGACAATTCTTAGATAAGATGAAAAAACCTAATGTAGATTTCATTGAAGGTTTAAGTCCAGCAATTTCTATTGAACAAAAGAATACTTCTAAAAATCCGAGGTCAACTGTTGCTACAGTTACTGAAATTTACGACTATATGAGGGTATTGTTTGCTAGAGTAGGAATTCCCTATTCACCGTTCACAGGTAAACCAATTAGATCTCAGCCGATTAGTGAAATGGTAGATAAAATTAAAAAACTTCCGAAGAATAATACTATTTATATTCTTGCTCCAGTAGTTAGAGGTAGAAAAGGAGAGTATAAAAAAGAAATCTTAAACTATAAAAAAAGAGGTTTTTCAAAAATTAAAGTTGACGGTAAATACCTTAATATTGATGAATTTCCAAACCTTAATAAAAAAGTAAAACACGACATATCAATAATCGTTGACAGAATTATACTAAACTCAAATTTAGGTAATAGGCTCGCTGATAGTGTTGAAACTGCAGTGAATCTTTCAGATGGTCTATTAATAGTAGAATATGAAAATGAAACCTTGCCAAAAAAGTTTAGGAAAAGGGAGTCCATAACATTTTCTTCAAAATTTTCTTGTCCTGAGAGCGGTTTTACGATTGAAGAAATCGAACCAAGACTATTTTCATTCAATTCGCCTTATGGGGCATGTGAAGAATGCGAGGGAATAGGACATAATTTAAATGTTGATCCAAACCTTGTAGTTACAGACCCAAAAAAAAGTTTGCAGGACGGTGTTATAGAACCTTGGTCAAAATCAACCTCATTGTATTATGCACAAACATTAGCCTCTGTCGCAAAACATTATAAAATTTCAATGTCAGAGCAATGGAAAAAAATTCCAAAGAAAATTCAAGATGTTATTCTTTATGGGTCTGATGAAGAAGAAATAAGATTTTCTTACGATGATGGCTATGAGTCATACTCTACGAAAAAAACATTTGAAGGTGTTATAAACAATCTTGAGAGAAGATATCTAGAAACTGATAGCGAATGGAAAAGAGAGGAAATATCTCAATACCAAAGTGAGACGGATTGTGAAAAATGTAAAGGAATGAGGTTAAAAGATGAAGCCTTATGTGTAAAAATAAATAATCTTAATATTAGTGAAGTTACTGAAAAATCAATTGATGTAGCACAACAGTGGTTTGAAAATTTAGAAAAGGTTTTAAATGAAAAAGAAAATAAAATTGCTCAACATATTCTTAAAGAAATAAATGAAAGACTAAATTTTTTGTTAAACGTAGGATTAAATTATTTAACTTTGTCAAGAGAATCAGGCACACTATCCGGTGGAGAAGCTCAAAGAATAAGACTAGCATCACAAATAGGATCTGGTCTTACTGGAGTCTTATATGTTTTAGATGAACCTTCTATTGGTTTGCACCAAAGAGATAATAAAAAACTAATTACAGCTTTAAAAAAATTAAGAGATTTAGGCAATACAGTCATTGTAGTTGAACATGATATTGAAACAATGGAAAGTTCAGATCATATAATTGACATTGGACCAGAGGCTGGTCTTAAAGGTGGTCGAATTGTTGCTGAGGGAGAAGTAAAAGAAATTATTAAGAACGATAATAGTATTACCGGGAGTTATTTATCTGGTAAAAAGTATATTCCAATTCCAAAAAAAAGAAGGTCTGCAAAAAATGGAAGGTTTATAGAAATAAGTGGCGCAAGTGGAAATAATTTGAAAAAAGTGAATTTAAAAATACCTGTTGGTACATTCACCTGTGTTACAGGTGTCTCTGGAAGTGGAAAATCAACTTTAATACTACACACTTTGTATAATGCATTTAATTTAATGTTAAATAAAAATAAAAGTCGTAAAGTTCCAAAAGCTTTCACTGGATTTAAAGGTACGGAGTTAATAGATAAGATTATCGATATCGACCAATCGCCGATAGGTAGAACACCAAGGTCAAATCCAGCAACTTATACTGGAGCCTTTGGTCCAATTAGAGAGTGGTTTGCTGGTCTTCCTGAGTCAAAAGCAAGAGGATACAAGGTAGGTAGATATTCTTTTAATGTGAAAGGCGGAAGATGTGAAACTTGCGAAGGTGATGGTGTTTTAACTTATGAAATGCATTTTTTACCCGATGTCTTTATTCCTTGCGATACTTGTAAAGGGGCTAGATATAATAGAGAAACCTTGGAAATAAGGTTTAAAAATAAGAATATTGCTGATGTATTAGATATGACAGTTGACGAAGGTTGTGATTTTTTTGAGAATATTCAAAGTATTAGGTCTAAATTAATTACCTTAAAGCATGTTGGGCTTGGGTATATGAAAATTGGTCAACAAGCAACGACATTGTCTGGTGGAGAGGCACAGAGAATAAAACTAGCAAAAGAATTATCTAAAAGACCTACTGGAAGAACTTTATACATATTAGATGAACCAACTACTGGTTTGCATTCTCATGATATAAAAAAATTACTAGAAATTTTGCAAGCGTTTGCAAATACTGGTAATACCGTTGTAGTTATAGAACACAATTTAGATGTTATAAAAACTGCTGATCATATAATTGATATGGGCCCTGAAGGAGGTATTAATGGGGGGAGAATTATCGCTGAGGGGACGCCAGAAAAAATTTCAACTGTAAAAGAGAGTTTTACTGGTAAATTTATTCGAGAAATAATAGGAAATGCTTCTATGAAAAAGACTGCTTAATGTTCTTATGTATGGTATAAAAGAATCATGACTAGTATTTTACAATCATTATCAAGAACAGTTCATCTATCCTTAGGAATTGCAATTTTATTACTTTTAGGGTTACATTTTTTTGGTGATGGGTTTGCTTTTGATAGATATTTCTTCAGCTGGTTATTTAGATACTTACATGTATTGACAGGAATAATGTGGATAGGATTGTTGTGGTATTTTAATTTTGTGCAAATACCATCTATGCCTAACATTCCGGACGATCAGAAACCAGCAATCGGTAAAGTAATCGCTCCTAAGGCTCTATTCTGGTTTAGATGGGCTGCTTTAGGAACAATAGTTACAGGATTAATAGTTTCATATCTACAAGGATATGTTCATCAAGCCATGGTACTGGGAATAGGTAGTGGAGATCCGAAAACTACGGCAATAGGAATTGGTATGTGGCTTGGAATTATAATGGCATATAATGTTTGGTTTGTAATTTGGCCAAATCAAAAAAAAGCTTTAGGAATTATTGAAAGTTCGCCGGAAGAAAAAGCTAAATCAGCCAAAACTGCCATGTTATTCTCAAGAGCTAATACTTTATTATCATTCCCAATGCTTCTTTCAATGGTAGCAGCACAAAACCTTTACTAATTAAGGTAGAATTTTCTCCTCCTCTTTTTCCAGAGTTTTATAACTAACTTTAAAGAATTTTAAAATTGGTGAAGCTACAAACATAGATGAATAGGTTCCGATAATCACGCCCAGAATCATAGCAAATGAGAAACCCCTTAAAATTTCACCTCCTAATATATAAATTGAAACTAGCGCTAATAATGTAGTAATCGATGTAATAATTGTTCTTGAGAGAGTCTCATTTATTGATAAGTTAGAAACATCGCTTATACTTATTTTTGTATATTTTAATAAATTTTCTCGTATGCGGTCATATATAACTACAGTGTCATTCATCGAGTAACCAACTATTGTTAATACTGCTGCTATTATAGATAAATTGATTTCTAAAGATAAAACAGAAAAAATACCTAAAGTTATAATTACATCATGAAATAATGCTATTATTGAACCAATACTAAACTGCCACTCAAATCTTATCCATATATAAAAAAGCATAGCAGCTAGTGCTAGAGATATTGCAATTATTGATGACTCTAAAAGTTCAGAACTTACCTTTGGCCCTACATTTTCTACCCTTCTGAAATCAACATCAGCGTTTAAATTATCGGCTAAAGTTTTTTTTATCTCAGGTATTAAATTACTATTATTAGTGTTTTTTTGTTCAACTTTGATTAAGTAGTCACCTTCTTTACCAAATTTTTTTACATTTATATCACCTAAATTCATAGACTTAAGAGAGTCTCTTATTGCAGAGGCATTAATTGAAGTATCTGTTCTTAGTTCAATTAATGTTCCCCCTTTAAAATCTATTCCATAATTTAATCCTTTAAAAGAAATAAAAATCAAACTTAAAATAAAAATTATAAGTGAAAAAATATTTGCTTTTTTAAATTTTGAAACGAAGTTTATATTTTTGATCATTATATTTTTAGTGTTGTGTTATTCTTTCTTAAAACTATAATTGACGTTAAGTGTCTTGCCAAAAAGTAAGCTGTAAAAAGTGTAGTTAAAATTCCTATCCCAAGTGTAATTGCAAAACCTTTAACCGGTCCTGAGCCAAATGCAAATAATATTACCGCAGCTATCAAAGTAGTTATATTTGCATCTAGAACTGTTATTTTTGCCTTAGAATATCCAGAGTCAAAAGCATGTATAATTGATTTTTCAGTTTTTAATTCTTCTTTAATTCTTTCAAATATAAGAACGTTTGCATCAACAGCCATTCCAACAGTTAAAATAATTCCTGCAATACCGGGAAGTGTTAATGTTGCTTCTAAAATAGTTAAAACCCCAACTAACATTAATAAATTTGCTATTAGAGCAATATTAGCTACTAAACCAAATAATCTATATTTATAAAGCATAAAGAATATTACTAAAATAAATCCCACAATTAGAGAAGTTATTCCAGATTTTATAGAGTCTTCTCCAAGATCTGGTCCAACAGTTCTTTCTTCAACCACATCGAGAGGAGTTGGTAGGGCTCCTGACCGAAGAAGTAAAGCAAGATCGGTAGCTTCTTGAAAAGAAAAATTTCCCGATATAACTCCTTTTCCAGAGGTGATTGGTTCATTAATATTAGGAGCACTTATTATTTTACCATCGAGTACAATAGCCAATCTTTTTCCAACATTATCTGTGGTTGTTCTACCAAATTTTTGAGAGCCAATTCTATCTAATGTAAAAGATACTGTTGGTTCATTTTGTTGATTTTGTATACTTGGTTGTGCATCAATTAAATTTTCACCACTCATCACAATTCTTTTACTAATTTTCAATGATTCACCAATTTCAGAAATTAATTCGTCAACTCCAAACTCAGAATTTTCACTTACCATTCTAAAATTTAGTTTAGCAGTTTTACCTAAAAGTTTTTTAATTCTTTCAGGATCTTTAAGCCCTGGCAATTCAACTAAAATTCTCTTTTCTCCCCTTTGCAATATTGTTGGTTCTTTCGTGCCTACATCATCTATTCTGCGTCTAACAATTTCAATAGATTGTTTTAAAGCTGAATTATTGATAGTAAGAAGTCCAAACTTTGAAAAAGAGACTTGAACATAATTATCATTTAGTTTTTTATAATCTAATTCAAATGCTCTATAATTATCAATGTATGGATTTATAAGATTTTCTTTCCTTGAAAAAAAAAATAATTCAAATTTTTCAAAATCATTAATCTTAAAGGTCAGATCTTTTTTGTTAATCTTAAAATCTGAATAAATTAAATTATTTTCACGAAAGAGTTTTTTAATTGGAATTACTTTTGACTGTATTTTTTCCTCAACTAGTGAGTCAGAATTTATTTCTAGCAAAAGATATGAACCGCCCTGTAAATCTAAACCTAAATTTACTTTTTTATCTAAAATTAGGTTATCCTTATGCTGAAAATTTAAGACAGAGAAAATCGAAATTAAAAAAAAAATTAAATATATTAAAATGATATTTATTTTAGAAAAATTTAACACAAAAAAAGAATTATTTTTTTACTTCTTCTTTTTTAAGCAAGCTTGTAATCGTAGATCTTATAATTTGTACTTTAGTGCCCTCTCCAATTACAACTTCAATTCTGTCATCCTCCATCACTCGATCTACAACACCTATGATTCCTCCAGAAGTAATAACCTCATCGCCTCTTTTTAAAGATTCCACCATAGCTTTGTGGTCTTTTACACGTTTTTGCTGTGGTCTAATTAAAAAGAAATAAAAAATTACAAAAATTAGTATTAAGGGTATAAATTGTGCTATTCCTTGTCCGCTCATGAAAAGACAATTATAATAAATGGGTTAGATTAACAAGTTAAATTTCATCAAATTTTATCTAAATTATTCATATATTTTTTTAATACATTTGGAATTGTAATCGATCCATCTTTATTTTGATTGTTTTCTAATATGGCAATCATGAGTCTCCCAACTGCTAAACCCGACCCATTAAGAGTACCTACAAATTCGTTTCCATTTTGTGATTTATATTTAGCCCCCATTCTTCTAGCTTGGAAAGTTCCACATGATGAGCAACTTGATATTTCTCTATACTTACTTTCAGAAGGTATCCATACTTCAATATCGTAAGTTTTTTCGGCGCTAAATCCCATATCACCAGTAGATAACAATACGACTTGATAAGGTATTTCTAATTTATCTAGAATTGTTTTTGCACAATTTAACATTCTATCTAGTTCAATAATACAATTTTTTGGCTCTACAATGCTTACTAATTCGACTTTATAAAATTGATGTTGTCTTATCATGCCTTTAGTATCTTTCCCGTAACTGCCGGCTTCTTTGCGGAAACATGGTGTTGAGGCTACATATCTTTGAGGTAATAAATCTTTATTTATTAAAGATTTTCTTACTAAATTAGTTAAAACTACTTCTGCTGTTGGGATCAAATATTTTCTTTGACCAGAGTTTTCAAATTTTATCTCAAATTGATCCTCTTCAAATTTAGGAAGCTGTCCAGTACCAAACATGACATCTTCATTTACAATTAATGGTGGTGAAATCTCTGTATAATTAAATTCATTTGTATGAATATCAAGCATAAAGTTTATAAGTGCTCTCTCTAATTTAGCTATATTATTTTTTAAAATAACAAACCTCGATCCAGATAATTTAGTTGCAGTTTCAAAATCTATATCATTAGATTTTGAACCAATCTCAACGTGTGATCTAGGATTAAAGCCAAATTTTTTAATTTTTCCAAATTTGTTTATAATTTTATTTGACTTTTCATCCTTACCTATTGGAACATCGGGTTGAGCAATATTTGGTAAAACATGTATCAATTCGTTGAGTTTGTTCTGAGCAATTAGCTGATCCTTGGATAATTTTAATATTTCTTCAGAAATTTTTTTTGATTTTTCGAAATTTGATTTGTCTTTTGATTTTGATAAGGTACCTTTTACTTGCTCTAATTTTTCCTTTTCACTAATTAATTTTCTATTTTTGCTATCGAGATTTTCAAATAGATCAGTGTTTAAATTAAAATTTCTATCGAGCAATTTTTTTTTAAAGGTACTTAAGTTTTTCCTCAATTCTTTGATATTATGCATCTTTTATTTCGTTTTCTTTTTTCTCTGTGAATCTCACAGTAAATATGGATAGTTCATAAAGTATTAACAAAGGTATTGCTAGCCCTACCTGAGTAATAGGATCAGGAGGAGTTAAAATTGCCGCTAAAGCAAATATTATTACAATTACATATCTTCTTCTTGCTCTCAAATATTCAGAATTTACAACTCCAATTCTTGCTAATAAATTTAATAATATCGGTAATTGAAAACTGATTCCAAAAGCAAAAATTAACCTCATTACTAATGATAGATATTCATTTACTTTTGCCTCAAGTTGAATCGGTAGATTTGAATTATTACCAATCGTCTCAAATGATAAAAAAAATTTTATTGCTAAAGGCATAACTAAATAATAAACTAAAAATCCTCCTAACAAAAAAAGTATTGGTGTGGATACTAAATAAGGCAATATCGCTTTCTTTTCATTTTTATAAAGTCCAGGTGCAATAAATTTATATATTTGGATTAATAAAACCGGGCTACCTAAAAAAATTGCCGTAAAAAATGCAACTTTTATATAAGTTATAAATGTTTCATGAAGCGCTGTAAAAATTAAACGTCTTGAAACTTTATCGTCTTTAACGGCTTCAGCATAAGGTGATACTAAAAAATTATAGATATGCTCTGCAAAAATATATGCGATAATAAATGATACAAAAATAAAAATTAAAGAATTTAAAAGTCTTGAACGCAACTCAATAAAATGACTCGTAAATGAATTGCTATCAGCCATTATTGTTATTATCTTTTTTTATTTTGTCATTTTTAGTGACAAATTCTTCCTCTAAATCTACTTCTTTAGTTACCGAAGACACCTCTTTTTGAAAGTTGCTAATAGTATTTTTAAATTTTCCTATATATGTGCCAATTTTTTTTAAAGCTATTGGAAATTCTTTAGGACCCAAAACCAAAATTGCAATAATTACTACCGATAAAATCTCTAACCAACCAATTTGAGGCATTTCTATTATTTATTTTCAGAGTCAGAATTATCTGACTTAGTGTTGTCATCTTGGTTGGTTGTAGATGTATCATCAGACATTCCTTTTTTGAAACTTTTAATGCCTTTTGCCACATCACCCATTAAACTAGATATTTTACCTCGTCCAAAAAGCAGGACAACAAGAACAACTACAATTGCTATTTGCCAGAAACTAATCCCCATACCTCAATTATATACAATAAAAAGGCTTAAATAAATATGTTTATTTTTCTTCTTCAGGTGTTTTTTTAATTGCCTCGTCAATATCTTCGTAAATATTCTGCTTTTCAGATATAGACTGTTCTTTATAGAATTTTCCAGTTCCAAAAATAGATTTGTCTATGGATGATGTATCAATAAGTCCTGCTGAACCCAGTTCATCAATCGTTGGCAAATCTGATAACTTTTGGATGTTAAAGTGATTTAAAAAATTTTCTGTAGTAGCATACTGTATTGGTTTCCCAGGAACATCCTTACGACCAGCAGGCCTAACCCAATCAAGTTCGAGTAAAATTTCTAAAGTATTAGAAGCAAATGAAACACCTCTAATTTCCTCAATCTCAGATCTGGTTACAGGTTGGTGGTAAACAATAATTGCTAAAGTTTCAATCGTAGCTTTTGATAATTTTTTTTGTGTAGATTTTTGTAATGCCATTAATTTTGATAAATCTTCAGCTGTTCTAAATGACCACTTATTTTTAATACATACTAAATTTATTCCCCTTTTTTTATAAATTTCCTTAAGGTTTTCTAGTATTTTTTTTAAGTCAACTGATGTTTGTATTCTTTTCTCAATAGTTTCAATATCCAAAGGTTCTGATGCTGCAAATAAAATGGCTTCAACCTGTCTTTCAATTTTAGTTGGTGCTGAAGGAAAGTCTATTATGTTATTTTTTTTTTTATTATTCATTTTGTGTTTTTTTTATCATAAGTTTATCAAATATTTTTTTTTGAGAAATTGAAAGCAGACCCTCTTTTGTTAACTCTAAACTTGCAGCAAATATACCAGCTATACCTGTTCTTTTCATTTTATTTTCTGAATAAAATTTTGGAATTAATTCAATAAGATTTTTCCAATCTTTAATTCCATTAAGATTATTTTTTAAATGCTTGATACCTTCCTCAGTAGTAAAAACTGGTAATTTTGGAATACTTATGTTTAGAAAGGTTTTTTGCATTTGTATGTTAGAATAAGTTTTTAACAATTCATAAAGGGAAACATCATAAACAGGTGTATTAATAGATCTAATACCACCTTTCATTCCTCTAGAAAAAATATGAACTCCTAATCTTTTTTTTTGGAGCATTTGATCTGATAAAATTCTAATTAGCTCTAATTTCTTTAATTGTAATTTTAATTTCTCAGCAACTTCAAGAGCTTTAAATTCGTCCTCGTCATCCTCGGGTAGTAAAAGTTTTGATTTTAAATATGCCAACCAAGTAGCCATTAGCAAATATTCTGATGCAGCTTCAAGGTTTAAATCTTCATGCTTTTTTATAAATTCTAAAAATTGATCTGCTAATAATGTAATAGAAATTTCCGCTAAATTAACTTTTTGTGATTTTGCTAAATCGAGTAAAAGTTCTAATGGCCCAGAATAATTTGGAATATTAATAGATATCTGAGTCAAGTTATTTGATTCCATTATTAATTTTACATTAAAAATTTATAAAATTCTGAAGTTTTTTTTGAGGTAAATTTATCAATATACGGTAGAGATTTAATCAATTTGAAGTTGTCATTTGTTTTTCCTGCACAATATAAAACTAAATTACAACCAGCCTCTATTGATTTAGTTGCATTTGTAATTAAGTCATATTTCAAAGCATTCATAGAAATATCATCTGAAATTAGTATCCCTTTAAAACCTATTTTTTTTCTTATAATTTCTTTGATAATCTTTTTTGAATGTGTTGCTGCATTCCTATTATCAAGTTTTGTATAAAGAATATGCGCGGTCATAGCTAATTTTGCATTTGATAATTTAAAAGGGTAAAAATCTATTTTGTTAAGCTTTTTTAAATGTAATTTTACTTTAGGTAATTTTTTATGACTATCCACTGTAGCGGCTCCATGTCCTGGTATGTGTTTAATAATACCAGCTATTTTTTTTTTGTGCAGATACTTTAAGGTTAATTTTCCCAATTGCTGTACTATTTTTCTATCATTTGAAAAACTTCTATTTCCAATTACTTTATTGGTATTCTTTCTTATTACATCAAGTACAGGTATAGTATTAATATTTATACCTAGCTCATTTAGAATTTGACATAATGAGAAAATATATTCTTGATAAATTTTAGAGCAAAAATCTCTATTTTTTTTAAATAAATTTCCAAAAAAACTTGCAGATATATTGTGATTTATAATATTTCTCAATCTAGAGACTTTTACTCCTTCTTCGTCAATTATTATCGGAAATTTCGTGTCATTAGTTAAATATCTTATATTCTTGGTTAAGTTCTTAATTTGTTTTTTTGATTTTAAATTTCGCTTAAAAAGAATAACTCCCCAAGGTTTTTCTTTTGACAGTAGAATTTTTTCCATTTTTGATAATTTGGTTCCATTTAGACTAACAATTAATGCTTTCTTTTTCATTGTTACTTTAGCAAATCCCAGAAGTTTCTTTTCTTATTCTCTTCAGTGTCATTTCTTAAAGAGTTATTAAATTCTATTACATTGTTAGTGTCGTTTTTTAATAATGGAAGATCAATAATTTTTTCTTTTAAAATCTGATCAATATTTTCACGATTATAATTTTTAGCATTAACATTTTTATTAGAGGAATAATAATTATAGGTACTAAGTATAAAAATAATAGCTAATAAAAGCATAACAATATTAAATACTTTAATCATCACATTTTTTCTGGAAGTGAAACTCCTAAAATATTCATTCCATTTCTAATAACTATTGCAATCAAATAAAGAAAGATAAAAGATTCAAATCTTTTCAAAACACCTTTTTCAATGAACTTAAATTTGCTATCTTCATTTCCCTTACTCCAGTAAGAATGAAATAATGTAGAAAGCTCGTATAGATAAAAAGGAATTTTATGTGGTTCAAGTTTATTGGCTGCAGACTCAATTATTTTTGGCCATTCAAATATTTTTCTATAAATTTTTTCTTCGTACTTATTAAAATTAAAAGATTTAGTATCAACATATATTTCATCATTTAAATCCTTCTGAAGTGTTCTAGCAATTGAATTAATTCTAGCGTAGGCGTACTGAACATAATAAACTGGATTATCTTTTGTTTTTTCTTTTACTTTTTCAAAGTCAAAATCAAGCTCCATATCATTGCTCCTGTTTAACATCATAAATCTTATAGCGTCTTTATTAACCTCATTTAATAAGTCTTGAGCAGAAATAAAATCACCAGCTCTTTTAGACATTTTGAAAGGCTTTCCATTTTTGTAAAGTTTTACTAATTGACAAACTTTACAATTTAGTTTTACCTTTTCGTTTGATAAAGCAGAAACTGCAGCTGTAATCCTTTTTATATAACCTGTATGATCCGCACCAAGAATATTAATTAAATTATCATATTTTCTATTTATCTTATCTGAATGATATGCAACATCATTAGCAAAGTAAGTCCATGATCCATCATTTTTTTGTAATGCTCTATCCATGTCATCGCCAAATTTTGATGATTTAAAAATTAATCTTTTAACCTTTTTCCAGTTTTTGGGCTCCTCGCCCTTTGGTGGATCGAGATAGCCTTCTTCTACAAATTTTTTATCTTGTAGTTTTTCCACTGCTTTTTTTACTAAATTTTGGTTAACCAAATCTGTTTCGGAAAAAAAACTATCATGTTTTATACCAAGTTTTTGTAAATCATTTTTAATAAGGTTCATTGACTCCTTTAGAGAGAGTTTTTTAAGCTCTTCAAAACAATTTTCAAATATCTCGAGATTTAAGTTCTTATTTTTTGAAATTATATTTTTAGCTATTTCCCTGATATAATCTCCCGGATACAAATGTTCTTTAATAATAAATTTTTCCTTAAATTTAATTTCCCTGATTCTTAAGTAAATAGACTCAACAAAATTTTTGATTTGGTTTCCATAATCATTGATGTAATATTCTTTCACAACTTTATTTCCATTAAATAAGAGTAAATTAGATATAACATCTCCAAAGATAGCTCCCCTACAATGTCCAACATGCATTGGGCCTGTTGGGTTAGCTGAAACAAACTCTACATTATATGACTCATTGGTTTGTTTTGATCCAAAGATTTCTTTATTTTTAATTATATTATTTATATTTACAGCAATCCCTTTTTTGGAAAGTTTAATATTAAGGAAACCTGGTCCAGCAACATCAATTTTTTCAAAATGGTTAATTTTATCTAAAAGAAGATTTTTAATCTCTAATGCTAATTTATTAGGTGCAATTTTATTTGCTTTTGCTAAAACTAAACAAACATTAGTTGATAAATCATAATTAAAATGTTCAGGTGGAATTTCCAGAATTATATCATGTAAATTGTCGATATTTTCTAAATTTAAAAAATCTTTACTTTCTAAAATTATTTTATTTATTTGTGTTAAATAATTTTCAAATATATTCATTTAATTTTATTGTAAAGATTTATTGCATATCTATCAGTCATACCAGCAATAAAATCACAAATTGATCTTGCGATATTCGATTTATCATACTTACTAACATTTATATAACTTTTAGGATTTCTTTTTATTGATAAGAATAATTTCTTAACAATTTTTTTTCCTGTATCTGTATTGAATCGCACTTTCTTATGGTAATACATTTTTCTTCTTAAAAAAATTTTAATTTTTTTATCAAATTTGCTCATTCTTTTTGAAAAGGTCACAAGTGGATATTTAGATTTTAAAACATCGCTTATATTATTAATCTTATTTTTTTTAATATTTGTTTGAGTAGTTTGTATTAAATCTTTAACCATTTCATTGATTATTTCTCTTACTATTTGCCTAATAACTAAATCCATTGAATTTTTTTTTAATTTTTTCTTATGTTTTAAAACAATTTTATTTAAAACTGGAATTTTTTCTAGATCTCTAAGATTAAATAGATTAGCTTTTAATCCATCCTCTATATCATGACTATTATATGCTACATCATCTGATATTGAAGCGATCTGTGCTTCAAGTGATGGACTTAAAGAAAATTTAATTTTATTTTTGAAATATGAAAGTCCTAAAATTTTTTTTAATTTACTTAAATTTTTAATTGGTCCATTATGTTTAATTAGTCCGTCTAATGTCTCCAAAGTTAAATTTAAACCTTTAAATTGATAATACCTATTTTCTAAAAATAGGATTATTCTTAAAGTTTGAATGTTATGATCAAACCCTCCAAATTTCCTCATACAATGATTAAGTGCATCCTCACCTGCATGCCCAAATGGAGTGTGTCCTAAATCATGAGCTAAACTGAGTGTTTCACATAAATCTTCATTTAAATTAAAAAATTTAGACAAAGTTCTAGCTATTTGAGCTACTTCTAAAGAGTGAGTGATTCTTGTTCTAAAATGATCTCCCGAGGTATTAACAAAAACTTGTGTTTTATGTTTAAGTCTTCTGAAAGCAGTAGAATGTATTATTCTATCTCTATCCCTTTGAAAATCTGATCTTAATGGAGTTTTTGTTTCTTTAAAAAACCTACCCTTTGACTTTAATGGTACAGCTAATTTAGATAAAGTTTGGATTGAATTTTTTTGCATGCTTACTATATAGATTATATACTAAATAATTATGGAAAAAAAATTAGAATTTACCAATAGTGCAAAAAACCAAATAGAAAAAATCACTAAAAGCGAAGAAAAAAAATATTTTAGAATTTCAGTTCAAGGGGGCGGGTGTTCTGGATTTAAATATAATTTTAGCTTTGATAATAAAATTGAGAAAGACGATATTTTATTTAATAAAACTGTGATAGATAAGCAGTCACTTGATATTATAGCTGGCTCAACTGTTGATTTTAAAAAAGAAATGATTGGTGAGTCTTTCTCTATAAATAATCCTAAAGCTTCGGCTTCATGTGGATGTGGTCTTTCTTTTTCAGTTTGATGAAAATAATTTCATGGAACGTGAATTCAGTCAGAGCAAGAATTATCAATATTATTGATTATATCAAAGAATCGAATCCTGATATTTTATTACTCCAAGAAATTAAAACTCAAGATATTAGTTTTCCTTATGAAGATTTTAAAAATATTGGGTACAATTCTTATGTTTTTGGTCAAAAAAGTTACAATGGTGTTGCTATTGTATCTAAACAAGAATTAGATAAAATAAATAATAGCTTTATTAAAGACGATTTGAAACAATCTAGAGTAATTACTGCTGAGTTAAAATTAAAAAAAAAAAAGATAGAACTTATTAATATTTACGTTCCAAATGGAAATCCTGTAGATACAGAAAAATATGAATATAAAAAAGAGTGGTTAAAAAAATTTATTTCAAATATTAAAAAGAAAATTCAAAAAAACTCGAATATTTTAATCGCTGGAGATTTTAATATTATTCCTGAAGAAATAGATGTTCATGATTTTAAAAGATATGAAAATGATGCTTTAGGTAGATTAGAAATAAGAAAAAAATATAGAGAATTAATAAATTTAGGTTTTAAAGATGTATATAGATTTAAAAATAAAACAAAACAAGAGTATACCTTTTGGGACTACTTTGCAGGTTCTTGGCAAAAAAATTATGGTATGAGAATAGATCATTTCTTGCTTTCAAATAGTTTAACTGAAAATATCAAATCAATTCATATAAATAAAAAACCGAGATCTAAAGAAAAACCATCTGATCACACACCTATCGAACTTGAAATTATTTAACTCTACCGTATATATCTTGATATCTAACTATATCAGTTTCTTTTAAAATTGATCCTAATTGAGCTTCAATTATTTTTACCGGTTTCTTAAACGGGTTTTCTATTCTGTGAATAGATTTAACTGGTATAAAAATAGTTTCATTAGTTTTCAAAAAAAATTTTTTTTTGTTAAGAGTTATTTTTGGAGTTCCTTGAGTTACAACCCAATGTTCAGAACGATAAAAGTGCTTTTGAAGACTTAAAACTCCTTTAGGTTTTACATAAAGTTCTTTAATTAAAAAATTTTTACCATTATACAAATTTGTATACCTACCCCAAGGTCTGTAAAAAATATTTTTCTTTTTTTGATATCTAGACTTTAGTTTATCATAGATTTTGCAAATTTCTTTCCAGCTACCCAGATCAGACCAAGGTATATTTAGATTTATAGCATTAATATCTTTTGATTTTTCCAATATTGCGTAATCGAAAGAAATTGTCTTGCATTTTAAAAAGTCATTTTTATTCAGATAATAAACATTATTTTTTAATTTTGATTTATTTACAGAGTTTAAACAACAATTAAAGTTTCTGTTTTGATACTTTTTGAAGTTATTAATTATTGATTTTTTTGTTAAAAAAAACATTCCTGAATTCCAATAAGCATTTTTTTTAATAATTTTTTTTGCTTTTTCTAAGTTTGGTTTTTCAATAAATTTTGAAACCTTATATTTATTACTAACTCTTTTTGATAAAAAATAACCAAACTCAGTTGAAGGGCTGAAAGGTTTAATTCCAAATATAAAGATATTTTTATCTGTAAGGTATTTTTGGTGTTTTTTAATAGATTTATTAAACAGGTTTGTTTTCTCAATTAAATGATCTGATGTTAGAAAAATTAAGGGTTGACTCTCAGGTATTTCTTTTATTAGTGCTGAACTGAGTATAGCAGGGGCAGTATTTCTTTTCGCTGGTTCAAGAATAATTTTATATTTTTTAAAGCCTTTTAATCTTAAATGTTTTTTAATTTCTCTTAAATATTTTTTATTAGTGCTAATTATTGGATAATCAAAAATAGAATTTTTTATCCTCTCTAGAGTTTTTCCGAATAACGTCCAATTTCCAAAATCAATAAACTGCTTTGGTTGATGATGTTTTTTGTCTGACCAAAGTCTTGTGCCTGAACCGCCACATAAAATTACTGGACGTATTTTCATTAAATTTTCGAATATTCTTTAACTTCTTTTTTCTTACCTGGATGTGTTGGAGCACCAAGATAAGCAGGTCCTACTGTTTGAGCATATTTCCAAATCGTTCCCGATCCAAAACTTGATTTTTTTTCTTTCCATTTTTTTCGTCTAGCTCTTAATTGAGCGCTAGTAAGCCTTACATTAATTGATCCTTTTTTTGCGTCTATATCTATTACATCCCCATTTTTAAGAAGCGCAATTGGGCCGCCCATTGCAGCTTCTGGGCCAACGTGACCAACACAGAAACCTCTAGTAGCTCCTGAAAATCTTCCATCAGTTATAAGTGCAACTTTTTCACCTTTGCCTTGCCCATAAATAGCTCCAGTTGTTGAGAGCATTTCCCTCATTCCCGGTCCACCTTTTGGACCTTCGTATCTAATTATTATTACATCACCATCATTATATTTTTTTGTCTGTACTGCTTTCATCGCGTCTTCCTCATTATCAAAACATCTAGCTTTACCTGTAAATTGTAATTTTTTTAATCCTGCAATTTTTACGATTGCTCCGTCTGGAGCTAAATTACCTTTTAATCCGACAACTCCACCATCTGGAGAAAGTGGATTGTTATATTCTCTTAAAACTTTTTGATTAGTATTAAACTTAATATTAGCTAAATTTTCTCTCATAGTTTTGCCTGTAACTGTCATGCACTCGCCATGAATATAACCTCCGTCAAATAAAGTTTTTAATAACATAGGAACACCACCGGCTTCCCACATGTCTTTTGCAACATATTTTCCTCCAGGTTTTAAATCAGCAAGATAAGGAGTTTTTTTAAATATTTTTGCAACGTCCATTAAATCAAATTTTACTCCTATCTCATTAGCTAGTGCAGGTAAATGAAGGGCTGCGTTAGTGGAGCCTCCAGTAGCAGCCACAATTGTTGCTGCATTCTCTAAAGATTTTTTTGTTACTATTTCTCTTGGTTTAATTTTTTTTTCTAATAAATTCATAACCGCTTGACCACTTTCATAAGCGTATTTATCTCTTTCCTCATAAGGGGCTGGCGTCCCAGCTGAATAAGGTAAAGCCAACCCTATCGCCTCCGATACACACGCCATTGTATTAGCTGTAAATTGACCTCCACAAGCCCCAGCACTTGGACAAGCTACTAATTCCAATTCTCTTAATTCTTCAGAAGACATTTTGCCTGAGGAATGTTTACCTACTGCTTCAAAAACATCTACGACGGTAACATCTTTTCCTTTAAATTTTCCTGGCAAAATTGATCCACCATAAATGAACACACTAGGTACATTCAATCTCAACATAGACATCATTAAGCCTGGAAGAGATTTATCACATCCGGCTATACCAACAAGCGCATCATAACAATGTCCTCTCACTGTCAGTTCTGCTGAGTCAGCTATTACTTCTCTAGAAATTAATGATGATTTCATTCCTTCATGACCCATGGCAATACCATCTGTTACAGTTATAGTACAAAATTCTCTTGGCGTTCCACCAGATTGTTTTACTCCTTTTTTAACTGACTGTGCCTGTCGCATTAAAGCTGTATTGCAAGGTGCAGCTTCATTCCAAGTGGATACTACGCCTACAAACGGTTTCGCCACATCCTGCTCGGTTTCTCCCATTGCATAGTAAAAAGATCTATGTGGAGCTCTATCTGGGCCTAAAGAAGTATGACGACTGGGTAGTTTTTTTTTATCAATTTTAGACATTTAATTAATACTAGACACAATACTTCTTAATTTTCCATCTTCAATAGTTAATTCTTTAACTAAATTTTTGTCATTTTGTACTATTTCTTTAGGCGCATTTGTCACATAAGCCTTATTTTTAAGCTTATTATTTAAATTAATTATTTGTTTATTAATTGTCTCAATTTTTTGTAAAATTCTCTCTTTTTGAGATCCTAAATTTACATCCTCATTAAAATTTAATGAAAGTTTTTCCTTAAGGACCAAGATATCTATTGAATTTTTATCTCTTACCTTTGTTGTAAGGACATTATTTACTCTACCAACCTGTTTAATCAATATTATATTTTTATTTATCAATTTCTTTAATTTCACTGATTTTTCATCAAAAAATATATCACAATATAATTTTGGCGTAATTTTTAACTCTGCTTTAGTAGATCTAATGTTAGAAATTATTTCAATTAAATCATTTATATTATTTTGATTTTTGCTAAATTTATTTATTACTTTAAAATCTGGCCAACTGGAACAAATTAAAAAATTATTGAAAATCTTTTTATAAGCATTTAAAGACCACAAATTCTCAGTGAAAAAAGGGATAAACGGATGAAGAATTCTAAGAATATTTGCCATCATAAAAGATGAGAAGGCCTTTGCCTCTTTAATTTCAATTTTATTTTTTGAATTTAAGATGGGTTTTAAAAACTCTAAATACCAATCGCAATAAGAATGCCAAACAAATTGATATGCATACCTTGCAGCCTCATCAAACCTAAATATTTCAATATTTTTTGTTATTAAATTTTGTGTTTTAATAAATTCATTATAAATCCAATGGTTTATTGGAAGTTTGATTGAGGTCAAATTAATCTTTTTATCTAATTTACAATTATTAAGTTTTAAAAAATTATTTGCACTCCAAATTTTTGTAATAAAGTTTCTATTTCCAGTAACTCTATCTTTTGATAATTTTACATCTCGTCCTGGAGAGGCCATCGAAATTAAAGTAAACCTCAAACTATCTGCTCCATATTCATTTATTAAATCTAATGGATCAATCACGTTACCTTTTGACTTTGACATTTTCTGCCCCTTTTCATCCCTTACTAAGGCATGAACATATACTTTATTAAAAGGTGTATTTTTTCTAAAATAATTTCCCATCATCAACATCCTTGCTACCCAAAAGAAAATTATATCAAAACCAGTAACAAGAACTGAAGTTGGATAAAATTTATTAAGTTCCTTTGTTTTGTTTGGCCATCCAAGAGTTGCAAAAGGCCAAAGAGCTGATGAAAACCAGGTATCTAAAACATCTGTTTCCTGTCTTAACTTAAATTGTTTATTTCCGTTTTTTTTCTTTGCTAGCTTTGTTGCATCTTTTTCATTTTCAGCAACGAAAATATTTCCTTTTTCATCATACCAAGCAGGTATTCTATGACCCCACCAAATCTGTCGAGATATACACCAAGGCTCAATATTATTCATCCATTGAAAAAATGTTTTTGACCAATTGCTTGGAAAAAAAGTAGTTTTGCCCTCTTTTACTATCTTAATTGGTTTTTTAGATAATTTTTTCGCATCGACAAACCATTGCTCTGTTAATAGGGGTTCAATTATAGTGTTTGATCTATCTCCATATGGAACTTTATTTTTAATATTTTCAATTTTAACAAGAGAACCTGTGTCCTTTAATTTTTTAATTATAAGCTTTCTTGCTTCAAATCTGTCTAAACCATGAAACTCTTTAATTCCATTTTTGTTTATTGTCCCATTCTCCTCAAAAATGTTTATTATTTCTAATTTATTTCTCTTGCCTACTTCATAGTCATTGAAATCATGTGCTGGTGTAATTTTTACGGCTCCTGAACCTTGTTCTGGATCAGCGTAATTATCAGAGATTATTTTGACAGTCCTATTAACAATTGGAATAAGAACATTTTTTCCAACTAAATTTAAATATCTTTTATCTTTTGGATTTACAGCAACCGCGGTATCTCCCATCATTGTTTCTGGTCTGGTAGTGGCGATAGTGATTTTTTGATCTGAGTTCTCTATCGTATAATCAATATAATATAATTGAGATTGAACATCTTTTTGGTTTACTTCCAAATCGGAAATAGCAGTTTGAAGTTTAGTATCCCAGTTGACTAATTTTTTGTCCTTGTAAATAAGCTTATTTTTGTAAAGATCAACAAAAACTTTAATTACAGCTTTTGAAAGGTCTTTGTCCATGGTGAACCTGGTTCTTGACCAATCACACGAACAACCTAATTTCTTAAGTTGATCTAAAATTATTCCACCAGACTCCTCTTTCCAATCCCATATTCTTTTAATAAATTTTTCTCTTCCTAAATCATTTTTTTTAATTCCTTCTTTTAAAAGGTTGTTTTCAACAACCGCTTGTGTTGCAATTCCAGCATGGTCTGTTCCTGGCTGCCACAGAGTTTCGAGGCCTTTCATTCTATTAAATCTAACTAAGACATCTTGGAGACTATTGTTTAGAGCGTGTCCCATATGTAATCTGCCAGTTACATTAGGTGGAGGAATTACTATAGAGAATTTTTTATTTGATTTGTTCTTTTTTGGTTTGAATAATCCTTTTTTAATCCAAAAATCTGAGATTTTTTTTTCTTCTTTACTATGGTTATATTTTTTAAATTCCATTTTTTTGATATCTAGAGATATATATCAGATTTTAATAACTATTAAGTTTAAAATCTAGGTATAAGGCAGCAGTCCAAGAAAAATTTTTAGCACCCATTCCTAAACCTGACTTACAACTGTAATATTCTCGAAATTTTTTTTTTTCGACTAAATTCAAGGTCTTTTTCTTTATTGTTTCTGCGAACTTCTTGTCTTTATTTTTTAAACCTTGGTATAAAATCCAATTACAATTAACCCATACCGGCCCTCTCCAGTAACGTTTTTCTTCGAATGATTTATGTTTAGAATTTATTGAAGGAAAAAGATATTTGTTATTTTTATTATATTTTTTTAAACTTTTTATTAATGATCTGTTTATTGAATTATTATTTAAATCAGCAAATAGCATAAAAAAATTAGTTATTGAAGGTATAGCTACTAAACTATTGTTTCTTATATCTTTATTCTTGAATGTCATTTTTTTTGAATTAAATAATTTTATAAGTTTGCTCTCATTTAAAAGAATATATTTTTTTATGGAAGAATTTCTTTTACCTATACATCTAAGTAAAAAATCTATATCTTTTAAAGCTTTTAGAAAAAGCGAATTAAATCCAACATCTACAACATTAAATTTTGATTTGAAGTAAAGTTTTTTTGGATCATAATTCATTTCCTTTAAATGATTTTTAATAGTTACATATCTATCATAATCAATTTTCAAAGGTCTTTGGCTTTGGTTGACAATTATATTATCCTTTCTCTTATAATTAAGGTTTAATTCTGTTTTGATCTTGCTCATCGGTTTGTCCCATAAAGGAGAATTATCATAACCACTTTCCCATGGGTGTAGTATAGAAATTAAACCAGTACGTTTAGGATCCCTGTATCTAATAAACCATTCTAAACATTTTTTAATTTTTAAAATTAAAGATTGATATTTTTTTATTTCTTTATTTGAAAAATTTTGTCTCTCAATAATTATCCTTAAAATACTTGCCAAGATCGGTGGTTGAGTTATTCCAGATGAGGAAACTTTTTTACCACAATTCCATGCTTTATAGTTAGGAGTATAATTTAAATCTTTAATATGGAAAAGAATGTGTGGTATCATTCCGTCATCCCATTGACCTGAAATCAGAGTTTCAAGTTCTTGAAATGAATAGTCCAAATTGAAATTAGAATATCCTAATGCAATAAAAGCTGAGTCCCAATTCCATTGGGCTGGATAAAGTTTAGTATTAGTTGGTAAAGTGTAATTTAATCTTCTATTATTTATTAAGGTTCTCTTTGCTTCTTTAATTGAGTTATTCATTATCCTTTGACACTTCCAGCTGTTAAACCACTTACTAAATATTTTTCGAAATATATAAAAATTAAAAGTATTGGCAAAGTAACTACCACAGATCCAGCCATTAGATATTGCCGCGGTGTTTCGGCATCACCAGTTAAATGATTTATTGCTCTAGATAATGTGAATGTTTTTGGATTATCTAAAAACATGAGAGAAAATAAAAATTCATTCCAAGCTATCATAAATACGTATAACGATACTGAAGCGATAGCAGGTAAACTAAGAGGAATTATTATTTTAATAATTATTCCAAACCAATTTTGTCCATCTATAAGTCCCGCCTCTTCAATTTCTTTAGGTATGCTTTTAAAGTATCCCTGAAGCATATAGATGGCTACAGGTAAAGTGGTTGCTGTATAAACTATTAGTAAACCTTCCACAGAATTCCTCAAACCTAGTTGACTAAAAACAGTGTATAGAGGAATTACTAATACTATTGCTGGAAACATATAAATTATTAATATTGATGTTGAAAGAAAGGTCTTACCGAAGAAATTTAATCTTGCTACAGCATACGCTGCGGGGATAGCAAATAATAAGGTTATTAAAACAGTTCCAATTGATACATATGAACTTGTAAGAATATATCTACCAAAATCATACGTTTTGAAAATGACAAAGTAAGACTTAAATATCTCAAAAATATTTTTTGAAAAATCAATACTTAGATCAATCGGATTGATTAATAAAGCTGTTTGCGTTTTAAAGCTGGTAACAAACATTATGTAAAATGGAAACAATATAACTAATGCAAAAAATACTATTGCAAATAAAGATAAAAACTCAAACACAATTTTTTCAGATATAAAATCCTGATTTAAATATTTTAAATCATATTTTTTTAATTTATTTGTAAAAAATAAAATTAGTAAAAAAATGCCTACTGAAAACCACATAGGTGAGTTTTCATTTAAAAATGTATATAAAATTGTAAATAATAAGGATAATATAAAAATTTTTAAGTTATGATTAAACTTTTTTCCAATAAATACACAAGTTATAACTAGTCCGAGTGATAATAATAGATTTAGATTAAAGTTAAGATTTGTAAAACTTAAACCTTGCAAAGTTGCTAATATTTTCCATATACAAATTATTATTGTAAGAAATATTGATGATGCAATTAAAGTTATTATTAAAGATTTAAATTTCATTTGCCTTTTTTCCAATTAATTTAAAATAAATAATCATAAAAGATATTAATAATAATACGATTACTATTGAAACTGCTGAACCCATGCCAATATTTGATACTGCAAATCCCTGTTGATAAACGCTTATTGGTAACGTTAAAGTACCCGAAGCACCGCCTGTTAACAAAAATATATCTTCAAATTTATTAAAGTTCCAAATAAATCTAATCATAAATAATATTGATAAAATCGCTGTAATTTGTGGAAGAGTAATATAAAAGAATTTTCTAAATGGCCCAGCACCATCTACATCCGCGGCCTCATAAAGATCCTTTGGAATAGCTTGTAGTCTAGCTAATATAAATAAAAAAGCTAAAGGAAAATATCGCCAAATCTCAAAAAATATAACTGTTGTCAATGCTAATCTAAGTTTCAACTCAAATCCTAAAATATTAACAATTAAATACTTTTGTCCAAGTAAATTTATAGGTTTTTCAATGACTCCGTAATTAACAAGAAGAGAATTTATCGTACCGCTATTAGGATCTAAGAGTAAAGTCCAAGTATAAGCCAAAGCAACCACAGGTCCTACGTAGGGAAAAAGCAGTATACTTCGCATAAAAGTTCTTCCATAAAATTTTTGATTTACAAGTTGAGCAGCAAATATGCCAAGTAAAATAGCTCCAAGTGTTCCAAAAAAAAGTAAAGTAAAAAGTTGTCATTAAAAGCTCAACAAAATTGCTATTTATGAAAACATTTTTAAAATTTTTAAAAGTAAAATCAGTAGTCAATAAAATATTATTTGATTTTCCACTCAAATCTGGTTTACTAGATTTTATATCTTTACTATTAATAGCATCATTATTTACGTCTTTTACAAATATTTCAAAATTTTCACGATATCCTGCTTCCCAATCTCCAAAAAAACATTTAACTTTTTGTGACTTGAATTCACATCTTTTATCCAAATTTACTGGATCAATATTTTTAGGTAATTTATCTGAAAATCTAACTTGTCTAATATCTTGGATTAGAGAACTATTTCTTAATTTATAGATAATTTTTAATTCAGAATTGCTATCTTGTATATTTTTAACAATTTTTTTTGCCCTAGGCTCGGGTATTCTTATATCTTTGAGTTCAACTTCTTTAAAACTAATCCAAACGTTTGCAAAAATTGGAAATAAAATAATTGCAAAAACTAAACATACAGCTGGTAAAATAAGTGTGTAAGCTGTCCTTTTTTCTAATTTTGATAATGTAGTGCTCATTTAAAAGCGGATAATATCTTATTATCCGCTTTTAAGAAATAAATTTGCTAGAATTTTGCTAATTCTGCGTTAATTTTTTTAACTGCCTCATCAACAGTTATCTGGTCATCAATGTATTCTCTTGTAATTCTATTCAAGAATTGGGCATTGATTATTTTTGATGCTCTAGAAAGCTCCCCTTCTTTTACACCCCATCTGTTTGCAGTATCTAATCCAGCAACAATGTTATTGATTACATCTGGTGAATAAAGTTCAGTTAATGGTTTTTTTCTATCTACACCAACTGGTAATTTACTCCAAGCTTTTGTAAATGCAGCAGGATCTGAAGAATTTCCTCTTCTTACAGGAAATTTACCCTCAGGAGCGATTGCTAGCGTGCTTGTGTAACCTTCGTCCATAGAATACTCAACAAACTTTTTAGCTTCATCAGTATCTGCATCAGCTGTAATACCGAAATATCTTACATCTGCCCATGCAGCACCTTTCTTGTTATTTGGTCCACTAAAATTCGTTATGAAACCAGTTTTAGAAGCAAGTTCAGGTGATGTTGGATCGCTGTTTATTGTTGGTGGAGCTGAATCTCTTAGTCCAGCTAATTCATCCATGATAAACGGTGACCAAATTATCATTGGTGTTTTACCAGCAAAGTATAACTCCCTAGATTGTTTCCAGAATAATTCTCCAGGAGGACTCGCTTTAGCTATAACTTTATAAAACTCTAAAGAGTTTTTAAGAGCTTTTCCTTGTTTTTTTGTTCCACCCTTTTTAACAAAGTTAACACCATTTGCTAAAAGAACATGTTCAAGAACTTGGCTCATAAAGTTTTCGTCAGTTTTAGTTGCAGCTACAAATCCAAACATGTCTCCGCCTGAAAGAGCTTTTACAGCTTTTGTAATATTTTCATAACTTGTTGGCGGTTCAAGACCTGCTTGTTTGAATAAGTCTTTTCTATAAACTACCATTTGTGTCCAGCCGTCAACTGGTACAGCAGCAATTTTTCCACCCTTCTTTGCCATGTTTAATGCTCCTGGAGCAAAAGTTTTCTTTCCTAAACTTTTAACAACATCATTATTAGCATTTACATCAAGTATACCTGCTTCAGCCCAAGGTAAGACATATTGAAGTGTGTGATAGATCACATCAGGAAGATTTCCTGCGGCTGCGGCTGCAGTAGCTCTAGAGCCTAAATCTTTTTCCTCTACCGGTATAACTTCAACTTTTATACCAGTCTTAGATTCAAATGATTTAGCCATCTCCATTTGTTTTTCCATTCTTGCTGGTTGAACTTCAGTAGTCCAAAAAGTTATATCTGCAAAACTATTAGACGTTAATAAAGTTAAAGCAAAAATGAATGTTAATAATTTTTTCATCTTTCCTCCTATTAATTATTTAAATAATGCTTTAAGTTTAACAAGATGGATAAAAAATCTTCTATGATTTTAATGCATACGAGATTTGATAAAATTAAAGATTTTAGAATTTGTTAAAATATGGCCTTTTTAAAATTTGAAGATATAGACAAATCTTTTGGTGAAAACAATGTAATTAGTAAATTTAACCTGGAGGTTGAAAAGGGGAAATTTATAGTATTGTTGGGTCCATCTGGTTGCGGAAAATCTACGCTATTAAGAATGATAGCTGGGTTAGAAAAAATTGATTACGGTAAAATACTTTTAGAAAATAATCTTTTAAATAATTTATTGCCTTCAAAAAGACAAATCGCAATGGTTTTCCAGTCTTATGCTTTGTATCCTCATATGAATGTTTTTGAAAACATCTCTTTTGGTTTAAAATCTGAAAAAATTTCAAAAGATCAAATAAAAGAGAAAGTAACTGAGGCTGCAAAAATCTTAAAGATTGAAGACCTTTTGAATCGAAGACCAAAGGAATTATCTGGTGGACAAAGACAAAGAGTTGCTATTGGTAGGGCAATTACAAGAAATCCTAAATTATTCTTATTCGATGAACCGCTTTCAAATCTTGATGCAGCTCTAAGATCAGAGATGAGAGTTGAAATATCAAAATTACATAAAAAACTTAAAAGCAATATTATTTATGTAACTCATGATCAAATAGAGGCAATGACTCTAGCTGACAAAATCGTAATTATGAACAAAGGAAATATCGAACAGTTTGGTACTCCGAATGACATTTACAATAATCCAAAGAACGTTTTTGTAGCTGAGTTCATTGGTAATCCAAAAATGAATATTATAAAAATCGAAAAAGAAGATATTGTAAATAAAAATACTTTAAATTTGTTCAATAATATAATTAAATTTGAAAACTCGAATTTTATTAATGATATTTATGTTGGAATTAGACCAGAAGATATCTCTTTGGAAAATAAAAGTGAAATAGCAGTTGAAATTACTGTCGAACTAATTGAAAACCTAGGATCAGAAAAAATTATATACACATACTTAAATGATACAGAAATAAGAATAAAATCCAGTAAAAATATTAAAGATAAAAATATTACAATTTACTTACCAAGAAATAAGTTATATTTATTCGATAACAATAAGAACAGATTTAAAACATGATACTTATCATGATTTTATCTTTAAGAATGGCCACGTGGCGGAATGGTTACGCAGAGGATTGCAAATCCTTTTATCCCAGTTCGATTCTGGGCGTGGCCTCCAAAAAAATTAGTTGTTTTATTATATTAAAAAAAGTATGTTGCCATTTATTCCTCGGTAGCTCAGTTGGTAGAGCAGTTGACTGTTAATCAATTGGTCGCAGGTTCGAGTCCTGCCCGAGGAGCCAATTATCCAACTTTTTCAAATTTTGATGTATTGTTTAAAATCTGCAAAATTTTTTCTTTTTGCAATTTAGACAACGAAGCGAAAGTTCTACTCAAGAATGAATAGTTTAAATCATCATTAGCATCTGAGTTTGAAATAACATCTTTAAATTCTTTAAAATCCTCAAAGAAATATATAATTGGAACCTTTAAAAACTGAGATAATTGCATTAATCTGTTAGAGCTTACACCGTTGGTGCCCTTCTCGTATTTTTGAATTTGTTGGAAAGTAACGTTTATTGCTTGTGCAACTTTTGTTTGAGTTAATCCTAAAGATAATCTTCGCAATCTCAACTTCTTACCTAAGTGAACATTAAAATTTTCTTCCATGGAACTCCCTAAAATTTTAAATATAGAACCTCAAAATGAACTTTTTGGCAATAGAAATAATTTATTTTTTTTGGGGGTCAGAAGTGCTAAAAAACCATATATTTAGTATTGACTAAAGTTAAAAAATAAAGACCAAAATTTAATTATTTTACTTTTTTTAACCTATATTCCCAATATCCTGTTTTATCGAAAGCAGCTTTCACCCACAGAAAAGTATTTTCTTCGTACCAAATGTCAGTGTTAAGTTTTTTATCTTTAGATAAACTTGGGTCAGATGAGCTAAAATTAAATCTTAATGTTTTGTATACTTTTCCTCCAATTTTAACATCTTCCTTGCCCTTAAATTCCACTTTTTGTTCTATTATTCGACCTGAAACCGCACTAATTTGAGCTTTCTTACTAACAATTTCATGGTTCCACCAAGTTCCAATAATCATGTCTTTATCTACTTTTCCTTTAAAAGATGAGCCATCGATAACTAAATCTTTGTCTTTTGTATCAACTGTGATTTTCACATATTTTTCTTTTTTATTTTGATTTGTTTCTGAATTAAAACCTGAAAAAATTCCATCTTTATATTTTTCAACCCCCTTAGCATAATAATTATAAAGATTTACACCTAGCTTTGTAATTTTAAAACTTACTTCGTTGCTAATAGTCAAATCATTCCCATTTCTTTGAAATTTATAGATATGATAGCCTATAGATTTGTTATTTCTGAATAATTCATATTCCAAATAATTATATTTTGAATAGTGATCTACGTGAGCATTTATATTTAAAGTTGAAAAAAATATTAAAGCAATTGAAAGTATGTATTTTTTCATATATTTAATGATATGGAAACTAGTTCTATAATTTCTCAAATTGGGAATACACCATTAGTAAAGTTAAAACAAGCCTCAGATTTAACTGGCTGTAATATTTTCGGAAAGGCTGAATATTTAAACCCTGGAGAATCTGTAAAAGACAGAGCGGCATTATTTATTGTTGAGGATGCAATTAAAAGAAAATTGATATCAAGAGGTGGTATAATAGTTGAGGGAACAGCTGGTAACACTGGAATAGGTTTAGCTGTAGTCTGTAAAGAATATGACCTTAAATTAAAAATAGTAATTCCAAATACCCAGTCAGTAGAGAAGAAAGAAACTCTCAAAAAATTAGGCGCTGAATTAATTGAAGTTGATGCTGTTCCTTACTCAAATCCTAAAAATTACATTAAACAATCGAAACAAATCGCTGAGGATTTAAATAAAAAAAGTAAAAGTGGAGTATACTGGGCCAATCAGTTTGATAATGTTATTAATACTGATGCTCATATCAAAACAACCGCAGAAGAAATTTGGGAACAGACTGCCGGTACGGTCGATGGTTTTACTTGTGCTGTTGGGACAGGTGGAACTTTAGCAGGAGTATCAATAGGATTAAAAAATAAGAATAAAAATATTAAGATTGCTTTATCAGATCCGATGGGTTCTTCACTATTCTCTCATATTAAGAATAACAAATTAGAAAGCTCAGGTAACTCGATAACTGAAGGTATTGGAACTGCGAGAATAACAAAAAATTTTGAAAAGGCATTAGTTGATGATGCTTTTCAAACAAACGACACTGAGGCTTTAAATATAGTGTATGAATTAATAGAGAAGCAAAAAATTATACTAGGTGGATCTTCAGGTATAAATATCGCTGGGGCTATTAAGTTAGCAAAAAAAATGGGTCCTGGAAAAACTATAGTTACTATTCTTTGCGATCATGGGAAAAGATATGCTAGTAAAATCTTTAATAAAGAATTTTTAAAAAGTAAAAATTTACCAATACCAAAATGGTTATAATATTTGACTTAGAAATAGTTTAGTACGATCTGATTTTGGATTTTCAAAAAATTCTTTTGTTTTTGCTCTTTCAACTATTTTTCCTTCATCCATAAAAATCATATAGTCTGCAACTTCCTTAGCAAAACCCATTTCGTGAGTAACTACTATCATAGTCATTCCACCTTTTGCTAAATCGACCATTACATCTAATACCTCTTTAATCATTTCTGGATCTAATGCGGAAGTAGGTTCATCAAATAACATAATTTTCGGTTCCATACAAAGTGCTCTAGCAATAGCTGCCCTTTGTTGTTGACCTCCTGAAAGTTGGCCCGGAAATTTTAGGGCTTGATCATCTATTTGAACTCTTGTTAAATTTTTCATTGCAACTTCCTCAGCTTTTTTTTTAGGTAACTTTTTTACCCAAATAGGTGCTAAAGTACAGTTATCTAAAATTGAAAGATGAGGAAATAAATTAAATTGCTGAAATACCATACCAACTTCAGCTCTTATCTTTTCAATATTTTTAGTGTTCTCAGCTAATTCTGTGCCGTCAACAATAATATTTCCCTCTTGATGTTCCTCTAGTCTATTGATGCATCTAATTAAAGTCGATTTTCCTGAGCCAGACGGTCCACAAATAACTATTTTTTCTTGTGGAGCAACCTCAAGATCAATATCTTTTAATACCTGAAATTTATCAAACCATTTGTTAACTTTTTTTAACTCAATTATTTTTCCCATTTTATCTTTCTGTGCTTAACTTTTTTTCAAGGTTTTGACTGTATCTACTCATTGCATAACATATAACCCAAAAAACTAAACCTGCAAATACATATCCTTCCATAGCCATACCTAACCATTTAGGATTAGTCTTAGCTAAACCTATCATACCTGCTAATTCCATCAACCCTACCACAAAAATTAATGGTGTATCTTTTACTAAGGCTAGTAGTGTATTTGCTATTCCTGGAATTACTAATTTTAGAGCTTGAGGCAATATAATAAGTGCATTCATTCTCCAATACCCCATTCCTAAAGACTTAGCAGCTTCGTATTGACCTTTTGGAAGAGCTTGAAGCCCACCTCTGACTACTTCGGCCATATAAGCTGCCTCGAATAAAGTAATAGCAAACAATACTCGAATTAATTTATCAATGAACGTACCGTCAGGCAAAAACATTGGAAACATTACTGACGCCATAAATAGTACTGTTATTAATGGAACACCCCTCCAAAGTTCAATAAAGCCAATAGAAATATATTTTATTGCAGGAAGATCAGATCTTCTGCCTAATGCTAAAAAGACTCCAATAGGAAAACAAAAAATTATTGCAAAAGCAGAAATTATAAATGTAAGTGACAAACCACCCCAAGCTGCAGTCTCTACATATTTAAGACCAAAGTCACCTCCAGAAATTAGCTTGATTCCTATAAAAGGATAAATAAATATAAGAAAAAAGATAAAATATTTTTTAATTTTTCTTGGTGAAAAAAAAGCAATTCCTACCAGAGCAAAAAGAGATAAAAAAGCAGTATTGATTCTCCATTGTTCAGGATCAGGGTACATACCATAAATCAATCTTCTAAACCAAACTTTTATAAATACCCAGCAAGCGCCTTGACCAGTACAATCGTCTTTTGAACTTCCAATAAAATTTGCATCTAAAAAAAACCAATTAATTAAAGGTGAAATTGACTTTATAATTATAAATAAAGTTAAAAGAGTTAAAATAGCATTAAAGTTACTTGAATTAATATTTTTGTTTAATAAATCTAATGTTCTTAATCCACTAAACTCCACTCTAATAAGAAAAAAACCAATAAAACCAAATATTAATGGAAAAAAATAACTTATGCCTTTTGGAAAGAAACCTACAAAATCAAACTGAAAAAATGAATTTAGAATTACATTTAAAAAACTTAAAAAAATAAAGGTAATACCAATAGGTAAATAAGTTTTGAGATTCTGCTTTGAAGGTTTTAAAATATTCATCATTTTTCTTTTATTGCCATTTTTTTGTTATACCAATTCATAAATACAGAGATAGCTACACTTAAACTTAGATAAGTTAGCATCGTAATTGAAATTATTTCGATAGCTCTACCTGTTTGCATTAAAGCAGTGCCTGCAAAAACTAACACTATATCTGGATAAGCTATTGCAGCTGCCAAAGACGAATTTTTTGTTAAGTTTAAGTACTGATTTGTAGTTGGTGGAATTATAATTCTAAGAGCTTGAGGCATTACCACTAATTTCAAAACTTGATTTTTATTTAATCCTATACTTAATGCGGCTTCTTTTTGTCCCTTGCCGACTCCTAATATTCCCGCCCTAACATTCTCAGCAATAAATGTAGCTGTGTACATTGATAAAGATAATGCCAATGCAAGCAGTTCAGGAATGATGTTTACTCCACCATCAAAAGTAAAAATTGAAGGTGAAAGCTGCTTTAAAACTGGATATTCAAATGAAAGGTTTACATCAAATAAAAAAAATGAGATTAATGGAAAAGTTAATAAAATTAAAAGTGAAAATATAAATACTGGAACTTGTCTACCATACTGTTCTCTCTGCTTTCTAGCATAGTTTCTTAAAAAATAAATTGCTGTTATTGAAATTATTATCGCAATTATAAAGAAGTTAAAATTATTCCATATGAACTTTGGAACATAAAAGCCTTTCACTGTTAAAAATGAAATATCATAAAAATTAATTGCTTCATTTGGTAGTGGGAGGGCCCTAAGTGCTGCAAAATACCAAAAGAATATTTGTAAAATAAGAGGAATATTTCTAAAGATCTCTACATACCATTCTGCTACCTTAGAAATCAAATAATTATCAGACAACCTTGAGACACCAACAATAACACCAAGGATAGTAGCAAAAAAAATTCCTATTACTGAAACTAAAAGAGTGTTTAATAAACCAACAAGAAAAGCTCTAGCGTATGAGTATGAACCATTATAATCTATAAGTGAAAAAGTTATATCAAATGAAGATTCTTGGTTTAAAAAACCAAATCCAAAAGCAATCCCCCGATTGCCCATGTTAGTTTGAACATTGGTAACAAAATAAATTATTACAGAAAATAATACGGTAAGTATTAAGATTTGAGGTATTAAATTTCTTATTTTTTTGCTTTGAAAGCTTATATTTTTAAAGTTCATGAGAATGTTTAGAGAATAAAAAAAAGGGCTGAATAAATCCAGCCCTTTTTAATTAATTTATGAATTATCTTGCAGGTGGAACATAAAGAATTCCGCCCTTAGTCCAAAGTTGATTTGGACCTCTATTAGGCATAATTCCTGTATCAGCAAGGTGTTTTTTGTAGCTTTCACCATAGTTTCCAACTTGCTCTATAATTCTTAAGCTCCATTCATTATCCAGACCGAATGCAGCACCTAATTCACCCTCTGCTCCTACTAATCTCTTAATAGCAGGATTATCAGATTCTTTCAGACTAGATGCATTAGCTGAATTAACACCGTATTCCTCTGCTTCAATAAATGTATTTAAAGACCATCTTACTATATCTTCCCAAACATTATCTCCTTGTCTCACAACAGGACCTAATGGCTCTTTTGAGATTGTTTCTGGTAATACTTTATGTTCAGAAGGATCTTTCATTTTTGTTCTTTGCGCAGCTAGACCAGATTTATCAGTTGTATAAGTATCACATCTTCCTGCGTCATAAGCTTGAACAACTTCATCTGCACTTTTGAAACCAAGAGGTTCATACTTAATATTTTTTGAGTTGAAAAAATCTCTCATATTAAGTTCAGTAGTAGTACCAATATTCGTACATGCAACTATACCATCTTTGAATTCATTCACAGAATTAATTCCAGAACTTTTTCTCACCATAAAACCTTGACCATCGTAAAAGTTTACACCAACAAAAGTTAGTCCAATGTCAGCGTCTCTTGATAATGTCCAAGTTGTATTTCGTGATAAAATATCTATTTCACCAGAATTTAATGCTGTAAATCTCTCTGCAGCGTTTAATGGAGTATATTTAACTTTATCAGCATCACCTAAAACAGCTGCTGCTACAGCTCTACACACATCCACATCGATCCCAGACCAATTTCCTGATGCATCAGCATTTGAAAATCCAGGAACTCCTTCAGAAACTCCACACTTTACAAAACCAGCTTTTTTCGTGTTTTCTAAAGTTTTGGATTTTTTAGACCCTGCACCATCTTGACCGCAAGCAGCTAAAAGTAGAGATGCAAAACCAACTAAAATCCAATTTTTTATAGATTTAATCATATTATGATTTCCTTTTTTTTATTGTTAACAATATTTTGAATTATGTATTCAAAATGATTAAACGAATTATGATTTATTTTTTTTTCAATTTCAATTTTAAACGGGTCAATATGTAGAAGTAAATCTATTTATTTTAACTAAATGTGTTTATTTACAACCTAAACTAAAAGATTATTTGATGCAGTCATTTCATAAACTCTGCTAATTGTCCTTTTGAAAACTTCAGCGTGTTTCTTTGATGTTCCTAACCTCATAATTTCTGTCTCCATTGAAATTGTCAAACCAACTTTTTTTTCATAAAAAATATCAATTAAGGTAATAAATCTAAGTTGCTGGTTAGAGTTATAGTCATTAAAGATAGGTACTTCTTCAATAAAGATATGATTACAAATTCTAGATAAATTTAAATAATCCTCTGCTCCCAAATTTTTATCACATAATTCTCTAAAATTAAATCTAGCTACACCATCATAAAAATTATTTAAATTAAAAACTCTTCCTTTTGTGTTTATTGACTTTTTTTCTTTTTTTAAATTTTTTGTCAATATTCTAAATTTTTGATTTACATTAAACAAAGTTTTTTCATTTAAGGGATAAAAAATTCTTTGATATTTATCTTGTCTCTGTGTTCTGTAATCATCTTCTAAAAACAGTTCTTTTTGCACTGATTTTTTATTGATTAACTCAAGAAAAGGTATGAATTGCTCCCTTTGTAATCCATCTTTGTAAAGATCAGTAATTTTAGTATTAGTTGTCAAAATGATTTTAATGTTTTCTTCAAATATTTTTTCAAATAATTTTCCAAGAATCATTGCATCAACAATATTTGTAACTTGAAATTCATCTAAAAAAATAAGATCGAATTTTTTTTTTAAGTTTTTAACGAATTTTTTAATTGAATTTTCTTCATTTTCTTCGTGTCTGAAATCATGAAAATTAATCATAAATTCATTAAAATGAACCTTCATTTTATTAGCCTTAACTTGCTGATATACTTGATTCACTATCATTGTCTTTCCAACACCAACACCGCCGTATAGATAAAAACAATATTTATCTGTCTGCGTAAAGAAATTAAGTAATTTCTTTTTTGTATTTAAAAAATCCTCTAAAGAATTCACTATTTCTATTTGTTTGTTATTAATTTCAAATTTATTACTATGGCAAAATTCTATAAAAGAATTTTGTAAAGAATTTTTAAACATTAATTATATGTTATTAAATACAGCTCTAGCGCATTTTACTGTATCGCTATTACCTTGAAGGTCCTTTGTTCTACTCTCTTTTTTTGCCAACGTTTTCTCAATTGAATTTTCTATGCTTTTAGATGCTTCATGCTCTCCTAAAAAATCTAGCATCATCGCTCCAGACCAAATTTGGCCAATAGGATTTGCTATTCCTTTACCTGCTATATCGGGTGCAGAACCGTGAACTGGTTCAAACAGTGATGGAAATTTTTTATCAGGATTTATGTTTCCTGATGGAGCTATTCCAATTGTTCCAGTACATGCTGGCCCTAAATCTGATAAAATATCTCCAAATAAATTTGAGGCAACTACAACGTCAAACCATTCAGGTGTTAAGACAAATCGTGCAGTGAGTATATCAATATGATATTGATCAGTTTTAATATTAGGATAATTTTTTTTCATTAAATTAAATCTTTCATCCCAATATGGCATAGTGATTGAAATCCCATTTGACTTTGTTGCATTCGTCACTTTTTTTCTACCTCTTGATTTAGCTAATTCAAAAGCAAATTTTTGAACTCTATCAATTCCATGTCTTGACATAATAGTTTCTTGAATAGCAATTTCCCTCTCCGAGCCTTGAAACATTTTCCCTCCTACTGATGAATATTCTCCCTCGGTATTTTCTCTTACGATGAACATATCTATATCACCTGGATTTTTATTTGCTAAAGGACAAGGAACACCATTAAATAATTTTACTGGTCTTAAATTTATATATTGATCAAATTCTCTTCTAAATTTTAGTAGAGAACCCCAAAGGCTTATATGATCTGGAACTTTTGAGGGATCTCCTACTGCACCAAAATATATCGCGTCATGACCTGAAATTTTTTCTTTCCAATCATCAGGAAGCATTTTTCCATTTTTTTCATAATAATCGCATGAAGCAAAATCAAATTCATCAAACTGTATGTTGAATTGATGTTTTTTTGCAGTTTCTTTTAATACTTTAATACCTTCTGGCATTACTTCCTTACCTATCCCATCGCCAGCTATTGTTGCTATTTTATAATTCTTCATAATAGTATTATTGTCTTTTTTCCCATATTAAGCAACTTTTAACAATTTTTCTTAAATTATTAAATTTTGGCTTCCAACGAATAAAACGCATTAATTTATTATTTGATGCGATAATTTTGACTAGGTCAGCTTTTCTCCTTTTTGTAATCAATATTTTTACTTTTTTCGAAGTTTGTTTTTTGAACTCTTTGGCAACCTCTAAAACTGATGTCCCTTTATTGTAACCACAATTGAGTATTTTAGATTTATTTGTTTTATCAATTTTTTCTAAGACTTTGAAATGAATCTCTGCAATATCACTTACATGAATAAAATCCCTTATACACGACCCATCTTTTGTTTTATAATCATTCCCATAGATTTTGAAAATAGGCCTTTTTTTCATAACTTCTCTTGAAAAATTTTTAAATAAATGATCACTTTTATTTATCAATCCAATTTTTCCAGACGGGCTAGACCCAGCGATGTTGAAATATCTAAGTATACCGTAATTAATATTGTTTTTTTTGCAAAAAGATTGAATAATCTTTTCGCATTTTACTTTTGTTCTACCATAAACACTTTTGGGTTTAATAATTGAATTTTCTGAAACTTTAAACTGACCATCCTTATAAATTGCTGCAGTCGAGGAGAATATGAAATTTTTAATAGTATTATTACTGCAAGCTTTTAACAAATTTTGTGTTCCAATAACGTTATTCCAATAGTATTTTTTTGGATATTTTTCACCTTCGCTTATTATTAAATTTGCTGCTAGGTGAATTACGGAGTCAATTTTATTTTCTTTAATAATTTTTTTTATATTTTTATTGTTATGAATATTTAGTTTAAAAAACTTAGCTTTTTTATTTATAAGAGAACGGTAGCCCGTTGATAAGTTATCTACTATGTAAATTTTTTTTTTATTCTTTACTAATATTTCAGAAATATGTGATCCTATATAACCTGCTCCACCAGTAATAAGAATATTTTTGATCATAGTTTAATTGATTGGCGCGCCCTGAAGGATTCGAACCTACGACCCTCGGTTTAGAAAACCGATGCTCTATCCAGCTGAGCTAAGGGCGCTAAATTAATATATTTACTTAAAAACATACTAAGTGGTCAATATAAATCGGAGATTTGACACCGAATTGTTCTGATTTTTCATGTTGGTGTATATGGTGAGAATGAACAAATACAGGTAAATGCTCACCTTTTTTTGTCTTTAATGTGTAAATGAAATTTGTGCCTCTAAACTTTCTATCTACTACTTCAAGTTTTAATTTACTTTGATCGTCATGGATTAGGTCTTCGGGTTGCAAAAGAAGTTTAACTTTAGATCCTGATGGAAAACTATTAGATAATTTTCCTCTTATCTCGCCTAGTTCCTCATGTCTTAATCTATGAACTGCACACTCACTGTCAACTACTTGAACGTCTATAAATATTCCTTTGTTCAAAAAATTGGCAACATCAATTGAATTTGGTTCGTGATGAACATTATATGGCACATCAAATTGTTTTAATTCCTGGTCTAATATTATTCCACATTTGTCCGCCATCGAGAATGCTTCGTAAGAGTCATGAGTGACAATAATCGTTGTCAGGTTTATTCTTTTTAATAATTTTTTTACAGAAACTTGAATTTCTTCCTTTAAGCTTTGATCAATATTAGAAAAAGGCTCATCTAATAATAATAAATCAGGTTTAGACATTAAAGATCTCGCTAAAGAGACTCTTTGTGCCTCTCCAGCACTTATTTGATGAGGAAATTTTTCTAATATTGGTTCAATTCTTAATAGTTTAATTATTTCTTTAACGTCTATTTTAGAGTTGTTACCGTTTAATCTTTTTTCTCCAAAATTAATGTTATCAATTACCTTATAGTTTGGGAATAATGAATTATCTTGGAATGAAAGAGCAATATTTCTATTTTCTGGTTCAATATTAATTTCATCTGAAGCTAAGATTGTATCTCTAAGTTTTATTTTTCCAGCACTGAGTTTTTGTAATCCAGCTATTGTTCTTAAAATTGTAGTTTTTCCTATTCCTGAAGGACCTAACAAAGAAACTATTTCACCTTGTTTTTTAATTGTAAAATTTACGTTATTAACTTTATTTGTTTCACTTGCAGTGAAATACCCGTTTTGAATTTCAAAAAAATTCTTACTCATTTTTAGATTATATTAATTTTTTTTTGAAAGTATATATCTAGATGACAATAGAATTAAAATAGTCGCCCAAAAAATTAGAAAAAGAGATGGCAAAGCAGCTGCTTCAAGCAAATCTTGAGATGCATAAATATATGCTTGAGTAGCGAAAGTTTCAAAATTAAAAGGTCTTAAAATCATCGTCATAGGCAATTCTTTAATCACCTCTAAAGAAATTAATAAAACGATCAATATAACATTTGTACTTAAGTATGGGACGTGTATCTTAAAAAAAGTATTAAATTTAGAGTAACCAAGAAGATATGCACTTTCATCTATCGAGTTATTTATTTTCTCATAGCTAGATCTAATTCCATTAAAAGATAAAGAAAAAAATCTTATAAAATAAGCTAAAATAAGTCCAAAGATAGACCCTATGAATAAACCTTTAATACTTTTAAAATTAAAAAAGTGAGATAAAAAATCGCTCAAATTAGAAAAAAAAGTAATAAAAGCAACTGCTAAAATTACTCCAGGTATTGCGTATCCTGAAATAGAAAAATTGGTTAAATAGTCCAGAATTTTACTTTTCGATATTCTGCTCCCATAATTAATAAATAATGAAATAATCACAATAAATGCACTGGCTATTCCAACTAAAATTAAAGTATTTAAATTAATTTTGATTATATCAATATCTTGGATATATTTTGGAAATTTAATGGTCCAATAAATCATTTGAGAAACTGGAAAAATAAAACTTAATAGAAAAATCAATGAGCAAATAAAAATTGGAATTATAGACTTTTTTCCAGTTAACTTAATTTTAGTAATTGGCTTAAATCCTCTACCTGGTTGATGATACCTTGCTTCTTTCCTTGAATAAATTTCTATCGAAAACAGTAAGAGAATAAAAATTAGTAAAATAAAAGATATCTGATTAGCGGTGTTTAAATCATCAAAAGAAAGCCATGAGTTATAAATTCCAGTAGTCAATGTATTAACACTAAAAAATGATACAGTGCCAAAATCTGACAAACATTCCATTGATACTAAAGCTAATCCCGCAATTATTGCTGGTCTTGCAGAAGGTAAAATTATTCTAAAAAAAGTTTCTCTAGATGAAAGACCTAGATTTTTTCCTACTTCAATATAATTATTCGATTGATAATAAAATGATGCTCTTGTCAAAACATAAACATATGGAAATAGGGAAAATGATATAGATAATATAGCTCCGATTAACCCATCTATTTTAGGTATAATTGGATTATAATTATTTTCACCAAGAAAAAATGTTAATAATGAAAAGGCTGTACCGTAATTTTCAAAAAAAGCTATTATTGAAAATGCATAAATATATCCAGGAACTGCGAAAGATAAGATTAACGCCCAACTAAAAAATTTAGATAGAGGAAAATCATAAAAAGATACAAAATATGCGGAAAAAATTCCGAGAATTAAAGTTAAAAGCACAACAAAAAATAAGACTGTTATAGAATTAAAAATATAATCAATTAAAAAAGTTTCTTTTAATATGAAAATATAACTGCTTGTTTCGGTAAAAAAACTTGAAAAAACGGTAATAATTGGCATAGCTACAACTGCGGCTACAATCAGTGATCCAAAAAACCATATATTATATTTTGTCATTAATAAGTTTTGTTATCACATAAAGTTTTCTGGCTAAAGCGGCTTGAGTGTGAAATTTAGCTAGCATTTAAAGCCAGAGATATTAACGTCAAACTCTTAATACTTTTTATCAAACATTGAGGAAATAATATTTTTAACCTCCTCAATTTTGATTTCAGAAACTTTCCTATGTGAAATTTTTTTTTCCATTTTTTTAGCTTCTGACATACAAGGCGAACAACCTGTATTTAACTTATTCAAGTTAATTTTTTTTTTTATTGTTCGCTCCATATATTTATTTATAACTATTTCCAACCCGCTGCTGTCATTACTGCTAAAGCATCTGCTTGTCTTTTTCCGTAATTAACAACTTTTGTTTTTAGATCTTGTTTAAAATCTAATCCCATATTTACAACAAGTGGATGTGGAGATACACCTTTTATCATTGGATACTCAAAAGTATTATTTACAATATGATTTTGAGCTTCCTCACTCAATAAAAACTCAACTAATTTTATTGCATTTTTTTTTGTTAGGTGCTCCTTTAACAAGACCTGCGCCACTAATGTTCATATGAGTTCCTCTTCCATCTTGATTTGGAAAGAAAGGTTTTACTTTTTTAGCAGCTGCTTGCTGTTCTGCACCTTTTTTTCCTGAAAGCATTAATGCTAAATAGTAAGTATTAGCTACTGCTATATCTGCTTCTCCTGCAGCTACAGCAAGGATTTGTGCCCTATCGTTACCTTTTGGAGATCTTGCCATATTAGCAACCATACCTTTTGACCAATCTGCTACTTTGCCTTTTCCGTTATTTTTGATAAGTGAAGCTACGAGTGATTGATTGTAGATATTATTAGAAGCTCTAATTACTAATCTGCCTTTCCATTTAGGGTCAGCTAAACTCTCATAAGTTAAGCCAGCTAATTCTGCACCACTCACTCTTTCTGGAGCAAAATATACAATTCTTGCTCTTTTTGCTATTCCAGTCCATTTCGATGTTCTGAAATTACTAGGTACAGCTGATTTAATAGCTGCACTTGTAAGACCACCTTGAAGATTGGCTTCGAAAGCGCCTAATCTTCCAGCATCTGCTGTGATGTAAAGATCCGCTTTGCTGTCTTCACCCTCTTCGATTATTCTTTTTTCTAAAGCACCAGATTTTCCAGAAACAACATTTACTTTAATTCCTGTTTTAGCAGTAAATTTTTCATAAAGCTGTACATCAGAGTCGTAATGCCTTGCACTAAATATATTTACTTCATTTGCAAATAAACTGCCTGCAAATGAAAGTAAAAATAAATAAGTAACTATTGTTATTATTCTCATTTTCCCCCTTTATTGATAATGATTATCATTTACAATAATTTGATAATGATTATCATTTGCAATATTGACGCACCTAGATGTTGTATAAACTGTTGATAACTTAATAAAAATGAAGTTAATAGAACTATGCTACAAATTAATCCTAAAAAATTTAAGAGTATACAAAACAAAACAATTCCCTCTCCTTTAAGACCAAAATTTAGAAATAAATCTGAAACAAATATTTATTTTTTATCGAAAAGAAAATTTCAAGGTGAGAAAAAAGCATCTTTAATAAAAAACCTAAAATTTTTTATTTCTATTTTAGTAATTGTTATTATCGGTTATTATTTATCTAACTAATTTTAGCCTTAACTGAACCTAATTTATCAATTTTACCCTTATAGGTTCCCTTTCCCAGGATCGGCACAACTCCAACTGAAGACCCAGTAAAAACATAAAAATCTTTATTATGTTTTATTTTGTCTTTTTGAAGTTTTTTTAAAACAAATAATAATGAATTCATAGGATTAATATAAACAGTATTTGTGTTTCCATTAACAGATTGCTTAATCTTAAAATTTGAAATATTTGTTTTCAAGTTTTTTACATTATTGTTTTTGAATTTCTTTCTTGGCCCTATGATGAATTTCACATTAGCTCCAAAATCAGAACATAAGTCTCCAAAGCTCTTTATCCCGTTTTTTCTCTGTCTATATCCAACTACTTCAATACATGGAGCAATTTTATCAATAAATTTTTTCATATTATTTTTTGAAATTTTTTGTTTAAAATCGAAAAAACTTTTTTTCAAAAAGTAACATACTTCTAATTCTATACCCAATGTATATTTATTTATTTTAATAGATTTATTATTTTTTAATACGTTGTGTTTGTACACAGAGGCATAGAAAGGTTCTTTTTCCTTTAGTTTTTTAATAACAGGAATACCAGTCCCTGCCGCCTTAAATCCTATAATTGGTTTTTTTATTTTACTTTCACACAATTTTCTAAGTTCTTGAGCATTTGAAAGCTTTTTTGTATATATGTTCGGAATTGGACTTATTATTTTATTTTTTAAAAAAGCATTTACAAGTCTATTTGCAATTAAATTTAGATTCTTGTTCCTCATTAAATATCATCTCCTAAATAAATCCCTAAAGATAGAGCTGTTTCAACTAATGAGTCTTTTCTTTCAACATTTTTATATGTTTTAATTCCTTCATCAATAGGTACATCTACTACTCTTCTGTCTCTCCAAGCAACCATTCGATCAAATTTTTTTTGATTTAATAAGTCAACAGCATAAACTCCAAATGCACTCGCTAATATTCTATCACTTGCTGTTGGAGGTGCACCTCTTTGAACATGGCCAAGCGATGTTACTCTACATTCAACATCTGTTTGTCTCATTAATTCTTGAGCTATGTAATCTCCAATACCGCCAAGTCTTTGTTCTCCGTCCATATACTTGTGAACTACTCTAGATCCATCCTCTTTTTTTACTGCCTCTGCAACTATAATTAATGAATGTTGAATATCATTTTTTTTCATAAGATTAAGTTTATTAATTATCCCTCTGATTGAATATTTTATTTCTGGTATTAAGATAATATCTGCGCCCCCTGCAATGCCAGCATTTAAAGCTATGTGTCCAGCATCTCGTCCCATCACTTCGAGTATCATAGACCTTCTGTGGCTAGCAGCAGTTGATTGTAGGTTATCTAATGCTTGAGTAGCAACATCTACTGCAGTATGAAAACCTATTGAACTTTCTGTAGCTCCAACATCATTGTCAATTGTTTTTGGAATAGCTACTATTTTCATATTGCCATCTTTTGCTAATTTTTTTAGTATTTGCATACTCCCGTCTCCACCTATTATTATTAAACCGTCAAGTTTCATTGAGTGATACCCTTCAATTATTTCTTTTGATTTATCAACATGTTTTCCATCTCCAGTTGGAATTTTAAAAGGATTTCCTTTGTTTGTAGATCCTAGGAAAGTTCCACCTTGCCTTAACAAGTACCCTCCAAAAGTCTTATGATTTAGTTGAATTGCATCCACTGGTCGTTTAATTAATCCCGCTGTACCATCTCTTATTCCGAATACCTGCATATCGTATTTATTTTTTGCTCTATAAAAAATTGATCTAATAGCAGCATTTAAACCACCGCAATCTCCTCCACTTGTTAAAATTCCAATCTTTTTATTACTCATTAAATTAATTCTTCTTTAATATTTTTTTTTAAGGGAAGAGGTGTTATAACATAAAAAACTCTTAATGGAAAAAAAAGCAAAAATTTTAGCTACTCTTGGTCCATCAATTTATAGTGAATCTAAGTTAAATAAGCTGGTAGAACTAGGAGTTGATGCATTTAGGATAAACTTTAGTCATGACACTAGTGGAATAAAGAAAATTATATCTAAAATAAGAAAAATTGAGAAAAGAAAAGGTAAAAAGATTTCTCTTATAGCTGATTTACAAGGAATAAAGTTAAGAATCGGAAAAGTAAAAAATGGAAATCAAAAAATAAAATATAATCAAAAATTTATTTTAGATAACCAAGTAAAAACAGGTAATGATTTTAGAGTTAGCTTTCCATATTCTAAAATACTTAAAAAATTAAGAAAAGGTAACAAAATTTTAATTGATGATGGGAAGTTTTTATTTTCTGTAATTGGAAAATCTAAAAATTCTGTAATTATAAAATGCAAAAGCCACAATTGTATTTTACGAAGCAATAAAGGTATTCATATACCTAATTTAAATATGTCATTTAATAATCTTACGGCAAAGGATAAAAAAGATATCAAAACTGCAACTAAACTTGGTTGTAATTGGATTGCATTATCTTTTTTACAAAATGAAAAACTTATTCTTGAAGCAAGAAAATTAATTAAAAAAGATATTGGAATTATTTCAAAAATTGAAAACAAATCTGCATTAAAAAATATCGATAAAATTATAAAAGCTACAGACGCTATCATGGTAGCAAGAGGTGATTTAGCAATTGACATTGGACATAGTGAAGTTCCAAAAGTTCAATTAAGTTTAATTAAAAAATGCTCTGAAAACTCTAAATCAGTTATTGTTGCAACTCAAATGCTTGAAAGTATGATTGAAAATAATACTGCAACTAGAGCAGAAATTAATGATATTGCTACAGCTATTTTTCAAGGTGCTGATACAGTTATGCTATCTGCTGAAGCAGCTGTTGGTAAATTTCCATTACAGGCTGTGTCTACAATGTCTAAAACAATTATATCTACTGAAAAATACAAAAGAGATCACATTGAAGATTTCAAAAATTCAATTATTACAAATAAGGATCCTGTTAAATCAATTCTTCTCTCTGTTAAGGACATAGCTTATAATCCAGATGTAAAGGCTATAATTGTTTTTTCTAACTCGGGTAAGTCAGCAAAGCTTGTTTCTTCAATGCGTCCAGCTGCGAAAATAGTAACTATTTCACCTAATATTAATGTGAGTAGACAAGTATCATTGCTTTGGGGTGTTCAATCAATAAATAGTAGAGATGCAAAAGGATGGAAAGATATGATGTCTATTTCTAAAGAAATTATTAAAAAACTTAAGTTTATAAAAAATAACGATTTTGTTGTTATAACTGCTGGTTTACCCTTCGGTAAAGCAGGCATGACTAATATGGTCAGGCTATATAAAGTTGGATCTTAATGGAAGAAAACTTTAGTATAGAAGAGATATTATCAGCTGTTAGTGACCTTCAAAATTTGAAAAAAAAGAAGGACAAATTTTCAAACGTTTCTAAATCTAAATTCGATAATTCAGATATCCCAAAAAATACTCTTAAGTTAATTGAAGAAGCCGAAAAATCTAAAAATTAAACTAAATCAGCAATCTGAATAGCTGTATCACACATTCTATTTGAGAAACCCCATTCATTATCATACCAAGAAAGTACTCTAATAAATTTTCCTTTAATTACTTGTGTTTGGGTGACATCAAATATTGAACTGTGTGGATTATGATTGAAATCTTTTGATACTAAGGGTTTTTGATTTACATCTAATATTCCCTTTAATTCACCATTTGCAGCCTCTGTCATGGCTTGATTAATTTCTTCAGGTGTTACATTTTTTTCAGTTACCAGAGTGAAATCAATTAAGGAAACATTTGGTGTTGGAACCCTTATAGCTGTACCGTCTAATTTACCTTTAAGACTAGGTAAAACTAAACTCATAGCTTTAGCTGCGCCAGTTGAGGTAGGTATCATTGCACCCTCTGTAGATCTAGCTCTCCTTAAATCTTTATGTAATGTATCTAAAAGTTTTTGATCACCTGTATAGCTGTGTATTGTGGTCATATAACCATAACTTATCCCAAAACTCTTTTCTAAAACCATAGCGACCGGAGCTAAACAATTCGTAGTGCAAGAACCATTAGAAATAATATTATGATTTTTTTTTAACTCTTTGCTATTGACACCTTGAACTATTGTAAAATCTACTTCTTTACCTGGAGCTGAGATTATTACTTTTTTTGCTCCCGCTTTAATATGTTTCTCTGCAGATGATTTATCCAAAAAAATACCTGTACATTCTAATACAACATCTGCACCTATTTTTCCCCAAGGTATATTGATTGGATCTCTCTCAGCAAATACTTTTATATTTTGTTCACCTACTTTAAAACCGTCTTTTAAAGTAGTAATTTCATCTTTCATAATGCCATGAGTACTGTCGTATTTAATTAAATGTGCATTAGTTTCTATAGAGCCTAAATCATTGATAGCAACTACATTTATTTTGTTTCTGTAGTTTTCCAGAATAGCTCTAAGAATTAGTCTGCCTATTCTTCCGAAACCGTTAATACCTATGTTTATCATTTAATTAAATTTTAATATCTAATATTCTATTTTATCGATATAAGCAAATAAAATCTATGTCAGCAGTTTGAACTAATATCAAAAATTAAATCTTGAATCACTGGACCTGGAACATATTTTTTTACTGTGCCAGTACAAAAAATATTAATTTTTTTTGATTTTTTAAAAATAAATTTTCTCACAGGTATATTATTAATTCTTAAATTCGCTATATGATTAGATAGAAAAAATCTAAGTCTATTATCATCCATTTTCATCAATTCTTTACATGAAATTTTTATGTTTTGAATTTTTGAGGAAAATTTTTGTAGTATTAAGCTTGATTTTATTAGTCTATAATTTTTAGATTTTTTCAAAAAAAGTTTTTCAAAAATATAAAAAAGAGGCATGGGTATATAAAAATTTTTTTTTTTATCTATTAAAAAATTTAAAACATATGTACAATCTCCATCCTCGAAAGAAATTATATCATTTGAATTTATAATTTCAGATTTATACAAAAGTTTTATCAAATTAAGATTTCCAATACAAAGGGTCAATTTATTAGTAGAATATTTTTTTTTATTAGATATAAGTTCTATCAATCTTTTTTTAATAATAATTTTGTTAATCTTGTTAAACAAAACTTTTTTTTTTAAATATTGCCTCTTAACTCTAAAAATATCTTTATTTTGATCAACGAGACTATAAGTGTTTGTAAAATAAGATTTTTCACTAAATATTTTTTTTGTTTGAAATAATTTTTTTTGAAATAATTCATTATAATTTTTATTTTTTAAAAATTTTTTATGTCTATCAAAATTTATGTAACCACCCCAAATGTTACTATTTCCACCAAAGGCTTGGTACTCATAGAAATTTTTACTTTTTAAAATTTTTTTTTCATCTCCAGTTATTACTTTTAATTTTTCATTTTTTAAATTGAAATACACTATAGAACTCATGCCAGAACCTAACAAAATATTCTTATAATATGTCATTAAAGATATCTCTTTTTTAGATATATAAAGTTTTTAATTTTATAAAAAAAATTAAATTTATTTCTTTTATAATAGCTTTGTGCTTTTTTATTTTTTTCGTCAAAACAAAGAAATAATACTTTTGAACTGTGTTTCTTAAGTATTTTTTTATAAAAATTGTTTAAAATACTATCTTTTCTTTTAATTGAAATATCAGTAAATTTTTTTTTTATTATTATTAAATGTAATAAATGAAGATAATCTTCATTAATTTTAATTAAAGATTTTTTTGACGTTGAGCCTAGTATTGAAATAAAATTAATCAAAATTTTTAATGGATGTTGAATAAAATATTTTATAATTTTTTTATTCATTGAAATATAATTTTTATAATCAATTACAGTAATTATAGCTGAAATATCATTGTTTTTTTCAATAGTATAGACATGAATTATTTTATTTGTAGTCATATAAATAAAAAAACTTAGTCCTAATTTTTTAAAAATACTATCTGGGAGTTTTTCTTCTATTATGCTGAAAATTTTAACTAAATTTTTATTATTTTTTTTTAACTTAAAAGACATTTTAAACAAAACTATTTATTATAGAAGAAATCTTATGAATATCTTTTTCACTAATATTATTATGCAATGGGAGACAAAATATTTTATTTTCAACTAAATAAGTGTCATTAAAGTTTTCATTTTTTTCGTTTTTTTCTTTTGAATAATTATTAATGTACCATGTATGCCTAATATCGTAACCTTCTTCCATAAGCTTTACATGTGCTTTTTGATTATCTATATTTTTTAAAATAATTGTATATTCTAATAAAGCATTATCATTTGAAAAACGATCGTATTTGATTGCTACTTGATTATTGATTAGTTTTGAATAAATCATTGCTTTATTTCGTCTTTCATGAAAATCTTTTTCAATTTTTTTTAAATTATAAATCCCTACATCATTCATTATCCAATTAAAATCATAAGAATAAGTTTTTGGAATTTCCTCCTCATAATTATGGAAAAGGATCGGATATATTTTTTTTAAGATAAAATTGATTTTTTTTTTATAAACTATTACTAAAAAATAATGAAATAATTGATAAATTGTATTATTAAAAAATAATTTTAAAATTATTATTGTAATAAGTAGGTTGATAGTATTTAGAGCGGGAAATTTATCGTGTTTTTTTTTAGTAACATATTCATGAAATGTTTGATTATCTTTTATGTATATTGCTCCCCCATTTAAAGTATTCAAATTTTTAACAATATTAAAGCTAAAAAAACCATAATCAGCCAAAGTTCCAAGATATTTATCATTAGATTTGGCTCCAAAATTAATTGCAGCATCCTCTATGATTGATATTTTATTTTTGAATCTCTCTAAAAATTTCTCTATGTGAATCGAGCTTGAATATAAATGAGTAATTATTACTCCTGCAGAGTTTTTGTCTATTTTTGTTTCTAATTTGTCTTCATCTATTAAGCCAGTAGATTTATCTAGATCAATATAAACAACTTCACCTCCTGCATATTTAATCGCATGTATTACAGCTGGAATAGTGTAAGGAGCTATAAAAAATATTCTTTTATTTTTTTTCTTAATTATGATTTTTATAATTTCATACAGGGCAGATCTTCCTTGGGATGTTAATGAAATATTATTAGTCCCTAAGTAATTTTGTAGTTCATTCTGAAAATTTTTTTTTCTTAAAAAAAAAGATTTAATAATGTGAAAAAAATTCAATAAATTAAAATTTGTGTATAGCCTTGTCCGTTTTGAAAACATAAAAATTATTTTTTTTTATTTAACTCTTTAGAAATTTTTTCTAAAAATTGATTAATTAGAAGAGTGTCTTCATCTGATAAAATTTGATCTTTTTCTATACCCGCTTTTATTTCAGATCTTATTTTTTCTTTGATAAAATTTATTTTATCTTTTGAAAAAGTATTGTATATCTTAGCTTCGTAACTTCTAGCTATGTAGCCAATAGTTAAGTGAAAAAGAATAAATATTAATAGACAAGTAAATAAAGATTTATAAACAAATAATTTCATATTATATTTTTTTATATATTGAATATATTCTTGTACCATCAATTATTAATGTTTTATATATGGAAAAATTTTTAGGTATTTTATATTTTTCGTTATAAGTGGTATTTACCTCATAATAAAAATTTGAATATATAAAGTCAGCTTTATCAAATTCTGTCCCCACAAAATTAAGCCTATTCCAATCATTTTTTGATATTAAAGAGCGAGCATCTTCTAGTGGTGTCCATGATGCTGTAGCGATATTAAGAATTCCGTCCTCTTTTAATAACTCTTGAACTGCATGAACTCGAGATAATGATTGCGTATCTACCTCAAAATTTTTTTTCATCTTGTTTGAAATTAAATTATTAAAATAAACACTTTGAAACGGATGGTATTTGTAAATATCATAAACAGTAGAACAGCTCATAATAAACAATATAATTATAAATATTATTTTATATTTTGTTTTTCTAAAGTTTAAAAAAATATTATTTACGCAATAACATGCATAATAAACTATAAAAAAGTTTAAAAAATAAAAATGTCGCCATCCACTTAATAATGCTGGATTTAACGCAAAATATGTAATGATAACTAATAGAAAATTTATAAATAAAAATAAATCAAAGTTTTCATTTTTAGAACTCCACATATCAGTAAAAAAATTTGAATTTTTTTCATTAATATTAATGAACCTATTAAATACTCTTTTAAAATGCTTAAAATAACCAATTAAAAAAAAAAGAAATATATAAACTGGTGTGCTTATCGCTATCCAAATAGGAAGATAAGAAGCAGGTAGGTATTTAGATTGATAAAACTCACCATTGAAATAAACTATTGGATTCATAACAGAGAAAAATGGATCAAAAAAGTTTATTATTTGACTTAAGTCTAAAGTCCACAAGTAAGGCCAATGAACAAATAATGCTATTAAATATGTGATTAAAAAAATAAAAATTTTTTTGAGAATTTCTTTTTTGCTTTTATTGGATAAAAATTCAAAAAAAATTAAAAATATAAAGGAAATAGGTATTAATAGTCCTATGATTCTTGATGAGGTTGAAAATGCACAAAAAATAGAAAAAAAAATTAAATTTAAATTGTTATCTTTTTTTAAATATTTGAAATAGAAAAACATATTTATAGTTATCATTGAAAGATAAAATATATCTTTATTATCAAAAAAAATATTCCCGTATATTCTTGGAGAGAAAATATAAATTAAAAATCCAAATAAGGCTAAAAACGTATTTTTATACCTAAGTTCGATAATTTTATAAAAACAATATGCGCTAGTTAAAAAAAAGAAAAAAATAGAAATATGCCTTAGTAAAAAATATTTTTTAGGTTCATTAATGTGAAAAAAAGTTTCTACAAATGCTAGTGGTAAATCAAACAAAACTCCATAATAGCCAAATTTTTCTATTGGAAATAATCTAGGAGTAAAAGTTTTTATTTCGTCTAATTTTAAATCTACAACTTTTTTTAAATTTTCAAATTCACCTAAACTTAAAATATAATTTAGCCAGTAAAATCCGGACTTTCTATGAAAGTGCTCCTCTATCCCTATCCCATAATGTTTATAAGTGAATAAACCTATTAATGAAATAAAAAATAATAATATGTATATATAATTGTTTTTTGAATAGAATTTTTTCATTAAATATATGATATAATATAATGAATTATTAAGTACTGCAAATTAAATGAAGTTTTCAATTGTAATTCCAATTTATAAAGAAAAAAAAAACTTATCTAAATTAATTTCGTCTTTAAAAAAAGCTCTTGTTGATTATAAAAATAAATATGAAATCATTTTTGTTGATGATGACTCAAATGATGGTTCTGATAAAATTTTTAAAAATATTAAAAGTAAAAAAATTAGATTATTGATCAGAAAAGAAAAACCAAGAGATTTATCAAAATCTGTTGTTTATGGTTTCAATAGATCTAAAAATGATAATTTGATAGTAATGGATGGGGATTTACAACACAATCCGAGAGATTTACGTAAGCTAATAGCTAAGTTTAAAAAGACGAACTGTGATATTGTGATTGGTTCAAGAAAGCTTATCAATTATAAGGAAGCTAATTTGAATCCTATAAGGTTTGTTTTTTCAAAACTTTTAAATCATTTATTTAATTTATTATTTAGAAAAGAAATTAAAGACCCTATGTCAGGATTTTTTCTAATTAAAAAAAAGGTGTTCAAATCTGTTGAAAAAAAACTAATACTCTTAGGATATAAAATTCTAATAGATATAGTATTAAGTTCTACTAAAAAATTAGACATAAAAGAAGTCTTCATTAATTTTAGAATTAGAGATAAAGGTTACAGTAAGATGAGGTTAAAAATTTTAATTCAACTAGTTTTGTTTTTAATAATTAAATATTTTAGATATGAAAAAAAATTATAATTTAAATATCAAAACAGAAAATACATTAATATTTCAAAAAAAAATTTTTTTAAAAAATGGTGGGATAGCTAAATGCATTGAATATGAAAATAGACTTTTTTTTAATTCTGTGAATCTAAACGGGAAAGATTTGATAGAATTTGGATGTGGTGTTTTCCCATCGTGTATAGGTTTAAATAATGAATTAATGCCAAAGAGTTATATAGCAACTGATACATCAAAAAAAATACTTAATGCAGCAAAAAAAAATGACAACAGACCAATTTATAAAATTATAGATTTAGAAAAAAAAATTGTAGGTAAAAAAAAATATGATATTATTGTTTTAAAAGGTGTTTTGCATCATACAAAAAACCCTGAAAAAATTCTTCTAAAATTAAAAGATATATTAAGACCAAACGGTATTATAATAATAAGTGAACCAAATTTATCGAGTTTAATTGGAAATTTTTTGAAATGGTTTTTAGAATTTTTTTTCAAAAAAAATTTAGAAGATTCGCCTTATGGACAATATAATTTTAGTAAAATTTCAAAGTCAGTTAAAAAAGCTAATTTAAAGATACATCGTAAATGGTATACTTCTTTAATTTTAATAATTTTTACAGGTGATTATGGTAGAGTGAAGTTTTTGCCTGATAGTCGATTATTATTTGGTATTCTAATATTATTTGAAAATATTTTTTACAAAATTTTTAGTTTTTTAAAAATTGATAAATTTTTAAATTTTAAACTTAATTTAATAATCAAACCTTAGTTTAAACATATCTGAAAACAAAAATTGCATAAAAAACACAAAAAATTGTAGCTAGCCATAGAACTGTTCCAATCAATGCTAACCAGAATAAGTGAATAAAAGCACTGCCAAGTAATGATATAAATAGTCTATCGCCTCTTGTAGTGTCTAGACCTAAAATTCCTTTTCTTGGGCCGCCACCAGGTGATTTTTTTTCCCAAATGATCATAGCTGTTAAACATAATACGATAAAAATAAAAAATGCTGCAGTTTGCCATGTCCATGCCATCCAAGTAATAAATTCAAAATCAAAGAAACCCTTTTCTTTTTTTTTAGCCATATCACCCCATGTGGCGGCGTTTAACATATTAAACATCATCATACCCTTCCTAAAGCAAATCCTTTCGCTATATAGTTTCTTACAAAGTAAATTACTATTGCACCAGGTATAATTGTCAAACTTCCTGCGGCTGCAAGTAGTCCTAATTCATATCCTGATGTACTGGCGGTTCTTGTCATTGTTGCGGCTATAGGTTTGGCTGCTACAGCTGTAAGTGTTTTAGCTAATAATAATTCTACCCAAGAGAACATAAAACAGAAAAACATAGTAATACCTATGCCTGCAGTAATAGTGGGTATGAATATTTTAAAGAAAAATCTCCAAAACGAATAACCGTCAACATAAGCTGTTTCATCTAACTCTTTTGGCACAGAAGACATAAATCCCTCTAAAATCCAAACTGCTAAAGGAATATTAAACAAACAATGTGATAAAGCTACAGCCACATGTGTATCAAACAAGTTTACTGATGAATAAAATTGAAAAAATGGCAAGGCAAATACTGCTGGAGGGGCCATTCTGTTAGTCAATAACCAAAAAAATAAATGTTTATCCCCTAAAAATTTATATCTAGAAAAAGCGTAAGCTGCAGGTAGTGCAGCTGCCACTGAGATCACGGTGTTCATCACTACGTAATAAATAGAATTAAGATACCCAGTATACCAAGTACTGTCGGTAAAAATTTTCTTATAATTATCTAATGTAAATTCTTGAGGCCATAATGTGTAAGTGTTTATAATTTCAGTTGTTGTTTTAAATGACATGTTAAGCAACCAATAAATTGGAAGCATCAAGAAGATAATATAAATTGTAGGAACTACCCACTTAGCTTTCTTCATGATTTCTCCTCATTTCTCATCATTAATGTGTAGAATACCCAACAAACTAAAAGTACTATAAAGAAATATATCAACGACATTGCTGCAGCTGGTCCTAAATCAAACTGTCCTAATGCCATTTTAACTAAGTCTATAGATAAAAATGCAGTAGCATTGCCTGGACCGCCTCCAGTTAAAACAAATGGCTCTGTATAAATCATGAAACTGTCCATAAATCTTAAAAGTATTGCTATCGTTAATACTTTTTTCATTTTAGGTAATTCAATTTTCGTAAAAATTGCCCAACGACTAGCCCCATCAATTTCTGCTGCTTGATAGTAAGCAGGTTGGATAGATCTTAACCCTGCATAAGACAGTAAAACCACTAACGATGTCCAATGCCATACATCCATTAGTATAGTTGTGAACCAAGCATCACCAATTTGTTGAGTAAAGTTATAATCAAATCCCAATGCATTAAGTGAATGACCTAAGAAACCAATATCTGGTAACGCAAAAATATTCCACATAGCTCCTACAACGTTCCATGGAATTAAAAGTGGCATGGACATTAAAACTAAACAAACGGGAACTCCTATTCCCTCTTTAGGCATAGTAAGAGCAATAGCTATTCCTAATGGAATTTGAATAAATAAAATAATAAATGTAAATAAAAATTGTCTGCCAAGTGATGCGTGAAATCTTTCAGATAACATGATTTGTTTAAACCATCTTGTGCCTTCCCACATAAAAACATTATTCCCAAAAGTTTCTTGGAAAGCATAGTTTACTACTGTCATAAGTGGGATAATGGCATTGAAAGCTACCAGTACAAATACTGGTATTACAAAGAACCATGCTTTTTGATTTACTGTTTTATTCATTCAATTATCCAACTATCTCCATATGTGTAAGTATATTCTTTTTTAAATTTTAAAAATGCAGATCCTGAAGGTATATCTTCATTAGATTTTGCAATAATTTTAATTTTTCCGGTTTCACTTTCAGTATCTACAATTTTATGCCTTCCAGTATTGCTTACCGATAAAACTTTAACTGGAATTCCTTCATTACTAAAAGATATAAATTCAGGTCTCACACCAACCTCTGTCTTGTTAAAATTACTTTTTTTAATTTGTTGGTGAGTTTCTATTTTTTTTCCATTAACGATCACATCATTTCCTTTAATTTGACAAGGTAAAACATTCATGCCTGGTGAACCAATAAAATATCCAACAAATGTATGCTTTGGTTTTTCAAACAAATCTACTGGTGTTCCTGTTTGAACAATTTGACCTTCATGCATTACAACTACCTGATCAGCAAATGTTAAAGCCTCTGTTTGATCGTGTGTAACATAAATCATTGTTCTATTAATCTTTTGATGAAGTTCTTTAAGTTTAGATCTTAAAATCCATTTCAAATGTGGATCGATTACTGTTAATGGTTCATCAAACATAATAGCATTTACATCTGATCTTACCAATCCACGCCCTAGTGAAATTTTTTGTTTACCATCTGCAGTAAGACCAGAAGCTCTATTATTTAATGTTGAAGATAATTCTAACATTTCAGCTATCTCATGAACTTTTACTTTGATTTCTTCCTCTGGAATTTTTCTATTTCTTAAAGGAAAAGCTAAATTATCATACACTGTCATCGTGTCATAAATAACCGGGAATTGAAAAATCTGTGCAATATTTCTCTCTACAGGATTCAGCCCTGAAATAACTTTATCATCAAATAATATATCGCCTTTGGTTGGTGTAATTAATCCAGAAATAATATTTAACAATGTTGTCTTTCCACAACCTGAAGGGCCTAATAAAGCGTAAGCGCCACCATCATTCCAATCAATGTCTACTCCTCTGATTGCCCAGTCAGCATCTGAAGACTGAGTTTTTAAATAACTATGGCTTAAACCTTTCAATGTAACTTTAGCCATTAGATACTAACCTCTCATTTTGATCAAAATAAACAAACTCATCTGTATTCATGTACAAATTCATCTCATCGCCAACGTTTTTTTGAAAAACTCCGTTAGATAAAGAAACCCAATTCAAATTTCCGTTTGTAAAGTGGATTAAGCTCTCAGAGCCACTAATTTCAGAAATTAAAACTTTACCTTTTATCTCAAGTGTATTCTTGCCCTCTTTATACGTGGTAATATTGTGGGGTCGAATACCTACTTTATACTCACCATCTTTGATATTTAATCTAGTTTTCCATTGAATGTCATTTTGTAAAAATGAGCACTGGTCTCCTGATTTTTTTATTTTAGCAATATTCATTGGTGGATCACTAAAGACCTGGGCTGAAACTAAAGAGTTAGGTTTATTATAAGTATCTAAAGTTTTTCCATATTGAATAATCTTACCTTCCTGTAACGTTGCAGTATTACCGCCTAAGAGTAGAGCTTCTGAGGGTTCTGTGGTTGCGTAAACTACAATACAATCTCTATTTTCAAATAATTTTGGTAATTCTTCTCTTAATTCTTCTCTTAATTTAAAATCTAAGTTTGCAAGTGGTTCATCTAAAAGAATTAAGTCTGAGTCTTTTACAAGTGCTCTTGCTAAAGCAGTTCTTTGTTGTTGTCCTCCGGAAAGCTCATTTGGTTTTTTATTCAACATTCCAGATAATTTTAATAATTCTGCAACTTTCCCAACTCTTTGTTTTATCTCATCTGAGCTTACTCCAGTAATTTTGAGAGGAGATGCAATGTTGTCATAAACCGTGAAATTGGGATAATTAATAAATTGCTGATAAACCATTGATACATTTCTTTTTTGTACTTTCATTCCAGTAACATTTTTATTATTAAACCAAATTTCGCCTGATGTTGGTTTATCTAAGCCTGCCATAATCTGCATCAAAGTGGTTTTTCCGGCTAAAGTAGAACCTAAAAGAATATTAATTGTATTTTTTTCTAATTTTAAATTTGTTGAATAAATATGAGTATCTAATCCTATTTTTTTTTCTACATTTTTTAATTCTAAGCTCATATTTTTTTGAATTCCGTTTTAAAAAAAGGGGGCCGTTAAGCCCCCTTTAAATTTAGATTAAACCTAAATTACTTCCAAGCTCTTTCGAATGGAACTGTTTTGCCTTTAGGTTTCTCATCACGTTTAGCTTTTGGTGATCCTGGTTGTTTCAACCAATAATCAGCGCCTTTCGGCTTAGCTAATCTTGGACCACATCCACCGTATGTATTGTTTGCTTTATCAGCAGCTTCCATACGAGACATAACTAAGTTCATCTCTTCTGCAAGACGATCCATAGCTTGTTGTGGAGTAAACGCACCCGAGTTTACATCTCCAATTTGTTGCCACCAGATTTGTGCAAGTTTCGGGTAGTCCGGAACATTGATACCTGTCGGTGACCACAATACTCTGTTTTTAGATCTGTAGAATTCTACAAGTCCACCGAGTTTTGGAGCTCTCTTAGTAAAGTGTTTGTGATTAATTGTACTATCTCTAATGATAGTTAAACCAACGTCACTTTTCTTAAGATCAACAGTTTTTGATACTACAAACTGAGCGTATAACCATGCAGCTTTTCTTCTATCAACTGGAGTAGACTTAAATAAAGTCCATGATCCAGCATCTTGATAACCAAGCTTCATACCTTCATCCCAGTAAGGACCTTTTGGTGATGGTCCCATTCTCCATAAAGGATTGCCGTTATCATCAACTGTTTTGTTTCCAGTACTCTTTGGAGCAACCATTGATGCCGTGAATGCTGTATACCAGAAAATTTGCTGTGCAACGTTTCCTGATGATAAAGCTGGCAGAGACTGATAGAAGTCCATCGCTGCAGCACCTGGAGGTGCATAAGCTCTTAACCACTCGTCCCATTTTCTGATTGCATATACGGCAGCAGGACCATTTGCAGCCCCACCTCTTGCTACGTCAGCACCAACTGGGTTACAAGAACCTTTTTCCATTCTTATTCCCCACTCATCTACTGGTACCCCGTTAGGTTTACCAACTGAACCTGCGCCAGCCATAGATAACCACGCATCAGTCATTCTCCATCCTAAGTCTGGAGCTCTCTTACCGTAGTCCATGTGACCGTATACTCTAACACCGTCAATATTCTTTACGTCTTTAGTAAAGTATTCAGCGATATCTTCGTAAGCAGACCAGTTTACTGGCACACCTAGATCGTATCCGTATTTAGCTTTGAAACCTTTTTTGATTTCAGGTCTGTCAAACCAATCTTTTCGAAACCAGTAAAGGTTAGCAAATTGTTGGTCAGGTAATTGATATAAATCACCATCTGGACCTGTAGTAAATGATTTACCGATGAAATCATCGATATCTAATGTTGGTAAAGTTACATCTTTACCTTCACCTTTCATCCACTTTGTTAAGTTTACTGCTAACTGAAGTCTTGAGTGCGTACCGATCAAATCTGAGTCATTGATGTATGCATCATACAAGTTTCTCCCAGTTTGCATTTGAGTTTGTACAGCTTGTACCACTTCTCCTTCTCCAAGTAACTGGTGATTAACTTTGATTCCAGTTATCTCTTCAAAAGCTTTTGTTAAAACTTTTGACTCATATTCGTGAGTTGGAATTGTTTCTGATAATACATTTATTTCCATTCCTTTGAATGGCTTTGCAGCATCATGGAACCAATTAAGTTCTTTCTCTCTTTCTTTTGCAGAAATTGTTGAAAGACTAAACTCACCATTTGACCATTTCTTAATTGCAGCTCCGTGTCCGTCAGCTACAGCGTTTGAAATAGTTAATAGAGAAATTGAAACAGCAACAGCTAAAATACTTTTCAATGTTTTAAACATAGATTATTTCCCTCGTTGTTGTTGTTTAAGTAGTTATATTGAACCAAAATAAGACTGGAAAGTACAGCCTAGAAAAATTTTAAAATTACAACTCTTAGGTGTGTATTAATTTATTAAGGCTCTCTTGACGGCCTTCTCCCAGCCGTTAATTAGAATTGTTCTAGATTTGCTTTTCATTTTTGGGGAAAATCTTTTATCTAAGTTCCAATTTTTAGAGATATCTTTTAATGATTTGTATATCCCTAAGTGTAAACCAGCCATGAAAGCTGCGCCTAGAGCAGTAGTTTCTTGAACTTTAGGTCTTAATACTTTTACATTCACTATGTCAGATAAAAATTGTGAAAACCAATTATTCATTACCATCCCACCATCAACTTTTACAATTTTAGGTCTTAAACCGTCATGTTTCATAGCTTCAAAAAGATCGTAAGTTTGATAAGCAACTGCTTCGATTGTAGCTCTGACTATTTCTTTAGGACTTGTATCTCTAGTAATGCCGCTTAAAACTCCTCTAGCGTTAGCGTCCCAGTACGGAGCTCCTAATCCAGTGAATGCTGGAACTAAATAAATATCATTGTTGTTTTGAAGTGATTTAACTATTCTTTCTGTTTCAGGTGCTTTCTTAAAAAATTTCATTCGATCTCTTAACCATTGAACACCGGCGCCAGCTATAAAAATAGATCCCTCCATTGCGTATGTTGTCTTTCCATTAATTCTGTAAGCAATAGTTGTTAATAGTCTATTTTTTGAGTAAATTTTTTTAGAACCTGTATTTAATAATACAAAAGCTCCAGTTCCGTAAGTGCTTTTTAATGAGCCAGGTTCAAAACAACATTGGCCAATGGTTGCTGATTGTTGATCACCTACTACTCCATTGATTGGAATTGGTTTGCCAGTTACAGAAGGATGGGTTTGGCCATAATCATCAGCACAATCTTTCACTTCTGGTAAAATATGCTTTTTAATTTTAAGGAGATTTAATATTGTATCATCCCATTTATTTGAAGAAATATTATATATCATTGTTCTACTTGCATTTGTTGCATCTGTTGCATGAACCTTTCCCTTTGTAAGTCTCCAAATTAAAAAGCTGTCAATTGTTCCAAATAACAACTCTTTCTTACTCATTAACTGCCGTGCATTAGGGACATTGTCTAAAATCCATTTAATTTTTGTTCCAGAAAAATAAGAGTCAATCAAAAGGCCAGTTTTATTAAAAATCATCGTATCCTTGTTTTGCTTTCTCAGCTTTTTACAAAATTCTTCGGTCCTTCTGTCTTGCCAAACAATAGCTTTATAAACAGGTTTTCCTGTTTTTTTATCCCATAGAACAGTAGTTTCTCTTTGGTTGGTGATTCCGATGCTTAAAATTTTACCTTTTAAGCGTTTAGCTTTTTGTATTACATCTTTTAAAGTTTTTATTGTCGTTTTCCAAATTTCATCTGGATTATGCTCAACCCATCCACTTTTTGGAAAATATTGTGTAAATTCTTTTTGCGAAGAAAAAATTGGTTTTCCTTTTAAATCAAATAAAATTGATCTATTGGACGTTGTCCCAGCATCAATTGAAATGATAAATTTTTTCATCTAAAAGCCTCCCAATTTAATTCAAGTTTTTTGTCTTCAACAATAGCATTAATCATACCCAGCATTAAAGGTAATTGTTTTTCATTAAAATCTTCATTTACTTTCTTTGCGATCTCTTTAGCTAAGTCAGCACCCTCAACAGTAACTTTTTCCATTTTTGTTTTTTTTGCTTCAGTAAATGTTAGTCCCTCTCCGATATAGGCTCCCATTTTTGCATTTCTTCCTCCACCTGAGCTCACGTACAAGTCACCTAACCCTGCAAGTCCTTTTACAGTCTCTTTTTTTCCTTTAAGATGTTCCACAAAAATCTCCATTTCAAAAATTGATTGTTTAATAAGTGCTGAGGCTGTATTTAAATAATTCTTTTCTCTAACTTCATCAGAAATATTTTTGCTACATAAACCTTTAGCCGCGCCTACAGCCATAGAAAAAATATTTTTTATCGCAGCTGATACCTCTACACCATTTAAATCATCTGAATATGAAGTGTGATAATAATTAGTATTTAGCATGTTAGCTATTTTTTTTGCGGTATTAATATCTTTGTTTGCTATAACAACGCTACTATGAACTCTATTAGCTAAGCCAGCTGCTAAACAAGGTCCACCTACTGCTGAGATATTAGTTTTTGTAATTCCCTTATCAACTAACAATCTTTCTAGTTTATCAACTAATAATTCATAGTTATTTTTATGAATACTTAAACCTTTAGTTAACATTAATAAATTTGGCAAATTTTTTCCCTTAAAAAGCCTACTTAATTGATCAGCAACCCACTCGATACCTTTTGAACTAATTCCTAATACTATTAAATCTATATTAGAATTTAAAAGTTCGTCAAATTTTTCAAATTTGAAAATCTTTATTTGATCTGGAATCTCTGTATTTAAACCTGGATGTATATTTTTATTCTTTTTAAATTTTTCTATAAAACCGTCTTCTAGATGAGTTCCAACTATATTAATATCGTGATTATTATCATGACATGGTAAGGCAAAAGCTGTTCCCATTGCGCCTGCCCCAATAATAACTATTTTTGACATTTAATCCTTAAATAAAATTTTTTTGCAAATCAAAAAAACTGATATTAGCTCAATTTTTCCTATAATCATAAAAATAATTAAAGCTATTTTAGAGGATATTAACAAATCTGCAAAATTAAGATTTTGCAAATTGTACATTTCAGAATTTACAGTATTAGTCAATGCAAGAATGGCGATTTTAAATGACTTTTCAAAACCTATGTCATCAAAAACTAAAAAAGTAGATAAAATAAACAAGCTTATAAAAAAAGAAATAAATATCAAAAATGAAAACTTAATATTTTCATCTGTGATTTTATTATTAGAATTAAAAATGGTTTTTTTAATTACACTATTAGGACTTATTAATTTAATTATTTCACCTGAGGTTATTTTTAATAATATATAAAATCTACTTAATTTAATTCCCGATGAATTTGAAATTAATGAGCCGCCAACAATAGTAATAAGCAGAAAATATAAGCTTAAATTATTATCAGATTTTATTAGAGAAATTCCTGAATTAGCTAAACTACTTATTATACTTATAATTATATCTAAACCATTTAAATTATATAAATAAATCAATAATATAAAAACTATTGCAATGGCTAATAAATAAAAATCTTCTTTATGTTCTCTAAATAAAATTCTTTTATTTAAAAGATTAAATAAGAAATAAAAATTCAACATTGATAGAGTTAAGGTTAATATTATAACTAACTTTTGTGAATTAGTAGAAATTATTTCGGATAGGTTATTAGATGGTAAAAAACCTCCTCCAGAAACTAAAGTCATTGAAAGATTTAGGGAATTAAAAAGTCTTACACCTGAAATATTCAATAATGTGAGATAGATGAGGCTTAATACCGAATAATAAATAAATATTTTTAAAATATTATCTCTAATATTTTGTTCAGATTTTAGAATATTTTCACCTGTATAAGTTAGATTCGTCATTTTAAAGTTGAACGATTTATTTGAAAAAATCAGGATTAGAAAAAATAAAAAAAATAGTCCGCCTATCCACTGAGAAGATGATCTCCACAAAATTAAAGTTGGATCTAAATATTTTATATTATCAAAAGTTGAAAAGCCTGTACCTGTTAAACCAGAAATTGATTCAAAATAAGCACTCATAAATGTTACTTTAGAATTACTCAAATAAAAGGGAGTAGAAATTAACAATCCTACAATTAAATATACAAGTATTATTAAAATTAATTGATCGATAAAATCTATCTTTTTATTAGATTTTTTTCCAAAAAAATAAAATCCACTGCCTAACAAAGTTGAAAATACTAGTGTTAACAAATACGATTCTATGTTGAGAAAATAATCGAAATAAGATGAATATAAAATATTTATGAAGGCTAATAAGCTTATTGGAAAGCAAAATAAACTTAAGTAAAAACTTATGCTTTTAAAATTCATTTTTACTAAATAGAACTAACGCTAAAAATACTCTCAACATCTTTTAATTGTTCTCTTTTTGCAAGAAATACAACTAAATCGTCTTTTTCGAAAATAAAATTAGATCTTGGGATTACTACTTTATCTTTTCTTACAATCGCACCAATTCTTATATCTTCAGGAAGATTTGAGTCTCTTATTTTTTTGTTTAATAATTCAGAATTATCTAAGATTTTGGCTTCCATAAATTCGTATTCACCATCCAGCAGTGAATAAACTGAACCAATAGTTCCTCTATGCACATGTTCCATAATTCTAGATACAGTTGTCAACCTTGGATCAACCAGATCGTCTATATTAAGCGAGTCTTGTAACAAATTATAATTTGATTTGTTAACTATTGCTATAGTTCTTTTTTTCATCCCACTTTTTTCAGCTAAAACGCAGGCCATCATATTGTTCTCATCATCATTAGTTAAAGCTAAAACAGTTTCTGAACCTTCAAGATTTGCTTCCTTGAGGATTTCCTCATCTAATGCATCACCATTAATTACAATAGATGATGAGAGTTCATTAGCTATCTCTTCTGCTCTTTTTTTATCCTTTTCAATTATTTTTACTCTTAAATCCTCAAAATTTTCCTCTAACATTTTAGCTAGGTTTAATCCTATATTGCCTCCACCTATGATTAGTACATTTTTAGAGATTTTTTCGTCATGGCCAAATGATTTTAAAATTTGATTAAGTTGATCACTATTTACAACAACATAGACATTATCATCTTCTAACATTTGATCGTTCTTTTTAAGATATATAAATTTATCTTTTCTTAAAGCTCCGATTATATTTGCTTTAAAATCTGGAAATTTTTCTGTTAGTTTTTTTAATGGTATATTTTTTATAGGACAATTTTTTTCTATAGAAATCTCTAACATTTTTACTTTACCGTTTCCAAAAGGAACATTATCTAATGCACCTGGCGCCTCAAGTCTCCTATATAAAGATTTAGCTACCTCTAATTCTGGTGAAATAATTACATCTATTGGTATATTTGATTTATTGTAAAGCTTTCCCCATTTACCCTCTAAAAAATCTTTAGTTCTGATTCTCGCAATTTTTTTTGATACATTAAATAATGAGCTAGCAAGCTGACATACAATCATATTTGTTTCGTCATTTCTTGTAACAGCTATAATCATATCTGCTTTTTCAGCCCCTGCGTTTTCCAAAACACTTGGTAATGAAGCTCTTCCGACAATACCCTTGACATCTTGTGTTTCATTAATTTTTTTTATGTCATCAGAAGATTGATCTATTACTGTTACTGAATGTCCTTGAGCGGATAATTGTTTACTTATTGAAAAGCCGACTTTGCCAGCTCCACATATTATAATATTCATTTTAGTTTATTCCTTTAATCCCTAGTTCTTTAAGTTTTCTGTGGAGAGCTGATCTTTCCATTCCAATAAAGTCAGCAGTTTTAGAGATATTTCCATGATTTTTCTTTAACTGAGTTGTTAAGTATTCTTTTTCAAAACTTCTTCGCGCTTCTTTTAATGAGTAAGTGAAAGATTTTTCTAAAATATCTTTACTAGAATAATTTGAAGAAGCTGGGTTTAAAATATCGTTAATTAATTGATTGATATTTGATTGAGGTTCATTAGCTGATAAAATTGTTATTCTCTCAATTAGATTTCTAAGTTCTCTTACATTCCCTGGCCAGTTGTAAGTATATAAATTGTCATTATTAATTTCTAAATTATGCACCTGAACACCATTAATTTCTGAAAGTTTTTTTTTAAAATAATTTATCAATAATGGTATGTCTTCTGTTCTAGAATTGAGTGAGTTGAGTTCAATAGGAATCACATTCAATCGATGATAAAGGTCTTCTCTAAATTTGTTTATTTTTACTAAATCATTTAAGTTTTTAGAAGTTGAAGATATAAGCCTTATATTAACATTTACGTCTTTAGAACCATTTAATCTTTTAAACTTTTGATCAATAAGAACCCTAAGTATATTTGCCTGAGTCTGGTAAGGTATTTCAGAAACTTCATCAATTAACAAAGTTCCTTTATTAGCTCTCTCGAGTGCCCCAAAAGATATACTACCGTCTTCGAATTCCTCACCAAATAATTCTTTCTCATAGGTGGTTTCTTTAAGAAGGGCAGCATTTAATATTACAAATGGTTCTTGAGATCTAATGGAATTTTTGTGTATTTTTCTTGCAACTAATTCTTTGCCTGTTCCAGTTGGCCCTGAAATCAATACTCTGCTTTCGGAAGTTGATAGTTTTTCAATAATTTTTTTTACTTTCATTATTGACGGACTTTTTCCAATTAGTTCAAACGAATGGAAAAGTTTATTTTCTATTATATTTTTTTCTTTTTTAAGCTCATATGACTCTAGCGCTCTATTTACATAATTGAGAATTTTCTCTTTGGAAAAAGGTTTTTCAATGAATTCATATGCCCCGAGTCGAGTTGCTTCAACTGCCATTTGAACCGTCGCGTGACCGGAAATCATAATTACTGGTATTAATTTATCTTTAGTTGTAACTAACTTTAATAAATCAATACCGTCCTTTTCAATCTTATCAAGTTTAATATCTATAACAGCAAGATCTGGAAGTTTTTTATTAATTTCAAAAACTGCTTGATCATAATTTGCAGCTGTTCGTACTACATAATTCTGTTCAATCAAAATATTGCTTACAATAGAACGAATATCTGGATTATCATCAATTACTAAAATTTCTTTATGCATTGGATTTTGGCAAAGAAAGATTAATTATAGTGCCTCTTCCTTTTTTTTTGTTTTTTATTGAAAAGACTCCAGAGTGTTCATTTATAATTTTGGTTACAATTGGTAAACCAAGTCCAGTGCCTTTTTTCTTTGTTGTAAAATAGGGTGTCATAGCTTTTTTAGCGTCTGTAATACCTGGTCCATTATCTGTCAACCTACAAGTTATATAATCATTATTACTGTTGATTTCTATGTCAATATTACCTTGAAATTTAGGGTCTTTTTTTGATATTTCTTCAAAAGCTTCCTCGGAATTCTTCATTAAATTTATAAACACTCTGTTAAGTTGATCCTCATCTCCATTTATAAATGCCTTTTTTTCTTTTAAATTCAAATTCACTGATGTTTTTGATGTCATTTTCATAAAATCTAGTGAGTTATTAATTACTTTTGAAAAATCAATTTTTTTTAAAATAGGTCTTGGCATTCTTGCAAAATTCGAAAATTCATTAACTAATTTTTCAATATCTTTTATTTGTCTATTAATCGTTTCTAAATATTTTTCGAATTCATAACTGTTATTACTTAATTTATTTTTATATTTTTCTCTCAAACTATCGATTGATAGTTGAATGGGAGTTAAAGGATTTTTAATTTCATGAGCCAACTTTCTAGCTACAGTTTCCCAAGCCTCGTATCTCTCTGTTATTAGAAGTTTATTTTGTTGTTCTTTCAATCTTTCTATCATCAAATTAAAATTTTCATTTAATTGTTTAAATTCCTCATCAGTATCTAAATCGGGAACTTGAACATCTAAAGCGCCTTTACTGATTGAGTCAGACGCGCTAATTAAATTTACTATCGGTTTTGTTAATCTTGATGCAAAAGTAATTGCTATTGATGTAGATAAAAAAAGAAGTAACGTAACTACAATGATATAAATTATTGCAAAGGTAACTTTTATACCTGTTTGACTATTTTCTACAGAATAATAAAAGCTTACAGCCTCTTCTGTCTCGTTTAGATACCTAAGTATTTCAGGATCAATATTTCTTGAAATATACAAATAAGTGTCTACCAAAGAATTTAATTTAGTCATAACTGTAGTTTTATTTTCTAAATTGTTAGAGACAAACACTGGCTTTCCCTCTAAAACTAAATCGTAATCTTCATCGGAGGGAATTACAAATTCCTCAGTTATATCTCTTACATCTGAAATTAATATATTTCCCAAACTGTCAATTAAATAAACATCATCAATTTTTCTTAAAAATTTTTCAGATCTTAGTATTTTTTTGAAATTTGAGGGGTTGGAGTAATATAAATTTGATGCTCTATTTAATCCGACACTCATTAAAATTACATCGGATAAAACATTTTCTTTACTTTCATCTAAATAATTTTTTGCAACATCATAAGAGTTATTTACTGCATTGGTAATTTGTTTATCAAAATAATTTTGAACTCCAAAATTAAAAATAAATAATGAAAAAATAGCAACAATTAAAGATGGTATTACTGTGAAAAGTGAAAAAACAGATATATATTTTAAATTAGTTTGTGAACCTTTTTTATTTTTTTTACCGGCATAATAAAATCTGTAAAAATTTTTAAAAATAAGGCTGAAAAAAATTACAAGTAAAAAAATATCTATTATTAATAATGTCTGTAGATTTTTGTCTGTTAAAGGGACGAAGCCTTCATTTATAAAGGTCAAGAAGGTAACAATACCCATAAAAATGCACAAAAATGAGGAAAAAATAATCCAGTTGAAATTTTTAATAATTTTAAACATCTTAAATAACCATTAAATATTTATATAAATATATTATAAGCTTATACCATGAGTTTCTGTTTAATTATTCTTGCTGGAGGAAATAGTCATAGATTTAGGTCTAAAATTGGTAAACCATACCAAAAAATAGGCGGCAAATCATTAATTGAAATTAACCTCCTCAAAGCTCGTCAATTTAAAGAAATTAAAAAGATAATTTTAGTTTACAACATAAAAGACTCTAAAAGAGTCAAATCGCTAAAACTTAAAAATGTGAAATTAATAGTAGGGGGGAAAAATAGACAAAAATCTACTTTAAATGCTTTAAAGTATTTAATTAGTCAGAATGGTATAACCAAAGTTTTAATCCATGATGTGGCAAGACCAAATTTCACAATAAAACTCTTAAGCTCTGTATTGCGAAATATGAAAAATGCTAGAGCGGTTGTGCCAAAAATAAAAATACAGGATGCAGTAAAACAAATTATAGACTCTAGTAATGAAGAGTACGTTGTGGGGAGAAAAAGAGATAATTTATTTTTGACACAAACACCTCAGGCTTTCAATTTAAAAGAAATATATCACTTACATAAAACTATCTCTGATAAATATAAAGATGATGATATCTCCTTATATATGGATCTAAATAAAGTTAAGTTTATTGATGGAGAGAAAAATAATTTAAAAATTACAGATCAATCAGATTTTGAAAATCTAAAAAACATTTTTAAATCAAAGCAAAGTGTTGGAATAGGTTTCGATGTTCATAGATTAGCTCCAAAGAGAAAACTTTACTTGGCAGGTTTAAAAAATTAAATCTAAGCTAGGAACATTAGGTCATTCTGATGGAGATCCTGTTCTCCACTCAATAACAGATGCAATTTTAGGGGCTTGTAATTTGGGAGATATTGGTCAAATGTTTTCTGATAAAAGTAAAAGATTTAAAAATATTAGATCTACAATTTTACTTAAACAAGTAGTAGAAAAAATTAAATCTAGAGGCTTTTTTATAAATAATATTGATCTAAATATTATTACCCAAACTCCAAAAATTAAAAATTTAAAAAATAAAATGATAGATAATATTGCTAAACTCTGTGATGTTTCTAAGACTCAAATTAATATTAAAGGAAAAACAACTGAAAAATTAGGTATTATAGGAAAAGAAAAAGCAATAGCGTGCGAAGTTATATGTTCAGTCATTAAATATGATTAAAACCATAAATTATTTATTTGTTACATGTTTTGGCATTGGATCTTTTAGATTTGCTCCAGGTACTATAACTTCTTTATTTACAACAATTTTTTTATATAGCTTATTTCATATAGTTAATCTATCTAGCAGTATTATATTACTAATTTTATTTTTAGTTTTTATTTATTCATTTTATGCAGTATCCGAATATATAAGATATAACGAAAACAAAGACCCTAAAGAAGTTGTTGTAGATGAGTTTATTGGCCAATCTATTCCAATTTATCTTTATGAAATCGCACATGGAACTATGAAAGACCCTCAGGAATCAATTTTATATTATTTATATATTTTTATTTTATTTAGATTTTTTGATATCAAAAAACCGTTTCCAGTCAGTTTTTTTGATAGAAAATTTAAAAATAGTTTTGGTGTAATTATAGACGATGTAGTTGCAGGTCTATATGTTGTCCTTACGCTGATAATCTTTATGGTAATTAAATCAAAGTTTTTCTAATGAAATTAAATAAAAAGATAATTTTATTAATTAAAAAAAAAAAGATGAAACTTGCAATTGCGGAGTCTTGCACCGGAGGAATGTTGTCTAGCGCTATTACCTCTGTGAGCGGTTCATCAAAAGTATTTACTATGGGATTAGTTACCTACTCAAATCAAGCTAAAACAGTCATTTTAAAAGTTCCTCAAAAGATAATAAATAAATATGGCGCTGTAAGTGTTCAATGTTGTTTGGCTATGGTTAATAACTTAAGTAAAATTAGTAAATCAAAAATTTGTGTTTCAATAACAGGAATAGCTGGTCCAAAAGGTGGATCTAAACAAAAACCAGTAGGCTTGGTTTACATCGGAATTAGAGTTGGAAAAAAAGTTATAGTTAATAAATGTAATTTTAAAGATAAATCTAGAGTTTATATTCAAAGACAAACAGTAAAAAAATCACTCAATTTATTATCTAAGTTGATTAGTGCTAATTAATTTTAAACCGGATAGCTGAACTCTGGATTAACAATTACATCTAAAAGATGTGCAGTAAAACTGTTAAGCAATAAAAAGATTCCAAAAGCAATTAAATAAAGTATAAAAACTAAAAAATTTCTAGCCCTTTTTTTTTGCAATAACTGTTTGTCTTCGGGTACCCATTCTTTACTTTTAGACTTAAAATCATAGGAAAACATCCAATAAGTTAGGTCAGTTTCGTTAGGATCACCTGTTCTTATTGTTTTAATATATGAAGATAAGAATTTAAAACTTAAAATAAATAAGATTAATAAAAATGATATTGTAAACATTATTTATATAATTTAATTGCCCTTTCTTCAAAAGCTTCGGCTATTTTATTTAAACCAAGCTCAAAAGATTTTTTCATTATCCCATTCAAAATTGGATTTTTCAATTCAAAATCTATAAAAAATTTTAATTGTGTTGAGTTATTTATTTCTTTAAATTCCCATTCGTTTTTAAGGTGTTTTAATGGACCATCAAGATTAGTTACGATTATTTTATCTTTTTCTTTATAATAAGTTACATGGCTTGAAAAAGTTTCATTTAAAATACTTTTCCCAACTTTTAAATCACCATTAAAAGTAATTAAATCTGTACTCTCAGTTTTATCATAAATTTTCCCCTCAATACACCAAGGAACAAACTCTGGGTATTTTTCGATATCAAGAACCATTTCGACTAATTGTTCTTTTTTACAAGGAATAATCTTTTTTATTGAGGCTGATGACATTCAAGCTGTTTATTTCTTGCATCCTGTAATTTCCTAAAATCTTCGTCAGCATGATAAGAAGATCTTGTTAAAGGTGATGAAGAAACAAGTAAAAACCCTTTTGTCTTTGCGATTTGCTCGAACTCTTTAAACTCATCAGGATGATAATAACGATTAAGCGGGTGATGCTTAGGAGATGGCTGCAAATATTGGCCTATTGTAATAAAATCTACTTCCGCAGATCTTAGATCATCCATTACTTGAATTATCTCCTCTTTATTTTCACCTAATCCAACCATTATTCCAGATTTTGTAAATATTTTTTTGTTAGATTTTTTTGCATTTTTTAAAAGTTCTAAAGAAGCGAAATAACGTGCTCCTGGCCTTACAGTTGTATAAAGCCTCGGTACAGTCTCTATATTATGGTTAAAAACGTCTAAATCAGCTTTTAAAATTTTTTTGTAAGCATCCCCTTTTCTTAAAAAGTCAGGAGTTAAAACTTCTATAGATGTTTCTGGATTTTTTTCTCTTGTAGCTTTAACAACTTTGTAGAAATGTTCCGATCCACCATCAACTAAGTCATCTCTGTCTACAGATGTAATTACCACGTGTTTCAAATTTAAATTTTGAACTGCTTTTGCAATTTTAGTAGGCTCAAAAATATCTAAGTCTGAAGGTTTTCCAGTTTTAACATCACAAAATGCACATGCTCTTGTACAAGTATCCCCCATGATCATAAATGTTGCATGCTTTTTGCTCCAACATTCTGTTATATTTGGACAATTAGCTTCCTGGCACACAGTTACTAAATTATTTTGATTAACAACTTGTTTGGTTTGAAAAAAAATTTTTGAATCAACTATTTTTGACCTAATCCACTCTGGTTTTTTTTTGATAGGACTGAAGGGTTTATTAATTTTTTCTGGATGTCTTGGTTTCTGGCTCATTTTAATTTAATAATAATTTCATCTTTTGTTCCATATCTAAATTTTTCCCTATAAATCATGTCTAAATAGTCCGGATCGTTTTTTTTTACTAAAGATATTTTGTGATCTAATTCTTCTAATTTTAATGATAATATTTTTTCTTTATTCATAAGTTCTTCATAAATTTTTTTTTTATCAAAATAGGATATTAAACCCCTCTCACCACCTATAAGATTTATTCCAATATAAAGTGTAAAAAAAATATTAAATAATATAAATTTTTTTTTTTTAAAACTCTCAATAAGTCGCATACTAGATTCTAGCCATTTTAGCCTGATTTCCAAGTTCTTCCTCGATACGCAATAATCTGTTGTATTTAGCCACTCTTTCTGATCTAGCTAAAGATCCCGTTTTAATTTGAGATGACATAGTCGCCGAAGCCAAATCAGCAATAAATGTGTCTTCAGTATCTCCTGATCTATGTGAGATTATAGTGTTTAAATTAGCATCTTTAGCCATAGATATAACCTCTAAAGTCTCAGTCAAGGTACCTATTTGGTTCGGTTTGACTAAAATACAGTTTGCAGACTTTTCTTTTATTCCTTTACTTAGTCGTTTCGAGTTAGTCACAAATAAATCGTCACCAACAATTTGGACATTGTTACCTATCTCGTTAGTTATTTTTTTCCATGAATTCCAATCTTCCTCTGCAAAAGGATCTTCTATAGATTTAATTGGATAATTTGAAATTAATTTTTTATAGTAATCAATATTATCTTCTACCGATGTAAAATTTTTGGATTGTATTGCATAATCGCCATTTTCATTAATTAATTCATTTGCAGCCACGTCTAAACAAATAGTTATATCTTTACCTGGCTCTAATTTTGATTGTTCGATAGCTTTAACAATAAAATCTAAAGCTTGTTCATTTGTATTGATAGACGGGGCAAATCCTCCTTCATCTCCAACATTGGTAAGCATTTTTTTTGATTTTAATAGTTTTTTTAAATTTTGAATAACTACAAAGCATTTTTCAATTGCATCTAAAAATGTCTTGGCAGAATCAGGTCTGATCATAAACTCTTGAATATTTAAGTCATTATCTGCATGAGCTCCCCCATTAATAATATTCATTAATGGAATTGGTAACGTGAAGCTATTTCCTAAGTGTCTAAATAAAGATTTTTTATTTGATAAAGCTGAACATTTTGAATTAGCAAGAGAAACTGCAAGTGTAGCATTTGCACCTAAATTTGATTTATTTTCACTTCCATCCAAATTTATTAAAACTTTATCAATATTTTTTTGATCTTCTGACTCCAGACCTTTTAATTTATTTGAAATTTTTTTATTAATATTTTCTACCGCAATATTTACACTCTTTCCTAGAAATTTATTTTTATCCTGATCTCTTAGTTCATGCGCCTCAAATGCACCTGTGGATGCTCCAGATGGAGAGATAGCAGTAGCAGAAATATTATTTTCTAAAAAAACTTCTGCTTCTACTGTTGGATTTCCTCTACTGTCAAAGACTTGTCTGCCTTTTATGCTTTGAATTTTTGCCATTTTATTTAACTATTTTGTCTATCTCAGTTAGTTTTTTTAACAAAGTTTTTACTTCACTTAACGGAACCATATTAGGTCCATCAGATGGAGCATTATCTGGATCCTCATGAGTTTCCATAAAGATTGCTCCCACACCAACTGCTATTGCTGCACGAGCCAGATAAGGCACAAACTCTCTTTGTCCACCACTTTTCTCCCCCATTCCGCCTGGTTGTTGAACTGAATGAGTTGCGTCAAAGACTATTGGAAATCCAAATTTAGACATTATAGGTAAAGCTCTCATGTCTGAAACTAGAGTATTATAACCAAAACTTGCTCCTCTTTCTGTAATTAAAATATTTTTATTACCAGATTCTTCAATTTTTTTTATTACATTTGCCATATCCCAAGGAGCTAAAAATTGTCCTTTCTTTACATTTATAATTTTACCTGTTTTAGCTGCAGCAATTAATAAGTCGGTTTGTCTGCACAAGAAAGCAGGTATTTGTAATACGTCTACATGATTAGCAACAATTGAGCATTGTTCTGCTGTGTGAACGTCGGTTAAGACTGGTACCGCAATCTCTTTTCTTATTTTATCAAAAATTGGAAGTGATTTTTCTAACCCTAAACCTCTTTGCCCTTTTAAACTCGTTCTATTAGCTTTATCGAAGGATGTTTTATAAATAAGATTAATTCCTAAGTCGCTAGTTATCTTCTTCAACTCTAATGACATTTTCATAGCATGCTCTTCATTTTCAAGCTGGCATGGTCCAGCTATTAAAGTAAATGGCTTGTCATTAGCAATCTCAAAATTAGAACATTTTACTTTAAGGTTATTCATTTTTTAGAATTGATTTTTGCGGCTTTAATAAATGAGGAGAATAAAGGATGTGGTGCTAAAGGTCTAGATTTAAATTCAGGATGAAATTGAACTCCAATAAACCAAGGATGATCATTTAGCTCTACAGTTTCCGGCAATTTGTGGTCCGGGGAAAAGCCTGAAAAAATCATTCCTTTTTTTTCAAAATCCTCTCTATAATTAATGTTAACTTCATATCTGTGACGATGTCTTTCATTTATTCTCTGTGATTTGTATATATTGCTTATTTTTGTGTCTTTTTTAAGTCTAGCTTCATAACTGCCTAAACGCATTGTTCCACCTAAATCTTTATCAGTACCTTTCATTAATTTACCATCTTTTGTCCATTCACTCATTAGTCCAACAACTGAAGCTTTTGACGGTCCAAATTCACTTGAAGTTGCATTTTTTATACTTAATTTATTTCTAGCAAATTCAATTACTGCCATTTGCATACCAAAGCAGATTCCAAAAAATGGGATCTTATTAGTTCTTGCATAATTTATTGCTGCGATTTTTCCCTCTGTTCCTCTTTTACCAAATCCGCCAGGTATCAAAATTCCAGAAACGTCTCTAAGTCTGGTTTTTATTTCACTTGGTTTCAAAAATTCTGATTCTATTCTTATCAAATTTACCTTCAAATTGTTTGCGATGCCTCCATGTGTAAGAGCCTCATCCAATGATTTATATGCATCTTTAAGTTCAACATACTTACCGATGATAGCAATATTAACTTTCTTTTTTGTATTAAGAACTAATTGTGTAATTTTTTTCCAAGGTAGTAGATTAACTTTTTTTCTAGACTTTATATTGAAAAATTTTAAAACTCTTTCGTCTAATTTCTCTTTATTAAAGCTAATAGGAGCCTCATATATTGTTTTTACATCCACTGTTTCTATTACATCTTCAATCGAGACGTTACAAAATAAAGAAATTTTCTTTCTTTGGTCTAGTGGAATAGTCCTTTCTGACCTGCAAATGATAATATCAGGCTGAATACCTATGCTTCTAAGTTCTTTAACTGAATGTTGAGTTGGTTTTGTTTTTATCTCATCAGAAGCTTTCATATATGGGACTAAAGTGAGATGGATAAACAAAGTATTTTTTTTTCCAACCTCATTGGAGTATTGTCTAATAGCTTCTAAAAAAGGCAAGCTTTCAATGTCTCCAACTGTGCCTCCTATTTCACAAATTACAAAATCTTCTTTATTTGCATCATTTTTTATAAATTCTTTAATTCTATTTGTAATGTGAGGAATTACTTGAACAGTTTTACCTAGATATTTACCTTGTCGTTCTCTTTTTAAAACGTCATTATAAATTTTACCTGTAGTAATGTTGTCCGATTTTTTTGCTGAAATTCCTGAAAATCTTTCATAGTGCCCTAGATCTAAGTCGGTTTCTGCACCATCATCTGTTACGAAAACCTCACCATGTTGAAAAGGACTCATTGTTCCAGGATCAACATTTAAGTAAGGGTCTAATTTTCTTATTCTTACTTTATAACCTCGAGATTGAAGCAAGTAAGCCAAAGATGCAGATGATAATCCTTTTCCTAAAGAAGAGACCACGCCGCCAGTAACGAAAATGTATCGCGCCATGGAAGTATGTTATACTTCATTAATTTATAATTACAAAGCCTTAATTACTTTGATTGGGGTATTTGTGGAAGGTTCGAATTTTCCTCTTCTTCTTTCTCTAAAACTGATTGTGTTTCACGAAACTCATCTCTAGAGATAGCAACAATTGCAATACTACAAATTATAAATAAAGTGGCAATTATAGAGGTAAATTTTGTAAGAAAGTTTCCTACTGACCTTGCAGACGTGAAATTATCTTGTGAAACACCTAAACCTAGTGCTCCACCTTCAGACCTCTGTAAAAGAATCGCAATAATTAAAATAATTGCAAGTAAGACGTTTATTAAAACAAGCAAGCTTTCCATAATGTTTATCTATAGTAATTCTTTATTATATCAATGAATTTTTTTGAGGATTTTGAAGCACCGCCTATTAAAAATCCATCAATTTCTCTTATATCTTTGAATATTTTAACACTGTTCCCATCTACAGAACCTCCATAAAGAACTGCAGGGCTTTTTTTTTTATAAATTTGTTTTAATATTTTTTTTATACGAAGGATTGTTTTTTTAAGCTCATTTTTTGTTGGAATTTTACCTGTTCCAATAGACCAAATTGGTTCATATGCTACTATAATATTATCTTTGTTAAATTTTTTTTCTAAAACTTTTATTATTTGATTTTTTAAAACACTGAAAGTTTTTTTACTTCTTTTTTCAATTTTATTTTCGCCAATACAAAAAATAACTTTTAAATTATTTTTTAGAGCAAAAATTACTTTATTTTTAAGCATCTCATTTGTGTCACCTTCACTTCTGTTGTCTGAATGACCGACTAACGTATATTTTGCTCCAACACTTTTAATCATATAAGCGCTTACTGCAGCTGTATTAGATGAAAAGTGATCCTTTTGATAACAATTCTGGGAACCAACCAAAATCTTCTTGTTTTTAAAGTACTTAGAAAAAGTCTCTAATAAGGTATATGGTGGAGTTATAATTATTTTATATTTATTACGATTTCTATCTTTCAGGTGAAAAAAATTAATTTTTTTGAGTATATTTATAGATTTTGGGACACCAAACATTTTCCAATTTCCAATAAAATATTTCATTATTTGCCTTAATCTAAAATTTAATTTATAGGTGTATAATTTTAAAACTTAATAAATTATTATAATGTTGACTTCAATAGGAAAATTTTCTAAGTCGTTTTTTATTAAACTTTTGGTTGGAATAATTATTCTTCCATTTGTTTTTTGGGGAATGGGCGATGTATTTAGAGGTGGAAGCCAAAATGTAATTGCTTCAATAGACTCGGAAAAAATAAGCACGCAAGAGTTTGTTAAATACCTACAAAGACTTAATCTTAACAAAGAACAAATTAAAAATTTACCAAATACGAATCTTATTGAAAAAATTTTATCTGAATATATTGGGAAAAAAGTTATGTCTTTAGAAATTGAAAGACTAGGGATAGTTGTTAATGATGATTCTTTGAGAGATATAATTAAAAATGATAAATCTTTTTTTAAAGATGAAAAATTCTCCAGAACTGAATACGAAAAATTCTTACTAACAAGCGGTGTTACCGCTCCGTTGTTTGAGGCAAATATAGCAGAGCAAGAAAAAAGAAGGCAATTTTTAAGTTCTATTTCAGGTGGCACGGTCGTTCCTGAAATATTGATCATCAATGAATTTAAAAAAGAAAATCAAATCAAATCAATCCAATATATCGACTTAGAAAAATACCATTCCAAAGATAAACCCACAGAAAAAAGTAAACGTGAACTTTATGAGAGAAATAAAAACGTTTTTTTTACTGAATTTAAAAGTCTTAAGTATGCTGAGATTACACCTGAAAAATTCGGCGGTAATAAAGAATACGATGAAATTTTTTTTAAAAAATTAGACGCTCTTGAAAATAATATTTTAGATGGTCAATCTTTCAATGAAGCTGCACAAAATTCTAATCTTGATGTTATTTTAATTAATAAAGTTACAGCTAATAAAGAGGATAAAAATAAAAAAAAAATTGAAAATATCTCAGATACTCTTTTCAAAAAAATATATAGTATGAACAATTCTCAAACACCTGAAATTATTAATTTAGGTAATAAATATTACCTAGCCGAGGTATTAAATATTGAAAAAGAAAATAGATCAATTAATGATCCTGAAGTTCAGAGGGCATTAAATGCACAATTAAGTTTCGAAAAAAAAATCGAAAATAATAATTCAATAATTAAAGAAATCAGTATGGGAGCCTTTGATAAATCAAGTTTTGTTAAATTTGCATCAGTAAATAAATTGGAAATCAAAGATTATAAAATAAATAATTTGAAACAAAATGAAATTTTTTCTGAAGACGTATTGAAACAAATATTCAAACAAAAAGATGGAGAAATTAATCTAATTACTAATAATACTTTAACTAAAAGCTTTTTAGTCTTGGCATCTAAGACTAAATACAAAAATCTAAAAAAAGGAAGTAATGAATATGAGCAGTATGAAGCAAAAGCTCGATTAAATTTAGTTAATAAAATTTACCAATCTCATGATAATAATCTTAATGAAAAATATAAAGTAAAATTTAACCAAAGAACAATAGAACGAGTTAAAAATTCATTTTGATGCGATTGAATACAAGTTTAAACAAATTTAAAAAAAACCATTTAAGAAAAAAAAATCAAGTAATATTTAGATCTCTCGATTGCAAAAACTATTACAAAGTTGAAAATCTTTATAAGTTTCTTTTAGCAGAAAAAAATAGTTTTATTTTTGAGTCTGTGGAAAAAGGAACTACGAGAGGAAGGTATACAATTATAGGTCTCAACCCAGATAAGATCTGGGATATCCGTAATAACGTAGTAAATTTAGATAATAATGGAAAAATAAATAAGATAAAAACTAATCCTTTAAAATATCTAAACAAACTTATTAATGAATTTAAAATAGAAATTCCAAGAAAACTTCCATCTATGGCTTCAATGCTAGTTGGCTACTTTTCTTACGATATAATTCGATATATTGAGAAAATTCCAAATAAATGCAAGGATGATTTAAAAATTCCAGACGTAAGACTTTCTCGACCAAAGAATTTAGTCATTTATGACAACTTAAAGAAAAAAATTTATTATATCGAAAATGTTTATGCTGACACAAAAATTAAAGATTATAATAAAACATATAATGAGATACTTAAAAAATTTGAACTTTATGAAAGTTTTGAAAATATAAAACTTCCTAATCAATTTACTTTTAAATCTAATAAAAATGTTATCAAATCAAATACCTCTAAAAATAAATTTAAATTTCTTGTTCGGAAAGCTAAGTCCTACATAAAAAAAGGTGATATTTTTCAGGTAGTTCTTAGTCAAAGATTTGAGCGAAAAATAAATAAAAGACCTATTGAAATCTATAATTATTTAAGAAAATCAAACCCATCTCCTTTTATGTTTTATTTTAATTATAAAGATTTTAATGTTCTTGGAAGTAGTCCAGAGATATTAGTAAGACTGAGAAAAGGTGAGGTTACTGTTAGGCCTATTGCAGGGACCAGACCTAGAGGCAGAACAATAAAAGAAGATAAGAAGCACGTTTCTGATCTTCTTAAAGACAAAAAGGAGTTAGCAGAACATCTTATGCTTCTAGATCTTGGAAGAAATGATGTTGGAAAAGTTTCAAAAATAAATACTGTAAAAGTAACTGAGAGATTTAAAGTAGAGAAATATTCCCATGTTATGCATATTGTGTCGAATGTAGTTGGAAAGTTTAATAATCAATCTTCAATTTTTGAAACGTTGCTCTCAGGTTTTCCCGCAGGAACAGTAAGTGGAGCGCCAAAAATTAGAGCGATGGAAATTATCGACGAACTTGAAAAAAATAAAAGAAAATTATACGCTGGTGGTATTGGCTATTTTACACCAAATAATGAATTTGACACTTGTATTGCTCTAAGAACAGCTCTTATTAAAGATAATAAATTTTATGTTCAAGCTGGGGCGGGAATTGTTGCTGATAGTAAGCCAGATAAAGAGTATGCAGAAACAGTAAATAAAGCTAAAGCTTTAATGAAAGCGGTAGATTAAATGAAAATTTTGTTAATAGATAATTATGATAGCTTTACGTATAATTTATTTCATTATATTTCCAAAATAAAAAAAAATGTTGAGGTAATAAGAAATGACAAGATTGATGGAAAAACGGTTTTAAGAAAAAAATATGATAAAATTGTAATATCCCCTGGACCTGGAAATCCTAATCAAGCTGGAAATTGCCTTAAAATTGTAAAAGAAGTTTATAAAAAAATCCCTATTCTTGGAGTTTGTTTAGGGCATCAAATTATTGGTCAAGTTTTTGGTGGAAGAATTGTCAATGCAAATAATCTAATGCACGGTAAAACAAGTAAAATCAAGCATATAAAAAAGGGTTTATTTAAGAATATTCATAATAACTTTGAAGCAACTAGGTATCACAGTCTAGTAGTCGATCGTAATAAATTCCCAAAAAAACTAATAATTACAGCTGAAACTAAAAATAAGACAATAATGGGATTAATGCATAAAGATTATGATATTCATGGATTTCAATTTCATCCTGAGAGTATAAGTACTAAGGTAGGTATGAAATTAATTAAAAACTTTATAACTTATTAAATGTCTAATTTTGTAGAAAGTTTAAAAAAAGGCCAAAATTTATCTTTTGAAGAAAGCAAAGCTCTATTTAACGAACTTATGGAGGGAAAATACGATGAACGTTCGATTATAGAAATTTTAGAGACTCTTGCAAAAAAAGGTGAAACTAAAGATGAGCTAGCTGGAGGAATTTTTGTTTTAAGGGAAAAAGCCACTAAAGTTAAAACTGATCAAAATACTATAGATACATGCGGAACAGGAGGAGACGGGCAAAACTCTTTAAATATTTCTACTGCATCAGCTATAGTTTTAGCAAGTATGAAAGTAAAAGTTGCTAAGCATGGCAATAAAGCAGTTTCTTCAAACTGTGGATCTGCAGACGTATTAGAAGCTTTAAAAATTAATATTAATCTAAAACCAAATGAAGTTGAAGAAAGTATAAAAAACTTTAATTTCGCTTTTATGTTTGCACCTAACTATCATTCAGCAATGAAATATGTGGGACCTGCTAGAAAAAAAATGGGTAAGAAAACAATCTTTAATCTGATCGGCCCTTTAAGTAGTCCTGCGCAAGTAAAAAGACAAGTAATAGGATTATTTGATAAGAAATGGATGAAACCTTTCGCTGAAGCACTTAAAGAAAATGGAGTTGTTCACGCTTTTATTGTTCATAGTGAAGATGGGATGGATGAAATATCACCATTCGCAAAAACAAATGTAGTAGAACTTAAAGATAATATTATTAAAGAGTTTAAAATTGATCCAAAAACTTTAGGAATTACCTGCTCAAATAAGGAGAATTTAAAAGGAAAAAATGCCAAATATAATGCGGAAAAAATAATAGAAATATTTAAAGGACAAAAAAATGAGTTCTCTCAATCCGTCGCTCTTAATGTTGCAGCAGGATTGATTGTTTCAGGAAAAGAAAATGATTTTAAATTGTCTTTTGAAAAGGCTACAGAACATTTAAATTCAGGAAATGTGTTTCAACATTTAATAAAAATTCAATCAAATTAATGAAAAACATTTTGGAAAAAATTATTACGGATAAAAAAAGCTCTTTAGAATTTATTAAAAAAGAAAAAACTTTAGACGCTTTAGAAAAAAGTATTAAAGAACAAATTTTTTTAAATTTTAAAGAAGTTATCCAGCACAATGATAATGTATCTTTGATAGCGGAAATAAAAAAAGCTAGCCCATCTGCTGGGGTTCTTGTAAATAATTTTGATCATTTAAAAATTGCAAAAATGTATGTTGATAATGGTGCTGTTTGCCTTTCAGTATTGACTGAAGAAAAACATTTTTTAGGAAAATTAGATTATATTCAAGATATAAAAAAACACTTTAAAATACCAATTCTAGCTAAAGATTTTTTTATAGATCCTTATCAAATCGCTTTATCTAAAAGCTATGGCTGTGATTGTGTTTTGATAATAATTGCAGCACTTAATGGAACTCAAGCAGATGAGATTTATTCTGAGGCATTAAAACATAATCTATCAGTCATAGTTGAAGTGCATAATCAAGAAGAGGCTGAAATGGCCCTAAAATTCGATCAAGCAATAATTGGAATAAATAATAGGAATTTGAAAACACTTGAGGTTTCTTTAAATAATACTATTTCAATTTTTGAGGTTATTAAAACACATAAAGGCCCTATTATTTCTGAAAGCGGAATTAAAACTGCAAATGACGCAAAATATATTTATGAAAAAACCGGAATTAAAAATTTTCTCATTGGAGAATCACTTTTGAAATCCGACAATCCTAATGAATTAATGAAAAAAATAATTCAAATTACTCAATAAACTAGCCGTTTATTTGAAGTTGTAATTCAAAAAGAACTTTTATAGAACATAGATGTACGAGGTTTGTTCTATGCTTACAAAAAAACAAAAAAACTTATTAATATTTATCAATAAGAAGATAAGATCTTCAGGTATTTCTCCGTCTTACGAAGAAATGAAAAATTCTCTCAACCTTAAGTCGAAATCAGGAATACATAGATTAATTTCTGCGTTAGAAGAAAGAGGTTTTGTTAAGAGATTAGCACATAAAGCAAGAGCGTTAGAAGTTGTGAAATTACCAGAAAACGCTAGCGCAAATGACATATTTAATACATTTACACCAAGCGTTATCAAAGGTGGATTAGATAAAAATGATAATAAATCTACTGATGTTTCAGTATTAGGAAGTATTGCTGCTGGTACACCAATTGAAGCTATTCAACAAGAAGTTGATAGAGTTGCTTTACCAGAAGATCTTCAAAATAATGGCGAGCACTATGGCCTTAAAGTAAAAGGTGACTCAATGATAGAAGCAGGTATTGCTGACGGTGATACAGTTATTATAAAAAAAGTTTCAAATGTAGATAATGGTCAAATTGCAGTAGTCTTAATAGACGACCAAGAAGCTACTTTAAAAAGAGTAAGAAAAAAAGGGAACACTATCGCTCTTGAAGCAGCAAATCGAAATTACGGAACTAAAATTTACGCTGCAAATAGAATAAAAATTCAAGGTAAACTTGTTTCTTTATATAGAAACTTTCATTAAAATAGTCTAATTAATATTAATGTCTTTTAATTGTAGGTTTGCGCCCTCTCCTACTGGGCCTCTTCATATTGGCGGAGTTCGAACAGCCTTGTTTAATTGGCTTTTAGCTAAAAAAAATAAGGGTAAATACTTTCTTAGGATAGAGGATACTGATAAAGAAAGATCAAAAGACGAATTCAAAAAACAGATTATTACATCTTTAGCTTGGCTTGGAATTGAACATGATGGGAATGAATATATTCAATCTAAAAATATATCTAAACACGTTGCGGTTGCAGAAGAACTTTTAAAAAAAGGTTTTGCATATAAATGTTATTGCTCTGAAGAAGAAATTACTGAACAAAAAGAAAAATGCAAAAAACAAGGGATACCATATTTTTATAATAGAAAATGGAGAGATGCCAAAGATTTAAAAATTCCAGAGGGAGTAAAACCAGTATTAAGATTTAAAAGTAAAATATCAGGAAATACAATTATTAAAGATTTAGTTCAAGGTGATAGAAATATTTCAAATTCAACTATTGAGGATTTTGTAATATTAAGAAAAGATAATTCCCCGACATACCAGCTCTCGGCCACGGTTGATGATCATGAAATGAAAATAACCCATGTTATTAGAGGGGATGATCACATGATTAATTCTTTTAAACAGAGACAAATTTATGAAGCAATGGGTTGGGAAGTCCCAAACTTTGCACACATACCTCTAATTCACAGTGAACATGGAAAAAAATTATCAAAAAGAGATAATGCTTCCACCCTTGAAGATTACATTAAAATTGGAGTTATATCAGACGCTTTAAGGAATTATTTATTAAGATTGGGATGGTCCTACAAAGATAAAGAAATTTTTACTAAGCAAGAAAGCATTGATTTATTTGATTTAAGTGGTGTGGGTAAATCTCCTTCAAAATTAGATATTAATAGAATTTATTCAATTAATGAAACGTATATAAAATCTATTGATGAAAAAGATCTTTTTGAATTTTTTAAGGAATATGTTTCAAAATACAAAAAAACTATGGATCAATCAAAAGAAAATATACTTTTAAAATCAATGAGCTTCTTAAAGAATAAAGCAAAAACTCTAGAGGATATTTGGAATAATGCCCAATATATTATTAATGATAAAATCGAGATTGGCACAGATGACAAAAAACTTATTGATGATTTATCTAAGAAAGTAATTAAAGACTTTACTAATGAGTATGAAAAACTATCCACTTTATCTAGAGAGGCCTTAGAGCCGATAATTAAATCTTTAATTGATAAACATAAGACTAATTTTAAAGGTGTGGGACAACCTATAAGAATAGCATTAGTGGGATCAAGATTTGGGCCAGGTATATATGATGTTATTTTGTCTTTAGATAAATCAGAAGTAATTAAAAGACTTAAACAAATTTAAATGAAAGACGCTGTATCTTTCAGAACAAGAAAATCTTCTATTTACGATAAAAAATCGAATTCTCCTTTTAAAATAAGTAGATCAAAGTTTTTTAACTTTCTAAGTTGTAAAAGATGCTTCTATTTAGACCGTGTTAAAGGCTTGAAGGAGCCTTCGATGCCAGGCTGGGCTTTAAACGTTGCTGTAGATGAACTTTTAAAAAAAGAATTTGATTTATATAGAAAAGAGCAAAAGCCTCATCCCATTATGGTTAAACACAAGCTCAACTTTGTTCCTTATAAGCATAAAGATTTTGATATGTGGAGAAATTCTTTAAAAGGTGGCATTTCATATTTGGATGAAAATACAAACCTTATTATTCATGGAGGAGTCGATGATATTTGGTTCGATTTAACCGAAAAAAAATTAGTTGTTGTAGATTACAAAGCTCAATCTTCATTTTATCCAGTAACTGTATCATCTTATCTCGATACTGAGTGGCATCTTAGTTATAAATTGCAAATGGACATATATGTTCATATCTTAAGAAAAATGAATTTTAAAGTTTCAGACCGAACTTTTTTTTATGTATGTAATGGAGAGAAAACAAATAATAAATTTGATAATAAAATAGATTTTAAAACTACACTAATTCCATACCGAGTAAATACAGATTGGATAGAGAAAAAATTAATTGAAATGAAAGATGTTCTAAACTTAGATGAACCACCTAAAATTGAAAAAACTTGCGAAAAGTGTGCTTATCTTGAAGGTGGAAAAAAATTTTAGTTTATCTGTTATTATTTTCATCATCATTATTAGATGATTGATCTGTATTTTCTGGTTGAGTATCTTCTTGAGTAGTTTCTGTTGGTGTTTCCTCTTGAACTGGTTGCTCTGGTTCTGGCTGAGGTTCAGGAGTTGGTTCCTGTGATTGAGATCTTGCAATATCTGCTGCACTTTGTGGAGCTGGCTCTCTTCTCATGAAGAAATATATTCCAGCAGCAATAACTGCAATAGCACCTAGAATATACAACATGATATTTACAATACTTAATCCTTCTTTTTCTTCCTCAATAGGTGTTTCTTCTGTAACTGGTTTCACTTCCTCATCTTCAGGTTTAGCATCTTGCTCCTGGTTAGCTTCAGCGTTAACTTGTTCTTTTGGCTCTTCAGTTTGAGGAGCTGGCTCTGGTTCTGGCTCTGGTTCTGGCTCTGGTTCTGGTTCTGGTTCTTTAGCTGGTTCTGGCTCCGGCTCAGGTTCTGGTTCGGGTTCTGGTTCCTTTTTAGGCTCAGGCGCAGGCGTTGAAACTTCCGTTTTAGGTGCTTGAGCAATATCTTCTCTATCTTGTGTTTGAGGATTTATTGCACCTGTTACAACAAGTATTATGCCAGCAGCTATAACTATAAAAGGATCCATGAGTCGGATTCTAAACTTTTGATTTATTAAATCACCTTTATATGTGAACGATTTGGGCGTTGTGTGAATAAAAAAAATACATAAATATTGATATTTTTAATGGAAATTGTTCCTAAATATTTGATATCATAAACTATGAATTCAATATTTCTTTTTTTTATAACGGCATATATCATTTATTACCTCTTCAAGCCTGTTACAAAAAAAGAAATAGAGAAATTTGAAAATCCTGATAACTGGTCAAATATGGGTCTTTAAAGCTTTAAGGTGTTCAATTATACTTTCAGATAAAGCTTGTAAATCGTAACCACCTTCTAGAAAAGATATTACCCTTCCTTTTGAATGAATATTAGCGATATCAACAATTTTTTTTGTGATTAAAAGAAAATCATTAGATTCAAGATTAATGTTAGCTAAAGGATCTCTTTTATGTGCATCAAAACCAGCAGAAATCAAAATTACTTCCGGTTTAAACTTTTCAATAGGTGATAAAACTTTTTTTTCGAAAATTTCATGAAATTCTTTACTTTTTATACCTGCTTTCAAAGTTGCGTTAAAAATGTTTCCAACTCCAGTTTCATTTTCAGTTCCCGTCCCTGGAAATAATGGAAATTCATGGGATGAAGCATAAGCAACTGAGCCATCTTTATAAAAAATTTCTTGAGTACCATTACCATGGTGAACATCGAAATCTATTATTGCAATTTTATTGATTTTATATTTTGTTTGTAAATATTTAGCTGCTACTGCAACATTATTGATATAACAAAAACCATTTGCTCTAATTGTCTCAGCGTGATGACCGGGTGGTCTAATTGCACAAAAAACTCTTTCATTTTTATTCATTAAATCATCACAGGCAGCAATACCTGAACCGCAGGATCTTAAAATTGCATTTTTGCTATTTGGACACAGCATTGTGTCCGCATATGGCTCTTTTTCAACTCCTATAATTCCCTCTTTTGGTATTTTTTCAAATATTTGTTCAATATATTTTTTTGGATGCACCAAAGATATAGTTTCTATATCTGCTATTGGCGCATCTTTAAAATTTATATTAAGGTCAGATGACTTAATTGAATTCATTATACTATCTATTCTCTCTTTTCTTTCTGGGTGATTTTTTCCATTGTATTTTAGGAGACAATCTGTATGAGAGTAAACAATCATAATAGTAATTAAATCATTTGATAAGAATTGTTTAAATAAATAATATATATTAATATTATCTTATTTAAATTAAAAAATAAAAGTGAATATTTATTATTTCGCATATGGTACTAACCTAAATAAAAAAATATTTTTAAAGAAATTTAAAGAAGCAAAATTAATTAAAAAATACAACTTAAAAAACTTTAAAGTTGTTTTTAGAACTAAATACAAAATTCCAGATTTACAAAAAAAAATTAAATCTAAGGTTCCTGGAGTGATTTACAGAATAAACAGAGATATTGAAAAAAAACTTGATAAGTATGAAGAGTATCCAAAAGTATACATTAAAAGATATTTTAAAAATAAAAATAGTAAAATTATGTTTTATTTTATGAAAAAAAAATCACCAGAAGTAAAGCCAAACGGTTATTACTTTAAAATTATGATGCAGGGTTATCGGCAAAATAATTTTAAGTTTATAAATACTTTTTCAAAACATCTCTAGCTTGATCTGCAGAGGAGATCGTGCTTTTGAATTCATTTAAAATTGATTGAGTTTTTTCAACTTGATTTTTAATTTTACTAGGTTCATCAATGTATAAGCTTACAGTTTTAAATATATTATCAGGATTACATTTCGTTTGAATCAATTCTGGAATTATTTCTTCCTTTGCCGCAAAATTTATTATATTAGCATATTTTATTTTAACTAGTGATTTTACTATTAAGTAATTAATAAAATTCATTTTATAAATAATTACGGATGGAATTTTAAATTTACAAATTTCTAGAGACACAGTTCCTGATTTTGCTACGGCAAAAACTGATTTTTTTAAAGTATGTGATTTTATTTTTTCATCGCTAATAACCTCGCAATTAGAAATATTTTCGTCCTTTACATAAGAATTTATTAGTTGAGACAGTTCTTGAGTTGAATGAAAAATATATAAAAAATCTTTATACTTTTTATTCATCATTACAATGAATTTTATTAAGATTGGCATAAGTATTTCTACTTCAGACTTTCTGCTTCCAGGAAAGACCGAAATTATTGCTTTATTCTTATCTATAATTTGATTTATATCAATTTTACTTTCGGTTGTTTCATCTAGAAGCGGATGACCTACAAAGTCGTTATTAATATTTTCTTTATCAAAATAAGGTTTTTCAAAACTAAATAATAAAAGGATATGATCTATAAATTTTTTAATCTTTTTTACTCTACCTTCTCTCCATACCCATACTTGTGGCGCAACATAGTGGATAGTTTTTATTGAGGGATTTTTTTTTTTTACTTTTTCGGCTACTCTTAGAGTAAAATCTGGGCTATCTACTGTAAATAGTATATCTGGATTAAAATCTATTATGGCTTTAACGGTTTCATTTATCTTTTTATTTATCTTAAATATATTAGAAATTACATTTGTAAATCCGATATATGTAATCTCTTTTAAATTATAAATTGATTTAATTCCCAAAGCTTTCAAGCTTTCGCCACCAACACTTAAATAATCAATATCTAAATTATCTTTTTTTAATTTACTAATAACTTTTGATGCTAATTTATCTCCTGATGCCTCACCTGTTAAAATGAATATTTTTTTCATTTATGCATTCTCCAAAGTACACCCTTATCGGTTAAAAGATAAAGATCACCAGTCTCATGTATCTTGATATCCCTTATTCTCCCAATGTCGCCCTTAAACACTATTTTCTCACTAATAAACCTCTTTTTATCAAACTTTAATATTCTTAAAGATTGATCCTTAAGTGAGGTTATTATAGCGTTACCGTTCCACTCTTTAAATGTTTCCCCTTGATAAATTACCATTGCACTTACCGCTATCGAGGGCACCCAATATTTGATAGGCTTTGTGTATCCTGGTTTCCATTTTGGACCAATTTTAGTACCTGAATAATTCGTACCTCCCCATCCTAAAATTTTCCAACCGTAATTTTCTCCAAAGTTAGCTGTGCCAAACCAGTCGCCTCCCCTAGCGCCATGATTAGTTAAATAAATCTTGTTATCGAAAGGTGAAAGTGACATGCCTTGCGGGTTTCTTACACCGATTTGGTAGATTTCTGGAAGCCATTCTTTTTTATTAAGAAATTTAGGATTATCTTTTGGTATAGATCCATCTAAATTTATTCTGATTATACTTCCAGGATGTTTGGTATGATCTTGAGCAATCATACCTTGGCCTCTCTCTCCGGCTGTAATATATAAGTGTTTATCTTTTATTACTAATCGAGAGCCGAAATGATATCCTGAATTAATTGGAGGCTCTGCTCTAAAAATATTTTTAAAGTCCATTTTATATTCATTAAAATTTGCTCTTGCGACCGAAGTGCTTGAATTTCCATTTAATCTATTTTCTGAATAAGAAATATAAACAACTTCATTTTTATATAATACATCTAACAATCCCCCTTGGCCGTCCTCTAAAACATCGAGATTGTGATTTATACTATTTACCTTTTCTTCAAATATATTTATTATCTTTAAAGTTCCAGGTTTTTCCGTAACAAGTATATTTTTATTATCAATAAATGATAAACTCCATGGGCGTTCGAGACCATTAATAATTCTTTCCAATTTAAATTCATTTGCATGAAGTTTTGTACATAGAAATAGGATTATAATTAAAACTTTTTTCATTTAACTAAAATAAACATTTTATTTTTTTTTGCGAATTGAATACTTTTCATTTTATTTAAAAAAATGTTCAAATTATGCTTTAAAACTATACCTTTCAGACCTGCTTTTTTACATTGCTTAAAAGTTTCTAGACCTATTGTTGGAAGATCAATTCTTTTGTCTTGTTTTTTTTTTGGAAATTTTATTAAAACTCCGCTTTGAATTTTATTAATCTTTTTAACACTAAGTATCATAGACTTTGTTCCACTTCTGCCCTCTAAAGCTATAACTTTATTATTTCTACAAACTACACCTTGTACGAAAGAAAAATTTCCAGATTTTTTAAGAGCTTTCTCACCACATCTTATATCTTTTTTATCTTTAAAATTTGGTTTTATTGATGAGTAAATACCTTTTGATAAACTTATTTCTGGAGTATACTTATTCGAACTTACAGTTCGAATATTCTCGTGTCTTAAAATTTTAATTATCTTTTTTAATATAGCTGCGTCTCCTAATTTCGAACTTTTAATAATTTTTGGCAGATAATAAATACCTTTTAAGTCTAATTTTACTGATTTAAAGTTTGGTTTTGATACTTTTCCAGCAAATAATACTTTTTTGCAATTGTTTGATTTTAAGATAGAAATTATCTTGCCGAATTGGCCGATTGATACAGAATAAGAATTTTTATCTTTTTTGAAAATTTTTTTTTTAGTTAAATCAATAATAATATAATTGTGTTTTTTTTTGACTTCTTTTAAAATATATTTTGGAAATTCAGTTTCCCCAAAAATTAACCCAATCATAAATTTCTTAGTTTTGTGGTGAACAAATTGGTCTTTTTTTATCTTTTTCAATAAATTTTATAACTTCAGAAACAAGCTCGTTATCTTTAAACGCACCATTAATTTTGCTTAAATTATCATGTAAATTTTTAGATGCGAATATGTCCTTATATGCCTTATCAAGTCCAATTATTTTTTGATTATCATATTTATGTCTTCTTAGACCAATTAAATTTAAACCTTGCAAATAATTTCTGTTTCCTATTGACAATCCGAAAGGAATTACATCTTTAAGAACACCTGTCATTCCACCTATCATTGCTAGTCTTCCTATTCTTGTAAATTGTTGTACAGCTGAATTACCTCCTATCACCACCGAATCTTCGATAGTTACATGTCCTCCCAGTGGAACATTATTTGCTATAATTACATTGTTTCCAATTTTACAGTCGTGCGCTACATGGGATGAAATCATAAACAAACAATTATTGCCAATTTCTGTTTTTGATCCCCCTCCTTCAGTACCAGGATTTATTGTTACATATTCTCTTATTAAATTATTCTCTCCAATTGTTAGACTATTTTCTTCTCCTTTATATTTTAAATCCTGAGGCTGGGTTCCTATACTTGCAAATGGAAAAATTTTAGTTCCGCTGCCAACCCTTGTTTCTCCTTCAATATGCACATTTGAAATAAGCTCTACATTTTCATTTAGTTCTACTCCTGGACCGACATAACAAAAAGGTCCAATTTTTACATTTTTTGAAATCTTTGCTTTTTTATCAATTTCACTTGTTTTATGTATCATTATTTTCTTTCAACTATTGTTGCTGACCACTCGGCATCAGCCATTCTTTTACCATTAACTTTGGCTGTTCCTTTATATTTCCAAACTCTTCCATGAGATCTAATAGCTTCAATATCTAAATGTAATTCACAATCTGGTATAACAGGATTTCTAAATCTCGCTTTATCTACTCCCATCAAAAATACTAATTTATTTTCATATTCTTTTTTATCAATTCCGTGGGCTGTGAGTGCAGCAGCAGCTTGACCAAAAGCTTCAACAATTAAAACTCCGGGCATTACTGGTTGATTGGGGAAATGACCTTGAACATAAAAACTATTTTTTTTTACGTACATGATCGCAGTTGCAGATTTCAAAGGGACTATATTTATTAATTTATCTATTAATAACATTGGCTCTCTGTGAGGCAATAAACTTTCAATCGTTTTTTTATCTATTTCAGTCTTGCTCATTTTTTATTTTTTAAAAAGTCTCTAAAAGGGACAGCGGGATATCCCATTACTATTTGATTGTCTTCAATATCCTTAACTACACCACTTCCACCACCAATTTTAACATTATTACCAATTTTTAAATGACCAGAAACACCAGCTTGACCACCAATAGAAACGTTGTTTCCTATTTTTGAGCTTCCCGCAAAACCAACCTGCCCAGCAATCATACAATCAGATCCAATTTTTACATTATGAGCAATATGAACTTGATTATCTAAATAAGTATTTTTTCCAATTTCTGTATCATCAATAGATCCACGATCGATCGTGCAAGAGGTAGCCATTTCAACATCATCGCTTATAACTACTTTACCAATATGCGGAAATTTAATATTACGTTTATTTACCGGGATGAATCCAAATCCTTTTTGCCCGATTTTGCAATTATCTTGCACTATCACTCTATCACCTATTAATGAATTTTTAATTATTACACCTGATCCAATCACACAATCTTTTCCTATCATTACATTTTTTTCAATTATCGAATTAGATCCAACGATTGAATTTTTACCTATTTTAACATTTTGACCAATTAAAACATTATTACCAAATTTAACAAACTTATATTTATTTACTTTAGGAGCTTTTAAACTTAAATCAGGGTAGTCTATATCAGAAAAAGGATAGATTTTTTTTAAAACAATTGCTAGCTCATAAAGTACATTTTTAACAATAAGGCTTGGTAAGTTGTTTGGTAGATATTTTTTGAGCCGTTCAGTTGTGATGCATAAACCTCCTTGTGTTGATAATGCGTCGTGCTTGTATTTAATAGAGTCGAAAAAAGTTATATCCTTTTTTTTAGCTAAGTGTAAAGGTTTAATAGAGTTAATATAAAAATCTTTATTTATTTTAATTTTTGGAAATAATTTTTTTACTTTAAATTTTTTTTTTTTGAAGAATAAATTTGAATCCATCCAAATTTAATTGAGATTAATTGATTTAAGCTTTTTATTAAGTAGTGCCATTATATCTTTTGTGATGTCTAAAGTCTCATCAGCTAACAATATATTTTTTTTATCTATTACCATTCTAATTTTTTTTTCATTCATGTAATTTTTTATTATTGGGTTTAAATTATTAAGTATTTCTTTCCTTGCTTTGGCTCTTTGTTTTGCAACATTTTCTAATAATTTACCTCTCTCTTTTTGGATTTCTGATACTTTATTTCTTAGTTCAGAAACTTTTTTTTTATACTCCTCGGCTGAAATAATTTTTTTTTGTTGGATAATTTTTTTTTCATCTTCTTGAAAGCTTTTTTCTTTTTTTTTTATATTTTCTATCCCACTTTCTAATTTTTTTTTTAAAAAATTTTGAGCTTTTTTCCCAGCATCACTCTCATTTAAAATTAATTTGAAATCTAGATAGTGTGGAGCCTCAGCATATAGTGAGAAATTTAGAGAAAAAAAGAATAAAACAATAATTAATACTTTTTTTATATTCATTATTAAAAAGTAGTTCCTAGATTAAAAGTAAAACTCTCGGTAACATCAGTGTCTGCTTTTGATAGATTTTGTGAAATTACAAAATTTAAAGGTCCGATTGGAGATAGCCAATTCACAGTAACTCCAGTGCTTGATCGTATTTTATTGCTTTCATCAATTGAGCTATCATAGTCTACACCCCAAACATTACCAAAATCTAAAAATAAACCTACATCAGCATTTGAGTTTTCTGGCAAAACATTAGGAAGATTAGTTTCAAAATTTAAAGCTGCAACGTAATTTCCGCCAACATGATCGCTACCATCTACCGGGCCAACCTTATTTTTTTCGAAACCTCTTAATCTCGACGAGCTAATTCCTCTACGTTTACTTATTCTAACATCTTCTCCGCCTAAGCCATTAATACTTGCAATATAAATTTTTGTTGAACCAATGATATTTTCACTTAAAGATTTATAAAAACTTGAGCTGATAGTATTAGTTATAAAAGCTTTATCAGCTGCAATTGGAATTGATTGTCCAAAAGAAAAAATCGATCCACTAGTTGGCATAAAAGCCTTATCTCGTTTATCAAAAGTAAAACCATAATTTCCTGTTAACTCACTGTATGTACCGTTTTGTTTTTTTAATGAAGCTGAGGCACTGTCCTCTGTTTGTAAATCATCATGACTTGCTTGCAATCCTAGACGTACTTTAATATCTTTATATTGCTCAAAAGAAGTTCCAACAGCTGCAGCAATAATTGAGTTTTCAAAACCTAAATCAGGTTTATCGTTTCTTTCGCTTAAAAGAGAGTAAGTAATTGAGTTTCCTAAAAAATTATAGTTTGGATCAGTATAACGAAAATCTCCTATAAGAGACTCCTCGTCTGCTTGAATCTCTAAACCGACTGACTTTCCTTGTCCTAACCAATTATTTTCCTTTATATTAAATGCTATAGTTCCACCCGATGTACCTACACCTGCACCCGCACTTATTTCACCAGTTGGTCTCTCCTCAACATTGATGTCAATTATTTTTAAATTATTTTCACTTCCATCATTAATTTCATAAGTTACATCGTTAAATATATTTCTTGCTTTAATTTTTGCTATTGATTTTTCTAGACTTAGATTAACAAATGGATCACCTTCATCTAAAATAAGTTCTCCCCTAATTACATCTTCATTTGTGACATTGTTGCCGGTAATATTAATTCTCTCAACTAAATTTCTAGGACCTTCGTAAATATTTAAAGTGATATTAATAGAATCGTTATTAATATCTTCTTTAACGTTATGCTCAACAAATTGTAAATTATTAAATTCAATTAGTCTATCTAACTCTTCTAAAAGTTTCTTAATTTTGAAAGGTGAGTAATAATCACCAATATATTTTTTAAATTCTTTATTTAATGGAAAGAACAGGTTTTTGTCAAAAACTTCATCTATATTAGTAGAAATTTTATTAATTGTGTATCTGGTTCCTTCCTCAATAGAGTAGACTAAATCTGCATTACCTGCTTTATTGATTTCAGCAATATTTGAAGTTATTTTTATATCATAGTAACCAAGTGACTTATAATAATTTGTAAGTAATCTTCTATCTAAATTAATTAAATTCTCACTTAAATTTGTGTTATTGGAAAGTACTTTCCAAAATTTATCTTCTGAACTTGCGATGACATCTCGTAATCTTCTAGATCTTATATTTTTATTACCAATAAATTTTATAGAAGAAATTTTAGTTTGTTCTCCTCTTTCAATTTCAATAAGTAAATCTAAATTATCTTTATCAATTTCTTTAATTTTTGCATCTACTTCTGCAAAATTATAACCTAAAGAGGAATAAAGTTTTTTTATTATATCAATATCTTTTGCTAAATTTGCTTTTATAAAAGGCCTTTTAGATTTTATTTGAATTAGTTTTTTTATTTCTTCAACATTACTCTTTTTTGGTTCACCTAAAATAATCAATTGATTTACAAAAGGATATTCTTTTACTACTATTTTAAGAGTTTTATTATTTAAGTTAATTTCAATATTCTCAAAAAAATTAGTTGAGTTTAGATTGCTTAATACTTTATTTAATTCGCTTTCTGTAAAATTTTTATTTAATTCTACCTCTCCATAAATTTTAATTGTTTCATCAGAAATTCTTTTATTACCCTCAATAATAACATTTTCAATCACCTCAGCTTTTAACGCTGAAAAAAATAATAAAAAAAAGGATAAAATAATTTTTTTAGTCATCTATTTTCAATTTTTTTTTAATGTTTTCTCTTGTCCATTTATCAATCTTAGTGATTTCATGAATATTTTTAGGTTTTCTTATAGCATATTTTTTGTAATTTCTATCATTTAGTATCTTCAATATGGTTTTAGAAATGCTCAAAAAAGGTATCTTTTTATCAAGAAACAGTTCAACTAATATTTCATTAGCCGCATTTATTATAATGGATGTTGATGGATATTCATTAGCTCTATTTTTCAAATTGATTACAGGGAATATCCTTTTGTCCACTTTATCAAAAACGAGATTCTCTAATTTATTTTTTTTCTTTTCGGTCTTGTAAAATTCTTTTATATTTAACTTTCCATCAAATATTGCATTAGCTAAAGGAATTATCATTGATGTATCATGATATATAAATGTCGTTAATCCATTTCTTTTTTTAATAATTGCGTGAACAAGAGAATTAGGATGAATTACTATATCCAATTTATTATTAGGTAAATCGAATAGTTTTTGAGCTTCAATTAATTCTAAAATTTTATTCATTAGAGTTGATGAATCAATTGTAATTTTTTTTCCCATTTTC